>CAUSAG010000021.1:0-43407 GCA_963529665.1 uncultured Kingella sp.
CGTTTTGCTGGGGCGAACTTTGGCGGTGTGGGGATGGGGCGTGTGTGCAGTCATACGATAGTCAATAATAAAGGGCAGCCTGAAAATAGGCAGCCTGAAAAAAGGCATTAGTTTACCGTAAAACCGCATCATGCGCGGCATCAATCTCGCGTATAATCCGCCTTTTTCCCAACCCTTGTCTGATGAAAGATTGAGACCATGCCTGTTGTTACTGCTTTTCGCGGCGAAACCGCGCTTTCTGCTTTCCGCATCAACAAATTGCTGCAAAAAGCCCAAACGCTCGGGCTGCCTGAACACGCTGTTGCCAGCGAATATTGGTATTTTGTGGCATCGGATGCGCCGCTATCAGATGCGGATGTGTTGCAATTAAAGGCTTTGCTGGCTGCTGAACGGGTAACTCCCCCAGATGCCATGCAAAGCCTTTTTTTAATCACCCCGCGCGTTGGCACGATTTCGCCGTGGTCATCCAAAGCCACCAACATCGCGCACAACTGCGGCTTGGCGCACATTGAGCGGATAGAACGCGGCATGGCAGTATCGCTTTCAGGCAGCCTGAAAACCGATGAGCGCGCCGCATGGGCAACCTTGTTGCACGATAGAATGACCGAAAGCGTGCTGCCCAGTTTTCAGGCTGCCGAGCAACTCTTTGCGCAACACGATAACCCATCATGCGCCAGCGTGGATATTTTGGGCGGCGGCAAAGACGCGCTGCTCGCCGCAAACGCCGAGATGGGCTTGGCACTTTCGCCCGATGAAGTGGACTATCTGCTGGAAAACTACCGCGCATTGAACCGCAATCCGTCAGACGTAGAACTGATGATGTTTGCCCAAGCCAACAGCGAGCATTGTCGGCACAAAATTTTCAACGCCGATTTTGTGCTCAACGGCGAAAAGCAAGAAAAATCGCTGTTTCGCCTGATACGCGACACCCACGAAGCCAGCCCCAGCGGCACCATCGTTGCCTACAAAGACAATTCATCCATTATTGAAGGCGCGGAAATCGCGCGGTTCTACCCCAGCGCAGCGCGTAACCAAGTCTACGAGTTTCACAACGAAAACACGCACATCCTGATGAAAGTGGAAACGCACAACCACCCCACCGCCATCGCTCCGTTTGCGGGTGCGGCCACGGGCGCGGGCGGCGAAATCCGCGACGAAGGCGCAACGGGTCGCGGCTCGCGCCCGAAAGCCGGTTTGACAGGCTTCACCACATCCAACCTGCAAGTCCCCGGTTTCAGGCAGCCTTGGGAGCAGGATTACGGCAAACCCGAACACATCGCCTCGCCCTTGGACATCATGACCGACGGCCCGCTCGGCGGTGCAGCGTTCAACAACGAATTTGGCCGCCCGAACCTCTTGGGCTATTTCCGCACCTTTGAAGCGGAGAAAAACGGCACGGTTCACGGCTACCACAAGCCAATTATGATTGCCGGCGGCTTGGGCAATATTCAGGCGGAACAAACACATAAACACGAAATTCCCGAAGGCGCGCTGTTAATCCAGCTCGGCGGCAAAGGCATGCTCATCGGCTTGGGCGGCGGCGCGGCCTCATCGATGGACACGGGCAGCAACAGCGCGGATTTGGACTTCAACTCCGTGCAGCGCGGCAACCCCGAAATCGAACGGCGTGCGCAGGAAGTCATCGACCGCTGCTGGCAGCTCGGCCAAGGCAATCCGATTATCGCCATCCACGATGTGGGCGCGGGCGGCTTGTCCAACGCCTTCCCCGAGCTGGTCAACGATGCGGGGCGCGGCGCGATTTTCAGGCTGCGTGATGTGCCGCTGGAAGAACACGGCTTGTCACCCTTGCAAATTTGGTGCAACGAATCGCAAGAGCGTTATGTGCTGGCAATTTTGCCCGACGATTTAGCCACCTTCCGCGCCATTTGCGAGCGCGAGCGTTGCCCGTTTGCCGTGGTCGGCACGGCTACCGATGACGGGCATTTGCGCGTGCGCGATGATGTGTTTGACAACAGCCCTGTTGATTTGCCGCTCAATGTGTTGCTGGGCAAACCGCCCAAAACCACGCGCACGGATAACACCGTAAGGCAGCCTGAAACCGCATTTGACGCAGCAAAATACGATTTGCGCGAAAGCGCCTACCGCATCCTGCGCCTGCCCGCCGTTGCCGCCAAAAACTTCCTGATTACCATTGGCGACCGCAGCGTAGGCGGCTTAACCCACCGCGACCAAATGGTGGGCGCGTGGCAAACCCCCGTGGCCGACTGCGCCGTTACGCTGATGGGCTTTAACACACATCGCGGCGAAGCCATCAGTATGGGCGAAAAACCCGCGCTCGCCCTGTTTGACGCGCCTGCATCGGGCAGAATGTGCGTGGGCGAGGCATTGACTAACATCGCGGCAACCCATATCGGCGCAGTGGGCAACATCAAACTCTCCGCCAACTGGATGGCAGCCTGCGGCGTGAAGGGCGAAGACGAGAAACTTTACCGCACCGTGGATGCCGTTTCGCAACTGTGCCAGTCGCTCGGCGTGAGCATCCCCGTGGGCAAAGACAGCCTGTCGATGAAGACCGTGTGGCAGGAAAACGGCGCGCAGAAATCCGTCGTGTCGCCGCTCTCCCTGATTATTTCCGCCTTCGCCCTCGTGCAGGACGTGGGCAAAACCGTTACGCCCGACATCAAACCCGTGGCGGACAGCGTGCTGCTGCTGGTGGATTTAGGCTTCGGCAAAGCACGCATGGGCGGCTCTGCATTGAGCCAAGTGTGGAACGACTTGGGCGGCGAAAGCCCCGACATCGACGCGGACACACTGAAAGTGTTCTACGAAATCATGCAGCAGCTGGTGGCGGAAGAAAAACTCTTGGCCTATCACGACCGTTCGGACGGCGGCCTGTTTGCCACACTGGCAGAAATGGCGTTTGCCGGCCGCACCGGGCTGAACATTGATTTGGAAGAAGATTTCGCCATGGAACGGCTGGTGGAAAACCGCTGCGACCAAGACATCCTGTTCAATGAAGAACTGGGTGCGGTCATCCAAATCCGCCATGAAGATTTGCATTATGTGCAGGCATTGTTCGAGCAGCGCGAGTTCCCCGAACTGCTGTATCAAATAGGGCAGCCTGAAATCGGCAGCGGCGACCTCAAAATCGGCGAAACCGTGTTTGCATTGGCCGATTTGCAGGCTGCATGGCAGGAAACCAGCCACCAAATCCAACGCCTGCGCGACAACCCCGCCTGTGCCGACAGCGAATTCGCCCTGCTGCAAGACCCAGCCCGCAGCCGATTATTCGCCGATTTAACCTTTGATTTGCAAGAGGATATTGCCGCGCCATTCGTTTCAGGCAGCCTGAAACCCAAGATTGCCGTGTTGCGCGAACAAGGCGTAAACGGGCAAGTGGAAATGGCGGCGGCGTTCCACCGCGCGGGCTTTGCGGCGTATGACGTGCATATGTCCGACTTGCTCAGCGGGCGCGCCAACCTTGCCGACTTCCAAATGCTGGCGGCGTGCGGCGGGTTTAGCTACGGCGACGTGCTGGGCGCGGGCGAAGGCTGGGCAAAAACCATTTTGTTCAACGCCAAGCTGCGCGATATGTTCGCCGCCTTTTTCGCCCGCCCCGACACATTGAGCCTGGGCGTGTGCAACGGCTGCCAAATGATGAGCAACCTTGCCGAAATCATCCCCCATGCCAACCATTGGGCGAAATTCAAGCGCAACGAATCCGAGCAGTTTGAAGCGCGGTTTAGCATGGTGCGCGTGCCCAAATCGCCGTCCATTATCTTGGCGGATATGGTGGGCAGCGCCTTGCCCGTGGTGGTGAGCCACGGCGAAGGCCGTGCCGATTTTGCCCATTTGAACGGCGCAAATGGTGCAGACGTGCCGCAAGATTTAGCCATCGCCCTGCAATACATCGACGGCTTGGGCGAAATTACCCAAAGCTATCCGCTCAACCCCAACGGCTCGCCCAACGGCATCGCAGGCATCACCACGGCAGACGGGCGCGTTACCATTATGATGCCGCACCCCGAGCGCACCTTCCGCACCGCGCAAATGAGCTGGCTGCCCGAAAGCTGGAAACAGCATGAGCTGGCGGGCTGGTATCGTTTGTTTGCCGGCGCGCGCAAAGCGTTGGGCTAGGGCGGTTATCGTTAAAGGCAGCCTGAAAAACGAAAAATGGAGCGGCAACGGCTCGTCGCCAAAATGTCGGCAAGCCGCCCATGCGCCATTGGATTGTTTTTCAGGCTGCCTTTTGTTTGCACGATGAGGCAGCCTGAAAAATGAGTAGGCAATCGTTGCATTTGCCCCAGCTGAACCATCCGCGCGGCAGTTCGCACGCCCAACAACGCGCCCGCTGCGCCGTTTGCTTCGCCGCATCCATGTCGCAAGGGCAGGGCGCAACACCACCCCCGCAACGGTTCATCCGGTTCTGATTTCTAACAATTATTTCCCACCATCCCTTGCTACAACAGGAGAATCCCATGAACGATTGGCATCAAACCCTAAGCTCAGGCACGCTGCTGCTGATTGCCGCCGCAGCTATCGCCTTAATTTTGTTGATGATTATGCGCTGGCGCGTTCACGCGCTGCTCACGCTCACCGTGGTGAGCCTGCTCACCGCGCTGGCAACAGGCATCCCCGCGCAAGCCATTGTGAACGATGTGTTGCTGAAAAATTTTGGCGGCACGCTCGGCGGCGTGGCGATTTTGGTCAGCCTAGGCGCAATGCTTGGGCGGCTGGTGGAAACATCGGGCGGGGCGCAATCGCTTGCCGATGCCATGATTCGCACCTTTGGCGAAAAACGCGCTCCGTTTGCGCTGGGCGTGGCATCGCTGCTGTTTGGCTTCCCCATTTTCTTTGACGCGGGCTTGGTGGTGATGCTGCCCATCGTGTTTGCCGTGGCGCGGCGCATGAAAGCCACCGTGCTGGCGTATGCCTTGCCGTCTATCGGCGCGTTTTCCGTGATGCACGTTTTCCTGCCGCCGCACCCTGGCCCGATTACCGCCGCCGAGTTATACGGCGCAAATTTGGGCTACATTTTGATTTTGGGTATCCCCATCGCCGTGCTCACATGGCTGATTAGCGGCTACGCATGGGGCTTGGCGGCAGACAAAATGTTCCCCATTAGCGTGCCTGATTTAATCGCAGGCGGCAAACAAGACAACGACCAGCCGCAAGCCCCCGCCAGTGCAGGCTTGGTGGTGTCGCTGATGATGATTCCCATGCTGTTGATTTTCTTGAACACAGGTTTGCACATGGCCAGCGCATCGGGCTGGGTGGATGGCAAATCGTCCGCCGTGCAATTCTTGCGTATGGTCGGCAGCACGCCCGTTGCCTTGCTGATTTCGGTGTTGGCGGCGATGTATTTTCTCGGCACCAAACGCGGCATGAACGGCAGCGCGTTGGAAAAAACGCTGGATGGCACGCTCGGGCCGGTTTGCTCCGTTATCCTGATTACAGGCGCGGGCGGGATGTTTGGCGGCGTGTTGCGGGCATCGGGCATTGGCGACGCGCTTAAAGACAGCATGGCGCATTTGGGCGTGCCCGTGTTGCTCGGCTGCTTTTTGGTGGCGTTGGCATTGCGCATCGCGCAAGGCTCGGCAACCGTTGCCCTAACCACCGCCGCTGGCTTGATGGCAAACGCCGTTGCCGCTGCGGGCTATAACGAATGGCAACTGGCGGGCGTGGTGCTGGCAACGGCGGCAGGCTCGGTGGCCGCCAGCCATGTGAACGATTCAGGCTTCTGGCTGGTGGGGCGACTGCTCAATTTAGACGTCGCCACCACGCTGAAAACGTGGACGGTCAATCAAACCCTCATCGCGCTGATTGGCTTTGCGCTATCGGCGGGTGCGGTTGCGTTGCTGGGCTAATCCTTTCAACCCCAGCGGGGCGGTTTCAGGCTGCCTCGATGCCTTGCCTCGCTTATTTTAGGAACATCTCATGACCCGACACTACATCATCATGGGCATCTGCGGCTGCGGCAAAACCACCGTCGCCCAAGCCCTGCAACAACATTTGCATTGCCCCTTCGCCGAGGGCGATGATTTCCACACCCAAGCCAACCGCGACAAAATGGGCGCGGGTATCCCGCTCAACGACGACGACCGCCGCCCGTGGCTGGAAAGGCTGCGCGATTGGATGAGCGAGCAAGCGCAACACGGTGCACGCTATACCATCGTTACCTGCTCCGCGCTCAAACGCAGCTACCGCGATATTCTGCGGCAAGCGCAGGGCGAAGTGCATTTTGTGCATTTATCGCCGCCCATTGAAGCCAACCGCCAGCGCATGGAATCGCGGCAAGGGCACTACATGAAAGCCGGCATGATTCAATCCCAGCTAGACACCTTGCAGCCGCTGGAAGCGGACGAGCAGGGCGTGGTGATTACCAGCGCGGGCGCGCCTGATGAAGTGATGGCAGACGTGCTGAGTTATGTGGACGTGCAGCAAGCAGCATAAAAGGCAGCCTGAAAGCCCAATATTCTGAAACCTTCGGCTTTCAGGCTGCCTATATGAGCAAGCCATGTAAACAAAATGGCACGGCATAACGATGTGTAAACATCCCATCCGCCCGCAACAAAAGGCAGCCTGAAAACGGGTTTTATCCCTTTTCAGGCTGCCTTTCGCTATTCAATTCAATGCGCCAACGCTTGAAGTTTAGCGCACCGAAAGCGTGGGTATGGCGGCGCAACGCCATGCAACGGCGGGATAAACAGAGGCAGCCTGAAAAGGGATAAACCGTTTTAGCTTCGCAATTCCGTTTTGCTTTTCAGGCTGCCTTACGCATCACCGCTTAATCGCCAACACCAACACCCCCGCCGCCACCAGCGCAATCCCCAGCCAAGTCTGCCCGTTCGGGCGTTCCCCCAAAAACACCACCGCAAACACCGCCACCAGCACCACGCTCAACTTATCAATCGGCGCAACTTGCGAAGCATCGCCCATTTGCAACGCCTTAAAATACGCCAGCCAAGAAGCCCCAGTTGCCAAGCCCGACAAAATCAAAAACAGCCAATTCTTCGCCGACAAACTGCCCAGCGGCTGCCACTTTTTTGCATAAGTCAAAAACGCGCTCAACGCCGCGATAATCACCAGCGTGCGGATAAACGTCGCAAAATCCGAATCCACGCCCTGCAAACCCAGTTTGGCAAAAATCGCCGTCATCGCCGCAAAAATCGCCGAAGCCAGCGCCCAATAAAGCCAAGATTGTGCCGCCATTTTGTGTACTCCTTTGTTTGGAATGTGATGCCAATCATCATAGTGGATTTGGCTGGATTTTGCACGGCTGGCGCATGGTTTATCGTGCGCACCTATCACTATTCGCAGCAATCAATTCTAATAAAAACAACATATTATCAATTTTCAAGCTGCCTATTTGCCCAGCGCAACAGCCATCGCAGCAGTCCCGCCAACTGCATAAGGCAGCCTGAAAATGCTAAAATCCCATTTTTTCAATTGTTTCCCAATCATCATGGCAAAACCCGACTACCCCATCACTCCCGCCATCCGCTTTCTGCGCGAGCACAACATCGCCTTTGAGCCCAAACTTTATCCCTATGTAGAACACGGTGGCACAACCGTCCCCGCGCAACATTTTGGCGTGGACGAACACGCCGTGGTCAAAACCATCGTGCTAGAAAACGATAAAAAACAAGGGATAATCTGCATCATGCACGGCGACAAACACATCTCCACGCGCAACCTAGCCCGCGAGCTAGGCATGAAACACATAGAACCCGCCCAGCCCAACCAAGCCAACAAATGGACAGGCTATTTAGTCGGCGGCACCAGCCCATTCGGCACCAAAACCCAACTGCCCGTGTACGTAGAAGAAAGCATCTACTCGCTGCCCACCATCTACATCAACGGCGGCAAACGCGGCTTTCTCGTCGCCATCTCGCCCCAAGATTTAGCCCCGCTCAACCCCACCAGCGTTCACGTCGCCACCGAATAAGGAATCATCATGAAAACATGGAAAACCTGCCTACTCGCCGCCAGCTTAGCCGCGTTCACATTTGCCCCGCAAACCGCACTGGCAAAAGCCCCCACTAAACAAAGCAGCAAAAAAACCAACGCCAACCAAGCTATTTACAACCAAGCCATCGCCGCCGTGCAAAAAGGCGACTACACAACCGCGTTCAAAATCCTAGAACCGCTCGCCAAAAAAGGCGACGCCACCGCGCAGCACAACCTAGCTGTGCTGTATCAAGACGGCTTGGGTACCAAAGCCGATGCCAAACAAGCCCTGTATTGGTACGAAAAAGCCGCCGCACAAGGCGAGCCCGAAGCGCAATTTATGGCGGGCCTGATGTACAGCGACGGCACAGGCACCGCGCAAGACTACAAAAAAGCCGCCTATTGGTACGAAAAAGCCGCTAAAAAAGGACACTCCGAAGCGCAAAACAACCTAGCCGCGCGCTACGCCACAGGCTCAGGCGTAAACAAAGATATGGCAAAAGCCAAATATTGGTATCGCAAAGCCGCCGCACAAGGCAACCAATCCGCCGCCTACACATTGCAACAGCTAGAAGCGCTGGAAAAAAGCGAGCAAAAAGGCAAAGGCAGCCTGAAAACACAAATGCTGAATGAAGCGCAAAAAGCATCCACCAAGCAAAAATAAATTTCAGGCTGCCTATCCACACAAAGGCAGCCTGAAAACCGCAACCCGAAAATCATAGAGCAGGGCAGAGTAGGGCGCTTCATCATCGCCCCCAATTTGCAACGCCCATTGCGACACTTCGCATTATATTTTCAGGCTGCCTCAATAGTTAGCATATTAAGGCAGCCTGAACACGTAAAAAACGCATCCGTAAACAAGATGCGTTTTTGTATGGCTATTGATTACAGCGTCATCTGCGCGATGCTGCCCAAAGAACGTGCATCGCTCGCACGACTAGCCGAAGTCGCCGAACCCAACACCACAATCACCACAGGCGTTTGCCCCATTTTCGCTTGCAGCACCATAGAACGTCCCGCCTCGCGGATATAACCCGTTTTTTGCAGCGTAATATTCATTTGCCCCTCGCGCACCAAAACATTCGTATTTTTATACTGTTGCAGCTTACCGCTGCTAGTGTACGCCTGCCCATAATTAGAAGTCGTCAATTCACGAATCTTGGCATAATTGCTCGCCGCCTGAACCATCTTGCCCAATTCCAACGCTGTTGAAACATTGCGCGGATCTAAACCAGTCGGCTCATAAAAACGGCTATTCACCATCCCCAAGCTGCGCGCCTTATTATTCATCGCCGCCACAAACGCAGGCATACCACCAGGATAAGTCCGCGCCAGCGCATGAATCGCACGATTTTCACTACTCATCAAACCCAAGTGCAACAATTGCGCCCGCGTCAGCGTAGTGCCCACCGACAAACGGCTGCTGGTGCCTTTCAAACGATCAATTTCCGCCTCTGTAATCATAATTTGCTCATTCATATCCAAATGCGCATCCAGCAACACCATCGCCGACATCAATTTAGAAATAGAAGCAATTGAACGCACGCTACTCATATTTTTTTGATACAAAATCTGCCCCGTTTTCGCATTCATAATCAAAGCAGATTGCGCTTTCAACATAGGGCCCGCTTGCGCCGCCTGATATTGAATCGTGTTGGTATCAACCGCACGAGTAGGCGCAGCATTAAAATTGGCAGAAGGCTGCATATAAGCAGCAAGCGGATCAGGTTCCAGCGTTTGCACAGGCGCGCCATTTTGAGCTACTTGTTGCGTGACAAATTTTTGTTCTAAAAATTGCCCCAAAACATCTTCATCATCAACAGCATAAGCATTGCTCATCAAACCAAAGCTCAATAACGAAGCGACACAAATAGTCTTGCCAAATTTTAAAATTGCCATAAGATTTTGTATTCCAAAAAGATTTAAATGTGGTGAATTAAAAAGAAATAAGGTAATGCGCTAGCTATTTGGATGCCACGCGAAAACAAGCGGCGAATATATCATTATTACGCAATGAGTTAAAGTATTTTTTGTGAAAATTTTGTGCAACAGTCGCAATTTTTAGGAACATCAATAAGTTCCAATAATGTATATTATGTTAAATATTTTATTTGAAATCCATCTTTACCTTTTTCTTACGCAATTTTGCCCTGCTAAAATCATTTGCAAGCTATCTTTTTGCAAGAAAATTTTGTAAAATCTAGGTACTTGGCAACAAATTGCGTCAATTTCTTTTTATCTTGTCGCAAATACAAAAAAACCAATTTTTACATTTTCTTATTGTTTTCTCCTTTCACCACACTATTAATTAAGGACAGCCCGCATGACTGCGCTTCTTCTTTACGCCTTTATTTATCTTTCGTTTGCTGTGGGAGCGGTTTTAATCTCACAAAAATTGGGCTTAGGCTCTGTATTAGGGTACTTAATGGCAGGGATATTGATAGGTCCTGTTTTGCACTTTGTTGGTAAGGAAGCAGAATCTATTCAACACGTTGCAGAATTTGGTGTGGTAATGATGCTGTTTTTGGTGGGCTTGGAGCTTGCGCCAAAAATGTTGTGGCAACTGCGGCATAAACTGCTGGGGTTGGGTGGCTTGCAAGTGGTGCTGACGGTGGCGGCGATTACGGGCATTTCTATGGCTTTGGGCTATAAATGGCAAATTGGCGTGGCGGTGGGCTGTATTTTGGCGTTGTCGTCCACGGCGATTGTGTTGCAAACGTATAACGAGAAGCAGTTGATGCAAACGGCTGGTGGGCAGGCTGGGTTTGCGGTGCTGTTGTTTCAAGATGTGGCAGCAATTCCTATGCTGGCGCTGATGCCGCTTTTGGCGACTTCTGGTATTGCGAAAAAAGGCGAAGGTGGGCATACGGCGGGCAATTTGCTGGCGCATCAACCCGGTTGGATTGTGGCGATTGTGAGCGTGGCGGCGATTTTGCTGATTGTGTTAGCGGTGCGTTATTTGGTGCCGTTTATGTTTCGCATCATCATCAAAAGCCGTGTGCGCGAGATGTTTACCGTGTTTACGCTGCTTTTGGTGGTGGGCATTGCTACGCTGATGTCGCTGGTGGGCTTATCTCCTGCGCTGGGGGCTTTTGTGGCGGGGGTTACGTTGGCAAACAGCACTTATCGGCACGAAATGGAAAGCCGTTTGGAGCCATTTAAAGGGATTTTTTTGGGGCTGTTTTTCATCACAGTGGGCGCGGGGATGAATTTTGCGATTTTGCAAAGCAAGTTTTTCCCGATTATTGGGATGACATTGGCTTTGCTGCTGGTTAAGGCTGCGGTGCTGTGGCTGCTGGCTAAGATTTTCAGGCTGCCTTCATTGGCGACCAAACTGTTTGCGCTGAGTTTGGCGCAGGCGGGGGAATTTGGTTTTGTGTTGTTGTCGATTGCGCAGGCGAACCATGTTTTGCCGAAAACGGTGTTGGATCGTATTAACTTGGTGGTGGCGTTGTCGATGGTGCTGACGCCGCTGTTGTTTATTGTTTATGAAAAGGTTTTTGCGCCGCGTGCGATTAAGGAAGAGAACGCAGAAAGTCGCCAACACGATACGATTGACGAGGAAAACCCTGTTATCCTGCTGGGGCATGGACGATTTGGGCAGCACATCAACAGCATGCTGACGGCTTGCGGCTACCACACTACGGTGATTGATAACCATGCGGAAATGGTGGAGGGCTTGGCGAAACTGGGGATTAAATCGTATTACGGCGATGCGACTGACCCTGAATTGCTGGGCTCGGCGGGCTTGGCACACGCGAAGCTGCTGATTGTGGCGATTGATGATAAAAGCAGCACCACGGCGATTGTGGAATATGTGCGCCGCCACTACCCTACTCTGCCGATTATTGCGCGGGCGCATGACCGTGTACACGCTTATGATTTGCGCCATGCGGGGGCGAGTTACGTTATCCGCGAGCTGTCGGATTCTTCGGTGCGTGCGGGGCGCATTGCTTTGGAAAAACTGGGCATGCCGCCTGAGAAAGCGCGTGAGCTGAGCAAGTTTTATGCGGCACGCGATCGGTATATGTCTGATCGCTTGGCAGAGGTGTATGACCCAAGCTTGCCGATGTTTACTAATGAAAACCTGATGAGCGTGGTGCGCGAGGTGGATGGCGAAACGCAGGCGATGATACAAACGATTTTGCATGACGGGCAAGTGGATTGGCATGAACAAACGGAAGTGCCTGAAACCAAAATGAAAACGGGTATTTCGTGATGGACTACACGCTCTCGCTGGCGCAGCGCGAAGATTTGCCCGACATTGTGGCGATTTACAACAGCACCATTGCTTCGCGCCAAGTTACGGCGGATTTGCAGCCTGTTTCCGTTGCCGAGCGCGAGGCTTGGTTTGCGGCGCATCAGCGCGAGAATCGTCCACTTTATGTGGTGCGCGATGTTTCAGGCTGCCTGATGGCTTGGGCGAGCCTAAGCGATTATTATCCGCGCACGGCATACCATCGCACCGCCGAAGTAAGCATTTATATTCACGCGCAACATCGCGGGGCGGGCTTGGGGAAATGGCTATTGGGCGAGATGATTCGGCGCACGCCTGCATTGGGTGTGTATAAATTGGTTGCGGTGATTTTTGCGCACAACGCGGCGAGCATGGCGCTGTTTCGTGGCTCGGGCTTTGAGATTTGGGGGCGATTGCCTGAGGTGTGCGATTTGGATGGGATGCTGGCGGATGTTGTGTTGCTGGGGAAAACGGTTTGAATAAAACCATTTGATTTAATTGAATAAAGCGTTTTCAGGCTGCCTATTGGTGATCACGATAGGCAGCCTGAAAACGCTTTTGGCGTTGTTGTAATGAAGAAAAATCAAATGCTGTAATCTTCTGTTTTCAGCGTTTCAGCGGTGATGCGCTGTTGGCGGTATTGCTTGGGGGTGCAGCCGTAGTGTTTTTTGAACACTTTGCCAAAGTGGGTTTCGGATTGATAGCCTGATTCCAGCGCAACGGCGAGCACGGTGTTTTGGCTGTTGCGCAGGAGCATGGCGGCTTTTTGCAGGCGCATATTGTTAACAAAGGCATGCGGGCTGGTTTGCATTTGGCTGCGAAAAAGGCGCATAAGTTGGGCGCGGGAGAGCTTGGCAAGCTCGGCTAGGGTTTCTACGCGCCAGTCGCGCTCGGGTTCTTGGGTTACGGCTTGGACAACGCTGCGCAGGCGGCGATCGCGCCAGCCGTTGAGCACGCCTGTTAAGGGGGCTTGATGCTCGTTTTGGCTTAAATAGGTGCGCAGGATGTGAACGAGTAATACGGTGGAGAGAGCGTTGATGGCGGCGGTGGTGCTGTGTTCGTTTTGGCTGATTTCGTATTGCAAAAGGCTAACGATGGCTTGGGTGGTGCTGTGTGGGGTGTTGAGAATGATGATTTCAGGCAGCCCTTGCAGCAGGCTGTTGTGGGTTTCGTAGGCGAAATGGGCGCAGTATAGATTGAGCTGGGCGGCATTGGCGCTGGTGCTGGTTTGTTTGTGGGTGATGGCGTCTTGTTGGCTGATGCTGGGGGCGTGTTGCGTGTTGTTGCAGCCGATTTGGCTGCTGAGCGTGTGGGCGGCGTTGCGCGGGAAAAAGATGATGTCGCCCGCTTGCAATTGGCGGGCTTGGGCTTCATTGTCTAGTTTTAGGTAGCCTGTGCCGTGGGTTACGATGTGCACAACACCTTGGGTGCGGTTGTGGTTGTGGCGCACATACCAATCGCCATTGAAGCTGCATTGCACGTCAATGCTGCCTGTTATTTGGGCTAGGGTGATAAGGTTGTCTAAGATGGTCATGGGGTTTAGGGCGAATGTTGATGGAGCGATTTTAGGCAGCCTGAAAATGTTGCGCAATGCTTTGGCGCGGCGATGCGCGATTTGGTGGAGAGATTGCGATTTTTGGCTGGGAATGGGCGGCGCCTGCTGTTATGCCATCAACCAGCCGAGTATCCCCGATGTTGCCACGGCAACGATAACGGTTGGCAGCATGGCAAAGCGCGCTGCCATAAATAGGGTTACGGCGAGCGCGATAAGCTCGTGCGGTTTGTTGGAAATAAAATGCGGCGCGATAACGGATAACAACACGCAGGCGGGCGCGGCTTCTAGCGTGCGTGCCATGCGCGGCGAGAGTGTTCTGTTTTTTAACAAGAAAAAGCCGAGCAAGCGGGTGGAATAAGTTACGCAGAGCATGCCGATGATGGTGAAAAACGAAGCCCAGCTAATCATTTGGCGTCTCCATTGGCGAAGTAGGCAAAGAGCAGCCCTGCCAGCGTGCCTGCGGGGACGTACCAGCCGCCATTGGGCGCAAGGGCGTACACAATAATGGCGACAATAAGGCTGATGAGCCACGGTTTGGCAGCCTGAAAACCGCGCCACATACCGCGCACCAACACCAAAAACACGGCAGGAAACGCCATGCCAAAGCCGAAGCGAGATACATCGCCCAGCAAGGGTGCGAGCGATGAGCCGAGCAAGCCGCAGCCCACCCACATCACATAAAGCACAGCGGCGGTGCCCATATAATAAGGATAGCTAAACGGCAGCAAGCCTGCTTGCTGGCGGTGTTTGGCATCGGCGATGCCCATTGCCCAGCTTTCGTCTGTCATCACAAACAAGGCGGGCAGCAGCTTTTTGAGCGGCAAATCGCGCAGATACGGCACAAGGGCGGCGCCCATTAGGATGTGGCGGCTGTTAATCATGGCAGTCATGGTGATGATGAGCAGCACGGGCAAGGGCGATGCCCACAAGCCAACGGCGGCAAATTCGGAGCCGCCTGCGAAGTTCAGCCCCATCATTAGGGTGGTTTCCAGCACGCTCATGCCTTTTTGCCCTGCTTGCGCGCCGAGAATCAGCCCGAAGGGGATGATGCCAATCATAATGGGAAGTACATCTTTGATGCCGCGTTTGAATTCTTGTTGGGTGGTTGGGTTCATGGTGTTGAATAGGGATTGAATGGGCAGCCTGAAAATATATTAACGGGAGTTTAGCTTTTCAGGCTGCCTTTGGGGTTGCGGGGGCAAGGATACTTGAGCTGTGGTTTTCTTGTAAACAGAGCTTTGTTGCTATTATTAGAAGCAGCGATTGTATCATTTCGCAGGCGGCGGTGGTTTCAGGCTGCCTGTTGCTAAGATTAGGCAGCCTGAAAATAAAACGGTAAACTTCGCGGTTTTCTATCCCCTGCCCCATCATTTATCGCAAAGGACGCTTATGCAAATCACCCTTATCGCTGCCGTCGCGCAAAACCGCATCATCGGCAATGGCAACCAAATCCCATGGCATATCCCTGAAGATTTCGCTTTTTTCAAACGCTACACCACAGGCAAGCCCATCATTATGGGGCGCAAAACGTGGGACAGCCTGCCGCGCAAGCCGTTGCCCAATCGCCGCAATATTGTGATTACGCGCCAAGCGGATTGGCAAGCGGATGGCGCGCAAGTGGTGCATGATTTTCAGGCTGCCTTGCAAGCCTGCGCGGGCGAGTGCGAAGCCGTTATCATTGGTGGGGCGCAAATTTATGCCGCTGCGCTGCCTGTTGCCAGCGATTTGCGTTTAACCGAAATTGCGCTTAACCCCGTAGGCGATGCGTTTTTTCCGCCGTTTTCGCGCGATGAATGGCGCGAAGTGGCGCGTGAAGCTCACGTTTCCGCGCAAGGCATTGGCTACGATTTTGTCCACTATCAACGGCAGGCGCAGGCAAAATAGCGCCACTCATCATCCCCAAAGGCAGCCTGAAAGTGCATTTTCAGGCTGCCCAATATTAGGAATCATCATGCTTAACAAAATTCAACACCCCGATTACCGCCGCTTAATCAGCCAATATTCCGCGCAATTTAGCCCCGCCGAAGCCGCGCTGCTGGATGAAATTCTCAGCCGCTTTGAATTTGACCCTATCCAAGAGCAAGCGCTGGTGCAAGCCGTGTTACAACAAAGCCGCTTTGACCCCAACGCGGGGCATTGGGCAGAAATAGATGACGATGAAGACAGCGTGGGCATTTGCCCGCATTGCATCAATCCCCCTGCCCCGCCCTTGCGCGATTATTTGATGTGGCGCGAGAAGCAGGCAGCCTGAAATGCGGGCACAAAGCTCAGGCAGCCTGAAAACACCTGCCACGCGCCATGACGGCTTGCGCGCAAGCCGTGTCCTGTTTACCAAAACGCACAACAAAACGCAGCAGGCAGCCTGAAACGGCATCCAACGCAATCGGCACAAGCAAGCAAACGTTTTTGCTTCGCACAATCCCCCAACCCGTTTTCAGGCTGCCTTTGCCAACACACAAGGCAGCCTGAAAACGCATCGCACAATGCTATAATCCGCGCTTCTTATTGTTCACCTTATTCTCGCGCCATGACCCCGTTTTCCGAACAACTCGCCGCTGGCATCGCCCAAATGCAGCTGGATATTCCCCCCGCGCAGCAGCAAAAGCTGCTTGCCTATCTTGCCCTGCTGCAAAAATGGAACAAAACCTACAATCTCACCGCCCTGCGCGATCCCGCGCAAATGATCAGCCACCATCTTTTGGACAGCTTGACCATTTTGCCCTATCTGGCAAACGCCCAAAGCATGATAGACGTGGGCAGCGGCGGCGGTATGCCCGCCATTCCTGCCGCCATTTGCCGCCCCGATTTGCGGATTACGATGGTGGATGCCAACAGCAAAAAAACCACTTTTTTGCGCCAAGCCATCATTGAGCTAGGCTTGGACAACGCCGCTGTGAGCAGCAGCCGCGTGGAAGACTGGCAAGATAATCAAGCCGACATCGTTACCAGCCGCGCCTTTGCCGAACTGGCGGATTTTGTGCGCCTAACGCGCCATCTGCTGGGCGAAAACGGGCATTGGGCGGCGATGAAAGGCGTGTATCCGCAAGACGAGCTTTTCAGGCTGCCTGAAAACGTTGCCGCCTACCAAATTGACCCTGTTCACGTTCCCACACTCAACGCAGAACGCCACATCGTCCTGCTGCGCCCCACACAAGGAAACCAACCATGAGCGCAAAAATCATCGCCATTGCCAACCAAAAAGGCGGCGTGGGCAAAACCACCACCGCCGTTAATCTCGCCGCCAGCCTTGCCCACAAAAAACAACGCGTTTTGCTGATAGACCTAGACCCGCAAGGGAACGCCACCACTGGCAGCGGCATAGACAAAACCAGCATAGAACAAGGCGTGTACCACGTTTTGCTGGGCGAAGCCGATATTCAGGCTGCCAAAACGCGCAGCCAAGCAGGCGGCTACGATTTACTCGCTGCCAACCGCGAACTGGCGGGCGCGGAAGTGGAGCTGGTGCAGGAAATCGCCCGCGAAATGCGGCTGAAAAACGCGCTCGCCCTTGTTGCCGATGATTACGACTATATTCTGATTGACTGCCCGCCCACGCTCACCCTACTCACGCTCAACGGACTGGTCGCCGCCGACGGCGTGCTGGTGCCGATGGTGTGCGAATACTACGCGCTGGAAGGCATCAGCGATTTGGTTGCCACCGTGCGCAAAATCCGCAACGCCATCAACCCCCAGCTCGGCATCTTCGGCATCGTGCGCACGCTGTATAACAACCAAAACCGCCTTGCCCAAGACGTGAGTGCGCAGCTGCAAGAACACTTTGGCGCGCAATTATTTGCCACCACCATTCCGCGCAACGTGCGCCTTGCCGAAGCCCCCAGCCACGGCTTGCCCGCGCTGGCATACGATGCCAAAGCCAAGGGCACACAGGCTTATTTAGAATTGGCCGATGAAGTGTTGGCACGAAAATAACGCTGGCGAACCAGCCCAATAAGCAGCCCAATAAGCAGCCCAATTATCTCGTTGCGAACCCCAAAACATCCATTCTTGCCCACTCGCAAACTTTTCAGGCTGCCTATTGCACACACCCAATAGGCAGCCTGAAAACTAACCCAATGGAGCATTCGCTGCTCGCCAACATCTTGCATCTTGGCAAATCAGACATACTCTGTTTAACAAGCCATTTGGCAACGAGCCATCGCCGCTCCCTCCCCATTTCAGGCTGCCTATAACGCCACAAAAGGCAGCCTGAAAGACCGCGCAACGAGTTTCAACAAAACCTACCCCCTTCCCCCAACCCAAGAAAGGCAGCCTGAAAATGCCCCTTACCACCCAAATCCCCTTCGCCCACGACCTCCTACGCCAACACATCCACGCAGGCGACACCGTGCTAGACGGCACCGCAGGCAACGGACACGACACCCTATTGCTTGCCCAACTCGTTGGCAGCACAGGCAAAGTGTTCGCGTTTGACATCCAAGAAAGCGCCCTTGCCGCCACTGCTGATCGCTTGCAGCAACACCACATCAGCGAGCGCGTGCAGCTTATCCACGCAGGGCATCAACACCTTGCCGAACACATCAAACAGCCAATCAGCGCCGCCATTTTCAACATGGGCTATCTGCCGCGCGGCGATCACAACATCACCACCCAAGCCGAAACCAGCATCGCCGCGCTCCAAGCCGCGCTTGCCCTGCTGCAACCGCGCGGCATCCTGATTGCCGTGCTGTATCACGGGCACGAACAAGGCAAACCCGAAACCGCCGCCATCCTGTCGTTCGCCCAAGCCTTGCCGCAAACCGAATACCGCGCCCTGCGCTACGAATTCATCAACCAGCAAAACTGCCCGCCCATCGTGTTGGCAATAGAAAAACTCGCCACCGCAGGCAAGTAACCCTTGCCCAGCCAGCAGGCATAACAAAGGCAGCCTGAAAAGAGAACCGCGTGTTCATTCTTTTCAGGCTGCCTATTGATTGCATGGCTTTACAGTTTTACCGCATCAATCGCGAAACTTCCCACCTTTGGGCTTGGCTTTAAAGCCATCTTTTTTGAAGCCATCTTTTTTGAAGCCATCTTTCTTAAAGCCATCCTTTTTAAAACCGCCTTCGCGCTTGCCGCCAAACGATTTTTTCTCGCCAAACGACTTCTTGCCGCCCCAACGCTCGCCATCGCCACGCTTACCGCCGCCCCAGCCGCCTTTGCCTTTGGGCTTGCGCTCGGCATTTTTATTGCGTTTGCGCGTCGGCTCCATGCCCTCAATTACCACCTCGGGCAGCTGGCGGTTAATGTAGTGCTCAATTTTGTGCACCATCATGTATTCCTTGGCATCGGCAAAGCTCACCGCCATCCCCGTGCGCCCCGCGCGTCCCGTGCGCCCAATGCGGTGAACATAATCCTCCGCTTGCTTGGGCAAATCATAATTGATGACGTGGGTAATCGTGGGCACATCAATGCCGCGTGCAGCAACGTCGGTTGCCACCAAAATCTTGCAACGCCCCTTGCGCACATCCATCAGCGTGCGATTGCGCCAGCCTTGTGGCATATCGCCGTGCAGGCAGTTGGCGGCAAAGCCTTTTTCATACAATTCATCCGCCAGCTGCTCGGTCATGGCTTTGGTGGCGGTGAAAATCACGCATTGATCCATATTGGCATCGCGCAAAATATGATCCAACAAGCGGTTTTTATGATTTTTATCGTCGCAATACAAAAGCTGCTCTTCAATTTTACCTTGCGCTTCGGCGCGTTCAATTTCAATCACCTCAGGATTTTTGGTGAGCTTGCGCGCCAATTTGCCTACTGCACCGTCCCAAGTGGCGGAAAACAGCAGCGTTTGGCGCGATTCGGGCGTGGCGGCAACGATGGTTTCAATGTCGTCAATAAAGCCCATATCCAGCATACGATCGGCTTCGTCTAACACCAGCACTTCCAAGCGGTCAAAATCAATGCGCCCGCTGCGCATGTGGTCCATCAAGCGGCCGGGTGTCGCCACCACAATATCAATCGGACGCGATAAGGCTTTGATTTGCTGCCCAAAAGACGAACCGCCCACCAGCGTTACTGTGCGCATCCATTTCATGTTTTGCGCGTAAAGCTGGGCGTTTTTTTCCACCTGCTGCGCCAACTCGCGCGTGGGCGTGAGCACCAAAACGCGTGGGCCTTTGCCCAATTGCTCGCTACGTTTGATGATTTTTTGCAGGCTGGGCAACAAAAAGGCGGCGGTTTTACCCGAGCCTGTTTGCGCCGAAGCCATAATATCGCGATCCGCCAAGGCAGCGGGGATGGACTGAACCTGAATCGGCGTGGGTTCTTCATAGCCTGCCGCTTTGAGCGCAGACAGA
Source organism: uncultured Kingella sp. (assembly GCA_963529665.1). Taxonomy (GTDB): domain Bacteria; phylum Pseudomonadota; class Gammaproteobacteria; order Burkholderiales; family Neisseriaceae; genus Kingella_B. The sequence continues at coordinate 20,000 of CAUSAG010000021.1, forward strand.
ATGTTTTTGTCTAAATTTAAATCGACGAATTTGATGGTCATAGGTTTTCCTATTGAAAAACAACAACATTCTGCCTAACAATTTTTAGGCAGCCTTGAAGCAGGGGTGCGGATTATTTTGATTGCGACGTTTTCAGGCAGCCTGAAAAACGAAAGAGAGCAAAAAGAATGAACAGCAGGTTGTCGCTAGCATGCGCTAGTGGTTTCATCGGCGACAACTTGCATAAGAACCTGCTTGGCTGCTTGCAGCATGGGTTTTCCGAGCTTTGCGCCGAAAACCGCCTTGCATTCGCGCCGCGCTAAAACGGCTGGACGATGAATACAGGTTCTAATAAAAATGCCCAACAATATTGGGCGAACAAGAAGATTAAGTTGAAGACGATGGCTTCACAAAAAGAGCGCCGATTGTAGGGGCTTTTGCGCGTGCGGTCAAGCAAGGTGGGTTGAAAAGGTGAAATTATTTACTGATGCGATGCGCGGTTTTTTATTTGGATAGATTGGATTTTCAGGCTGCTTTAAGGATGCTTTCAAAGGCAGCCTGAAAATACTGAACTGCTTGGTATCGCATCAACCTTGCTATTAGGCAGCCTGAAAACCGTGTTTACGTTGGCTTCACACGTTTTCAGGCTGCCTTATCCTAATAAAGCCACAAAAGGCAGCCTGAAAACGAGCGCAGCGAGCTTCTGAGTAGTAATGCCCCCTACCCCAGCCGCAACATCTCAATCTGCTCCAAACTCCGCCCCAAAAACCGCTCGCCAATCGTCTGAAAGCGCAGCGGAATATCCGACACATAAAAGCGGTAATCAGGCGCGGCGGTCTGCGTGTTCAACAAATTGGCAGCGGCAAGCGCTTGCGCGGTAGCTTCGGCGGTGGTGGTGGAGCTGTCCACCAGCTCAATCTGCGGGGCTTCTTGCTGGATCAGCGGTTTGAGCAAGGGAAAATGCGTGCAGCCCAAAATCAGCGTGTCAATTTTATCCGCCAGCAGCGGGCGCAGGTATTCGCGCACGGTTAGCCGCGTTACTTCGTGTTCCAGCCAGCCTTCTTCCACCAGTGGCACCAGCAAGGGCGCGGCTTGCGACAGAATGCGCGTGTCGGCGTTGCGTGCGCTGATGGCGCGGGCGTAGGCATTGCTGTTTACCGTGGTGCTGGTGGCGATTACGCCGATGTTGCCGTTGCGCGTGGTGGACAGCGCGGCTTGCGCGCCCGCTTCAATCACACTTAACACGGGCATATTGCCCGCCATCTGCTGCACGCGCTGATAAGCCACCGCAGCGATGGTGTTACACGCAATCACCAAAGCTTTCACTTGATTTTGCAGCAAAAAATCCACGATTTGCGCGGTAAAGGTTTCAATGGTGGAGCGCGATTTCACGCCATAGGGCACGCGCGCGGTGTCGCCAAAATAGATGATGTTTTCGTTGGGCAAGCGTTCCATCAAGGCGCGAACAACGGTTAATCCGCCCACGCCCGAATCAAACACGCCAATGGGGTTTTGGTTATTCATCGGTTTTACTCAAAACAAGGTTTCAGGCTGCCTTAATAGGCAACAAAAGCAGCCTGAAAAACAAAAATGCGCATTTTACTCGCAAAGCCGTTTTCAGGCAGCCTGAAACAAAACAAAGCCGCGCCGCACAAACCCGTGCAAAAACCAAACCGATAGCGTATCATTCAGCCATTTTTTGCGACCCATTTCGCGCTATCGCTCGCATCGTATTGATTATTAAGCGATAGAGCAAACACACCACCCCTATTTTTGCGAGACGAAGCCATGAAACCCATCTATCTAGATTTTGAACAACCCATCGCCGAGCTGAACAACAAAATTGAAGAACTACGCCTAGTGCAAGGCGATTCTGCCGTGGATATTTCCGATGAAATCAAACGTTTGCAGAAAAAAGCCACCGATTTAACCAAATCCATCTTCGCCAAGCTCACCCCAGCGCAAATCTCGCAAATCTCGCGCCATCCGCAACGCCCCTACACGCAAGACTACATTGACGCGCTGTGCACCGATTTTCAAGAACTGCACGGCGATCGCCATTATGCCGACGACCACGCCATCATCGGCGGCGTTGCCCGCTTTAATGGGCACAGCGTGGTGGTGATTGGGCATCAAAAAGGGCGCGACACCAAAGAAAAACTGTACCGCAATTTCGGCATGCCCCGCCCCGAAGGCTATCGTAAAGCCTTGCGCCTGATGCACCTTGCCGAAAAATTCAGAATGCCCGTGCTCACCTTTGTGGACACCCCTGGCGCGTATCCTGGCATCGGCGCGGAAGAGCGCAACCAATCCGAAGCCATCGGCAAAAATCTGTACGAATTAACCAAATTGCGCGTGCCCGTTATCTGCACGATTATCGGCGAAGGCGGCTCGGGCGGCGCGCTGGCAATTGCCGTGGGCGATTACATCAATATGCTGCAATATTCCACTTATTCCGTGATTTCTCCCGAAGGCTGCGCGTCTATTTTGTGGAAAACCGCCGAAAAAGCACCCGAAGCCGCTGCCGCGCTGGGCATCACCGCCGACCGCCTGCTGAAACTGGGCTTGGTGGACAACATCATCAACGAACCTTTGGGCGGCGCGCATCGCAATTATCCCGAGCTGATGAAAACGGTGAAAACCACGCTAGAACAACAAATTACCCAAGCGCAAGGCATGCAGCTAAGCGATTTGCTCACCCGCCGCTTTGACCGCATCATGAACTACGGGCAGTTTATTGATAAAAACAAATAAACGCCCAAAGGCAGCCTGAAAACGCCGTTTCGCATAAGAACCCGTGTTCGCAACCATATTATTGCTTGTTGATGCGGGTTCTTAAACTTCGCCCTGTTTCAGGCTGCTTATTTTGTTAAACAACACGCCAAAAGCAGCCTGAAAACCCTTTTCGCTTCGCACAAGCGCGCAAACTCACTTTCAGGCTGCCTGCAAACACCATCATGCACAATCCCGTACTCCGCCGCATCGTCTATTTTTGGCTTCCCCTTTCCGCCCTATTGCTGGGCATGGGCTATTTCTCGCAAATTCGTTACAACCCCGAAAAAGAAGCCAAAGCAGGGCTAGACCGCCTGAATCATTGGCGCAAACAAGCAGGCTTATCGCCGCTTGCGCCCAATCCCCAGCTGCAAAAAGCCGCGCAAAATCATGCCAACTACCTTAGCCGCGACCCAGAAGGACACGATGAAACCAAGCGCAGCAATCCGCATTACACGGGCGCCGAACCCCAAGCCCGCGCCGCTGCCGCAGGATACAGCGCAGGCGTTGCCGAAAACCTTACCATCAGCAATTTCGCCCGCTCAGGCAGAGCCAGCACCGACAGCCTAATGACCGCGCTATACCACCGCCTAGCCCTGCTCACCCCCACCCACAACGAAGCAGGCGCAGCATGGGTGCGCGGCAAATACACCGCCTTTGTCATAGAACAAGGCAGCAGCCACGAGCGCGAACTCTGCGCCCAAGCCGACCAACTCGCCCAAAACCGCAGCCGCTACCTGCTCACCCTACTCTGCAACGGCGACAAAACCAGCATCCCGCTTGATGAACTCCCACCCGAACACCACGCCCCCGTCAAATTCCCCATCGGTAACAACATAGACCCCAGCTACGATGGCAAAGAAAACCCCAACCCCATGCCTACGCGCGACACCGTAGGCAACCCCGTTAGCATCGCCTTTTACGGCAACCAAGAACCCATCACCCTACGCAGCTTCACCCTGCGCAGCAGCAAAGGCGAAATCGCCAATCCCATCATTCTCACCGCCGCCAACGATCGCAATCGCCAGCTGCAAACCAACGAATTCGCCCTATTCCCACGCAAACCGCTGGAATACGACACCGAATACACCGCCCAATTTGTTTACAGCCAAAACGGCGAACAGCACAGCGAAACATGGACATTCCGCACGCGCAAAAAGCGGCATTGGTTGAATAAGCGCGCAGAAGGCAAAGGCAGCCTGAACGCGCATCCAATATTTAGCCCCATCAACAAACCATCCGTTTTCAGGCTGCCCCAATCAACAGGCAGCCTGAAAGCAAGTTCACGGACTTCTGCGAAGCCCAAAACCCAACACAATCCCCCCCCATCCACCATGACTCCCGAATCCCTAATAGAAGCCGCCCTGCTCACCCAAGCCGAGCCACTCAGCGAAAAAACCATGCGCGAACTCTGCACCCCGCCGCTCTCGTCCGATAAACTGATAGACGTATTAGGCAGCCTGAAAGCCCGTTGGCAAAACCGCGCGCTGCAATTGGTGCACAGCGCCGAAGGCTGGCGCTTCCAAATCGCCCCCACCGCATACGAGCAATTAGGCAGCCTGAACGACACGCGCACCCCGCGCTATTCCCGCGCCGTGATGGAAACGCTTGCCATCATCGCCTACCAACAGCCCGTAACCCGTGGCGACATTGAAAACATCCGCGGCGTGAGCGTGTCGCAAAACGTGATGCAAACCCTGCAAGAGCGCGGCTGGATAGAAATCATCGGGCAGCGCGACAGCATCGGCAAACCATCCCTATGGGCAACCACCGAGCAATTTCTCAGTGACTTGCAACTTTTCAGCCTAGCCGAATTGCCCCCACTCACCGAGCTAGGCGAACTGATTTTGCCCGAAATCCCCGAGCTGTTTGGCGAAAGCGAAGAAATCAGCAGCACAGCCGAAGCCGAGCCCGTATAACCCCGCCAAGCCCCATTTTCAGGCTACCTTTCCCCTTGTTTACCAGCCATCTTTCAGGCTGCCCATTGTCTATTTTTCGCCCGCGCAGGCGTTTCGCCGCCTACCACGAGCAGGGGCAAGCCCCTGCACCCCGCGCAACATCAACCGTTTAAGCACCCCATCACCCACCACGATGGAATAACCAACACAAGCGCAGCTTATTCAACACACGATTTTGGCAACAGCCGTCGCCGTTCCATTTTCAGGCTGCCTAACGCTTCACAAATGTTTAATGTTACTGCCTACTCCCCTACGTCCAGCCGAACGGAGCATCCTTTTTTCGGAAACAAGCGTGCGCTTGTCCGACGACGTGCGCAGCACGGCTAGTTCGCACGCGCCGAAAAAAGGATGCGCAGTGAGGGAAGTCTGCGAAGCAGACCTGCACGTCGGGGTCGCCTTTCTTTTGCTTTGAACCTGTGTTCATTATCCGCGTGAATAGATTTTGCGTCCTAAAAGCATGGATACAAGGCGCAAAGCACAGCAAGGTTGGATACCTTGCGAGCATTTGCAACGCCGTAGCCATGCTTTTAGGGCGCAAAAGCTGTCGCGTGGATGATGAATGCAGGTTCACACTTTGGCGAAGCAAAGAAAAGTAAGTGCCCCGTCGGCACGAGACGCATGGTTAAAATCACACCCAAAGCTAACCACAAAGCACAAACCATTTTCAGGCTGCCTCAACCACCCCCATCACTTAAACAGCAACATCAACACCAACACCAGCGCAATCACCCCCAGCCAAAAATTCTGCCGCCGCTGGCTGTGAATCAAGTGCAAAGTCGCCAGCCGCATTTCGTCTTGTTTTTTCTCGTCCACCAGCGCGGCGATTTTGCGCGGCAAACTGGGCAGAATTTCCGCCCAATCAGGCGCTTCGTGCTTCAAATTTTTCAACAGCGCGCGCACGCCAATCTGCCCATCCATCCATTTCACCAAAAACGGTTTTGCCGTTTTCCACAAATCCAAATCAGGGTCTAGCTGCCGCCCCAAGCCTTCAATGTTTAATAGCGTTTTTTGCAGTAACACGAGCTGCGGCTGAATTTCCACATTAAAACGGCGGCTGGTTTCAAACAAACGCATCAACACCAAGCCAAACGAAATCTGCGACAGCGGCTTGTTAAAAATCGGCTCGCACACCGTGCGCACCGCCGCTTCCAAATCTTCCGCTCGCGTATCAGGTGGCACCCAGCCGCTTTCAATATGCGCCGTCGCCACGCGATGATAATCGCGGTTAAAAAACGCCAAAAAGTTAATCGCCAAATACCGCTTGTCGTAATCCGTCAAGCTGCCCACGATGCCAAAATCCAGCGCAATATACCGCCCATCCGCTGCCACCAAAATATTACCGGGGTGCATATCGGCGTGGAAAAAGCCGTGGCTAAACACCTGCGTGAAAAAAATCTCCACGCCATAACGCGCAAGCTGTTTCAAATCAATGCCCTGCGCTTTTAGGCTGCCTATATCCGAAATCGGCGTGCCGTCCATCCATTCAATCGTGAGCACTTCGCGGCTGCAATAATCAAAAAATACCTGCGGCACAATCAACTTATCGCTGCCCGCAAACTGCCGCCCAAGCTGGCTGGCGTTTGCCGCTTCGCGCATCAAATCCAATTCGTCGTGCAAATATTTATCAAACTCGGCAACCACCTCGCGCGGCTTCAAGCGCTTGCCGTCGGCAAACACGCGCTCAATCCACGCTGAGCCAAAACGCATCAGCGCCAAATCCTGCTCAATCACGCCCAGTAGATTGGGGCGCAACACCTTCACCGCCACTTCTTCGCCGCTAAACAGCCGCGCCCGATGCACCTGCGCGATGGACGCGCTCGCCACAGGCGTGTCGCCAAATTCCGCATACAACGCCTCAATCGGCTTACCCAGCGAATCTTCAATCTGCCGCCGCGACAACGCCGCGTCAAACGGCGGCACTTTATCCTGCAACTTCGCCAATTCCGCCGCGTAATCCGCTGGCAGCAAATCAGGGCGCGTGGACAGCACCTGCCCCAGCTTCACAAAAATCGGCCCTAGGCTTTCCAACGCCAAGCGCAGCCGCACAGGCAACGGCTCGGCAGCAAACTGCTGCGACTTAGGCAGCCGCAACACCAGCTTTTGCAGCCAGCGCAGGCGAATATGCGGTGTAACCATATCGGCTAAACCATAGCGATACAGCGTTTTCAGGATAACGGCGGGGCGGGAAAACCATTTCATAGCGGGCAATCGTGTAAACAGAAAATGCGATTATAAAGGTTTTGCGGCGGTAGGATGGTTTTCAGGCTGCCTATTCGTGTTATCAATAGGCAGCCTGAAATGAAACATCGGCGTATAACGCTTTTCAGGCTGCCTATCCATCCCCGAATAGGCAGCCTGAAAATCCTTCAAACTATTGGCTCAACACATCCACGCCTTTGGGCGGGGTAAACGTGAACGCGCCACGCGATAGATTGGCGTTGGTGTTCACGCCGCCAAAGCTGATGCTGGTTTGGTTGCCGAAGCTGTCTTTCAACTCCATTGCCGCCAGCGTGTCGCCCTTGAAGCCGATGCGGATGAATTGGTAGCCCGCGTTGTTTTTCTTGGGCGTGGCGAGCACATAATCAATGCCGTTGCTGCTGCCGTCTTCTTTGAGCGAATAGCTGGCATCCAGCGCGGTTTTGTTGGATAGGATGGCGGCGGGGCTATCGCCAATGGCTTGGTTTTGGTCAGACTTGGTAACTTGTTTTAATTCAACGTCATACAGCCAAATGGTTTTGCCATCGCCCACAATGGTTTGCTGATATGGCTTGGTGTATTCCCAGCGGAACAGCCCCGGCCGCAAAATTTTGAAGCTGCCCGAGCTGGTTTGCGTTTTCTTTTTGCTGCGCACGGTTTGCGTGAACGCGCCGCTGATGCCGTCGGCATCGTCGTTAAACTTTTTCAGCGCATCAATCGCGCCCGCTTGGGCTTGGGCGGCAAACGCGGTGAACAAGGCAGCGGCAAATAGGGTTTTCCAAGTTTTCATCATTTAGTCCTTATAGTAGTTGCGTTACAATACAAGAACCTGCATTCAATTTGCAGGTTCTAACAAGCAGCGCAGATATTAGATACTTTCAGGCAGCCTGAAAAGCCTTTTACGCTGTGTAAAATGCATGATGCGCGATAACTCATTCAATCTAAACAACAAAATTCATTTTGGTTTACCCAATTTTAAATCATGGCTCATTTTTATACTCAACTGGAACACGCCTTGCGCGAAACCGACCCCACGCGCAAATGCGAGCAAACGCTGGAACTTTATCAGCAATACCATTCAGGCAGCCTGAAAATCGTGAACGACAGCCCTGTGCACGATATTCAAATCGCAGGTCGCCCCGCGCGCCCCGAGCTGGTGCCCGCCACGGCGGTGGACAAGCGCAAAACCAGCACAACAGAAGGCTATGCGGCGATGTTGCACGCGATTGCCCACATTGAATTTAACGCGATTAACCTGGCGCTGGATGCGGCGTATCGTTTTCGCACGCTGCCTGCTCCGTTTGCCGAAAACTGGCTGCAAGTCGCCAAGGAAGAATGCGAACATTTTGCGCTGATGCGGGCACGGCTGAACGCGCATGGCTACGACTACGGCGACTTCACCGCGCACGCGCATTTGTGGGACATGGCATACAAAACGGCTTACGACCCTTTGCTGCGGATGGCGCTGGTGCCGCGCGTGTTGGAGGCGCGTGGGTTGGACGTTACCCCAGCCATTCGCGCCAAAGTGGCGCAGCGCGGCGATGCGGAGACCTGCGCCGTACTGGATATTATTTACCGCGACGAGGTGGGGCACGTGCGCATCGGCAACCATTGGTATCAACACCTTTGCCGCGAGCGTGGATTAGACCCGCAAGAATTATTCCGCCGCCTGCTGCGCCGCTACGATATGTTTATTTTTCGTGGACACGTTAATCTGGAAGCGCGGGAGCAGGCAGGGTTTAGCGCGTTTGAATTGGCGATGTTGGAGCATTTTGAAGCGAGTTTGAAGGTGTAGCACACGCTATTCAACAATAGGAAATAGATAAAATGAATACAGAGAAAATAACATTTAATGTTATGGTTATGGATTTAAACATATTGGAACAAGCAGTAAAGGAGTATAACGAAAGCCCTCACGCTCATGTTTATTTTGAAATTATTTCTGAAATTGAAGATGAATTGAATCTTGCAATTATTCAAGCCAGCGAAAATAACATTGATGAGGTGTTTAGGCTGGGTTATAGATTAGCCGTTCTTGAAAACGATTTACGCGACAAAGGCGAGTTTGATTTCTAAAAGGCAGCCTAAAAATGCCCCAACCCTTCTACATCGCCGCAGGCGCAATCATCGGCGCGCTGATTCGTTGGCAACTTGCCGCATGGTTTAACCCCAGCTGGGCAGCATTGCCGCTAGGCACGCTGTTGGCAAACCTGCTGGGCTGCTTTGCCATCGGCGCGGCGTTGGCGCTTAATCTGCCCACCAACATCAAACTGTTCCTGATTACTGGCTTGCTCGGCAGCTTAACCACGTTTTCCACCTTTGCCGCCGAATTGGTGCAGCTGAGCCAACGCCAGCAATGGCACAATTTGCTTACCGCGCTGCTGCTGCATTTGGGCGGCGGCGTGGGCGCAGTGGTATTGGGCGCGTGGCTGGTGGGCAAGCTGGCCCGATGATGGCAACAAAGGCAGCCTGAAAGCCAAAGGCTTCTGCGAAACGAAAACGCCCCACACGCAGCACTCTGCTGGAAAACGCACAGCTTATTCTTTTGCCAGTACACGGCTTGCCAGCAAGCCGTAGGGGGCACGCAACAGCGTTTCAGGCTGCCTTTATGTTCGCGCCCGCGTTTGGGCAGCCTGAAAATGGTGTTGTGTTGATTAGCAAGCCGTTCAAATCAAAACGTTGTTTGTTGGCTGATTCATGGCTTGGCGACAAGCCGTTGCCGCTCCATGCGGGTTGATGTTTTGTGTTCGGTTTTCAGGTTGCCTTTGCTCAGTTCATTCGTTATCAAATACAAATAACCGTGTTCGTTACCAAAGGCAGCCTGAAACGTTTGCACAATGCTGCGAAGGCAGCCTGAATAGCATTGCCTAAAAAGCATGAAAGGCAGCCTGAAAGGATTTTCTCCCTTTTCAGGCTGCCTTTTGCCATCGCTCTTTGCCGCGCTCAACGCTCAACATTCAACGCTGGCAAATCATCACGCCGCATCACATCGCGCCGTAATTCGCGCCGCCGCCACCTTCGGGGCAAGTCCATTCAATATTTTGCGTGGGGTCTTTGATGTCGCAGGTTTTGCAATGCACGCAGTTTGCCGCATTGATTTGCAAACGCGCCGCGCCGTTTTCTTGCACGATTTCATACACACCAGCGGGGCAATAGCGCGTTTCGGGCGAAGCGTATTCCGCCGCGTTCACATCCAGCATCAAGCGCGGATGGCGCAGGCGCAGATGCACTGGCTGGTTTTCTTCATGCGCCACATTCGCCAGCTGCACGCTGCTGAGTCGGTCAAATGTGATTTTGCCGTCGGGCTTGGGGTAATCAATCGGGCGGCAGGCGGCGGCTTTTTTCAGGCTGCCGTGGTCGGTGCCGTGGTGCTTAATCGTCCACGGCGCGCGCCCTTTGAAGAGATAAAGCTCCAAGCCCGAATAAATCATCGCGGGAATTAAGCCCCATTTAAACGCGGGGCGGATATTGCGCGCCTGATGCAATTCTTGATACAGCCAACTGTTTTTAAACAATTTTTCGTATTCATCGGCTTGTTTGCCGCTTTCAGGCTGCTCATCGCCCAAATCATCCAGCAAAGGGAATACGGCTTCTGCCGCCAGCATTGCCGATTTCATCGCCGTGTGCGAACCCTTGATGCGCGGCACATTCAAAAAGCCCGCGCAATCGCCAATCAACGCGCCGCCTGCAAACGCCAAATGCGGCAGGCTTTGCAAACCGCCTTCCACCAACGCGCGCGCGCCATAAGCCACGCGCCGCCCGCCTTCCAGCATTTTGCGGATGGCAGGATGCAGCTTCCAGCGTTGCAATTCTTCAAAGGGCGAGAGATAGGGATTGGCGTAATCCAGCCCAATCACCATGCCCAGCGCAATTTGGTTGTTGTCCAAATGGTAAACAAACGCGCCGCCATAAGTGCGCTGATCCAGCGGATAACCCACCGTGTGCTGCACGCGCCCTGCGTGGCATTGCTCGGGCGGCACTTCCCATATCTCTTTGATGCCCAAGCCATAAACTTGCGGCTGGCAATCGCGATCCAGCGCAAATTGCGCCATCAGCTGCTGGGTGAGCGAGCCGCGCGCACCTTCGGCAAACAGGGTTTGCTGCGCGTGCAATTCCATGCCGCGCTGGAAATTTGCTGTTGGTGTGCCGTCTTTGCCGATGCCCATATCGCCCGTTGCCACGCCTTTGATGCTGCCGTCGGCGTGGAACAGCAATTCCGTTGCCGCAAAGCCCGCGTAAATCTCCACGCCCAAGCCTTCCGCCTGCTCTGCTAGCCAGCGGCACAGTTGCCCCAAGCTGATGATGTAGTTGCCGTGGTTATCAAAATTTGGCGTAACAGGCAGCCTGAAAGATTGCTCGGTGGTTAAAAACAACACTTCGTCTTCGGTAACGGCACGCGAAAGCGGCGCATTCAGCTCGCGCCAATTGGGCAATAATTCATTCAGCGCAATCGGGTCAAACACCGCGCCCGACACAATATGCGCGCCCACTTCGCTGCCCTTTTCCAGCACGCACACGCTGATTTCGCGCCCAGCATCCGATGCCAGCTGCTTCAATTTAATCGCGGCAGATAAGCCCGCTACGCCCGCGCCCACAATCACCACATCGTATTGCATCGCATCGCGTTCAGTTTGGTTCATGGTTGGATTCCTTGTTGATTATGTTTTTTCAGGCTGCCTTTGCGCCGCGCATCCCAAGCGCAGCATGGTTTTATTTTGGATAACAGCAGCCCAAATTGGATAAAACAGATTTCAGGCTGCCTTATTACGGATTAGGGCAGCCTGAATGATGGATTATGATGGGTGCGATTTTAACATTTTTTACCGCCGCCATCCTTTATGCCCGCGCCAAATACTGCCAAAATACGCCGTTTTTTTAACCCAAGCGCACATCATCATGAACAAAATCGCCTTATTACTCTGCGCCGCCCTGCTCGCCGCCTGCGCCGCGCCCACGCCACACAAAACCAGCCACCACAAACCGCGCAACAGCAGCAAAACCAGCCGCCCCACCACCCCAGCATTAAGCGAAGTGGACACGCTCGGGCTGCTGCTGCAAGCCGAGCAAAACACAAGCGGCAAAATCCGCAACGTGTTACACGAAGCCCGCCGCGCCACGCTAGACAACGGCACCGTGGTGCGCGGCAGCTGCTGGGACTATCTTGACCATATCTTCACCCAAGCAGGCGTGCCACGCATCCTGCGCCAAACCGCCTACCAAAGCAAAAAATCGGGCCCCTACGCCGCGCCCCACCAAATCCGCGCGGGCGATTGGCTGTATTACATCAACTACGACTACCACAACATAGAACACAGCGGCTTGTTTATCGGCTGGACGGACTACGCCAAAAAACAAGCGCTGGTGTTGAGCTACGCGGGCAACGGGCGCCACGAAACCGCGCGTTATAAAATTTACGACTTATCGGGGGTTTATCAGATTACGCGCGCGCAGCAGTAAGCCATATCGCCCAGAATTTAACGCAAAGGCAGCCTGAAAAATGTTTAAATGATTTTTCAGGCTGCTTTTTATTGGCGCAACATTGGTTGGTACGCAGGGAACGATTTTCAGGCTGCCTTCCCCGCCCCACGCATCAGTTCGCTCAACGCCCAGCGCGGTTTCACATTAAACGCGCCTGCCGCTTCGGCAGCCTGAATGCCGTATTGCAGCCGCATCGCGCCAGCAAAGGCAATCATCGCGCCGTTGTCGGTGCAAAAGGCGAGCGGTGGAAAATAGGTTTGCACGGCTTCGGGCGCGGCTTTGGGCGTGGTTTGGATTTTCAGGCTGCCTAAGGTTTCGCGCAGCTTCCAGTTGGCGCCCACGCCGCCTGCCACCACCAAGCGGCGAAAGCCTGTTTGCAACAGCGCGGTTTGCGCTTTGGCGGCAAGAACGTCCACCACCGCATCTTGAAAGGCGCGGCAGATGTCGTTGCGCGTGGCTTCGGGCAGCGGCGCATCTTCGGGCAAAGCCAGCTCGGCGCGGGTTTTTTCCACGGCGGTCAAAATGGCGGTTTTCAAGCCCGAAAAACTCATTTGCAAATCTTTGGAATGCAGCATGGGGCGCGGGAAATGGTATTTTTCAGGCTGCCCTAGCTTGGCAAGCTGGGATAATTCTGCGCCCGCAGGATAGCGCAAACCCAATAGTTTGCCTGTTTTATCAAAGGCTTCGCCCACGGCATCGTCCACCGTTTCGCCGAGCAATTCATAATCGCCCACGCCGCGCACCGCCATAAACTGCGTATGCCCGCCTGACACCAAGAGCGCTACAAACGGAAACTCGGGCTTTTCATCTGCCAGCAGGGGCGAGAGCAAATGCCCTTCCAGATGATGCACGGGCAGCAGCGGCTTGCCCAACGCCAGCGCCAAGCCGTTGGCATACGCCGCGCCTGCCAACAATGCGCCGCCCAAGCCTGGCCCTTGCGTGTAGGCGATGGCGGCGATGTCGGCATAATCGGCTTGCGCTTCGCCCAGCGCGGCTTGGGTGAGCGGCACCAGACGGCGAATATGATCGCGGCTGGCAAGCTCGGGCACGACGCCGCCGTATTCGGCGTGCATCGCCATTTGGGTGTGCAGTTGGTTGGCAACGAGTCCGCGCTCGGTGTCGTAAAGCGCAACGCCTGTTTCGTCGCAGGATGATTCAATTCCAAGAATAAGCATGGTTGGCTCTTTCGTGTGTGTGGTTTTCAGGCTGCTTGGTTGGCATGGGCAGCCTGAAAACGGGTTGTTGTGTTGTAAACAAAAAGGCAGCCTGAAAACGGGTAAACACGCGCTGTTACTGCCTTTGGGGCGGCACTATTGCGCGGACGATGCGGCATTTTGCTGCTGTTGATATTGCCGTTCAATCTGCTGATGCACATCGCTGGGCTTAGGTTCTTCCATCGTCCACGAGAAAACGTGATACAGCGCAAATGCAAAGCCAAACAAGCTGGTGGCATACATGATTGCGCGCAGCTTTTGCTCATTGAGCCACCAAAGAATAAAGCCATACACCAGCGCATAAGCCAAGCTGGCCAGCAAGCGCGTCCAGCTAAATGCCGCGATCAAATTGAAAACCGCAAGCAGCGCTACGCCCAAATGAAATCGGATGAGAATCGTGTCCATCGTGTCTTCCTTTGCTGGCAAAAGGCAGCCTGAAACGGCTTTGCCATCGCCTTATTGATTATTACGCACCCAGTCTAGCCATTTTTCAAACAATTCAGGCTGCACCGCCGCCACCGCCGAGCGTTTAAACGCGTGCAAGCCGCTCCAAAAATCATCGCCTTCCAGCGTGGCAAGCAGCCCGCCCGCTTCTTCCAAAATCAACGCGCCCGCCGCGTAGTCCCACAAATTTTGCCCGCCGTGCAAATACACATCCAGCCGCCCTGCCGCCAAATAGCACCAATCCAGCGTGCTGCTGCCCAAGCAGCGCAGCGTGCCAAACGGCGCAAAATGGTTGATGCTGTTTGCCAGCCTTGCCGAGCGCAGCCGCTTCACATCCACGCCCGCCAAGGCTTCGTGCAATTTTTTCGGCACACAGCGTAGCGGCAAACACGTATCGTTTAAAAACGCCCCGCCGCCGCGTTCCGCCGAAAACAATTCGCCGCTTATCGGGTTAAAAATCGCGCCCAACTGCGCCCTGCCATGCGCCACATAAGCCACGGAAACGGCAAAATGCGGCAGCCCGTTCACAAAATTATTCGTGCCGTCAATCGGATCAATCACCCACAAGCCCGATTGCGCGTGCGATGCCCACAACGCCCGTTGCTCGGCGGCGCTCATTTCTTCGCCCAACACAGGCGCGGCGATAATCTGCGGCAGCCTGAAAATCAATTTTGCCTGCGCCGCCAAATCCGCCTGCGACAACACGCTGCCATCCTCCTTGCGCGCGCTTTGCACACGCAAAAAATACGGCATGATTTCGTTTGCCGCCACCTCGCGGATTAAGTCGTGCAACAAGTTCATCGGTTTCATAGCAGCTTTTGGTAAAATGAAAGAGTCGCAATTTTAACATATCCTTACGTTTTCCACGCCATGCCCCGCTTCTATCTCCCTGCCCCGCTCGCCCTGCAAACCACATTCAGCCTGCCAGAAAACATCGTGCGCCACATCCACGTTTTGCGCCTTAACGCAGGCGATGCCATCACGCTGTTTAACGGCACAGGCAACGATTTTGATGCCACCTTGCAAGAAATCGGCAAACGCCACGCCGAGTGCCACATCACCGCCCAAAGGCAGCCTGAAAACGAAAGCCCGCTCGCCATCACGCTGGTGCAAGCCATTTCCAGCGGCGAGCGCATGGATTTCACCCTGCAAAAAAGCGTAGAACTGGGCGTGCACGCCATCCAGCCGATAATTAGCGAACGCTGCGTGGTGCGACTCAGCGGCGAGCGTGCCGAAAAACGCGTGCAACGCTGGCAAGATATTGTGATTGCTGCCTGCGAACAAAGCGGGCGCAGCATCGTGCCGACTGTGTTGCCGATTGTGTCGTTTACCGACTACCTGCGCCAAATGCCGCCAGAATTACACCTGATGATGAGCCTGCGCCGCGCCACCACCCTGCGCGGCATCGCCCCCGCGCCGCAAACGCTGCGCCTGATGATTGGCCCCGAAGGCGGCTGGACCCCCGCCGAAGAACAAGCCGCGCTGGATGCAGGCGTGCAAACCATCACGCTGGGCAAGCGCGTGTTGCGCACCGAAACCGCTTCGCTGGCGGCGCTGGCGGCGATGCAAACGCTGTGGGGGGATTTTTGAGTTGTGGGGGGGGATTTTTGAAACGTTTGAAACTGGGGGAATTTCAGGCTGCCTAAACGCGCAAATAACCTAATCGTGCCAACAATAGGCAGCCTGAAAAAAACAAGCCGCTAGTTCCGAACACTAATCAAGGGGCTTAGGAAGCAAAAATCATTTTAAAGGATCATTCCGCAACATTTTCAGCAGTACTTTGTACAAATCATCATACCTGTGATTGAAGCGGAATTCAGTTTCTTTCAGATGCAAGTAAAACGTATGTTTTGCTACACCATGTTGTGTATCAGATGGTGTTTCGCATAACTCCAAAACGACTCAATACCGTTAATGTGTTGCGCTCCACGAGCAAACTCATTTTGCCCGTGATACACCCTAAAATGCTTTGCAAATCCCATATCAATCAAACCATGATAACCGCGCCATCCGTCAGTATTGATGACGCTCTCAATGGAGATATGGCCGCGTATAACCTTTTGTAGCGTGGCTTTGGAGGCATCGGGTACGATTTCCGTATAGACCTTATCTCCCCGTTTGAGTACCCCAAAGACGATGGTTTTACCACCGGCACCGCGTCCGCGTTTGCCACGAATACGCTTCGCACCAAAGTAGGATTCGTCAAGTTCAACAACACCATCAAAAGGAGTTTACTGCTCGCATTCAGCAGCTAACCGTTGCCGTAATTTTAAGAATAGCGTGTTGATACTTCTGACACTAATACCAGTCAATCTAGCAGTATCAGAAGCAGTCAAATCCAAGGCAAATAGCCGTAGAATTTGACGAAATTGTGGTTCAGAAATTTTGCTGAACTTTTGATACTTGTTTTTTTAATTTCATTTCAGAAGCTTATCACTGTTTTTGGTGATTTTGCTTCCTAAGCCCCTTTACCAATAATAAAGACAAGGATGGAAGAACATTTTTAACAAAAAAACAAATAAGCGACAGAATGAAAAATGCAACTTCACTAACCCAATCTGAAAAAAACAGGGTTAAAAAGAAACTCGGGAAATGTCCCAAGCAGAACTGTAAATAATTGAGAGGAAATACTATGAAATATATCAGCAGAGAATTGGGAAAGCCTAAGCAATTCCAGAAGTTGTTGGACTATCTGACCGCATTTTTAAATGATGAAAATACAGACTCTACGCCATTGGATACAGCTAATACAATGGCTAAAATAGCCTGCTATCATCGTATGCCATCTGAATTTACAGAGAATGTAGACTGCTTAAAATTGGTGATTAATTTTAGTAACAAGTATGCAGATGATGAAAAAATTTTATGGCTTTGTTTGCGTGCATTAGGCGAATTTGGTTTTTTATCCACTCAAGAAAAGTGCAAACTTTTATGTTTTAATTATTTGAGTAAATTTAGGAATCATGAGAGCAAAAAAATCCGGCGACGTGTAGTTCTAGATTTAATAGGATCTTATCGTGAACTATTAAAAAAAGAGTCTGATTGGTGTGATTATGCAGTCTCTCTTTTAGATCTACCTCCTGCTAATGAGTCATTTTGGGAATTCTCACTTATGCTTGACGAAGAAATTAGCTCGATGAGTAATGCACAGATTTCTATAGTAATTGAAAAATATGAGAAGTTCTTGAAAAAAACAAAAAATGATTTTTACAAAAAAACCTACACCCAGCTTGTAAAACTATTAAAAAAACATATTTCAGGGGAAACTGTATTAAAGCCACAAGATTTATTGAAAGACGCCTAGTTAAAGCAAGCGTAGCCTGTATGGCGTAGGGTGTGTCGCCCTAGCGACGCACGCGGTTTCCGAACTTTAAAGACAGCCTGACAACCAAAGGTCGTCCGAAACCCAGCTTCGGCGAAGCTAAAACGGTATGAGCAGATTTCAGACGGCCTCTCAAAACGAAAAAAAAACGCGTGCGTGGCAAAGCCACACGCCATACTTCGTCGTTGCCATTTGGATTTTCGCTGCGTCTAACTTCATTTCAGGCTGCCTTGGAATGCTGGCACGCGGGCGCAAATATTGGGCAGCCTGAAACCATCGCTCGCGCCCCCTACGGCTTGCTGGCAAGCCGTACGCTGGCTTAAATCATCGGCAGCCTGAAATCTAAAATGGAACGGCGACGGCTCGTCGCCAAAATCGTGCATTGAATAATCTGTGTGCTTGTATTTGGTACAAATGTCGGCGAGCCGCCGACGCGCCATCGGTTGTCGGTTTTGCCAAGATTTCAGTCTAAAAAACAAAAAGCAGCCTGAAAACAGTTCTACCCATTTTCAGGCTGCCTTTAAGCGACTTCAATCAATCCAATTTCTTAAAGTGGCGACGGCGTTCCAGCTCACTCAAATAACGCTTACGCAAGCGGATAGATTGCGGCGTAATCTCCACCAGTTCATCATCGTCAATAAACTCCACCGCGCCTTCCAGCGTCAATTTAATCGGCGGCGTTAAGCGCACCGCTTCATCCGTGCCGCTGGCGCGAACGTTGGTCAGCTTTTTGCCTTTGAGCGGGTTAACTACCAAATCATTATCGCGGCTGTGGATGCCGATAATCATGCCCTCGTAAATCTTATCGTTGGGCGACACAAACATCCGCCCGCGGTCTTCCAGATTCCACAGCGCATAAGCCACCGCCTCGCCCTGCTCCTGCGACACCAGCACGCCATTGTGGCGGCCTGGCATATCGGGTTTCACGGGCGCGTAGTCGTCAAACACATGGCTCATCAAGCCTGTGCCGCGCGTCAGCGTCATAAATTCGCCTTGGAAGCCAATCAAACCGCGCGCGGGGATATGGTATTCCAAGCGGGTGCGCCCGTTGCCATCGCTTTCCATATTGGTCAATTCGCCACGGCGGCGACCCAATTCCTCCATCACCGCGCCTTGGTTTTCATCGGGCACATCCACGGTTAAATTTTCATATGGCTCGCATTTTTGCCCGTCAATCTCACGGAACACCACGCGCGGCTTGCCCACTGCCAATTCAAAGCCCTCGCGGCGCATATTTTCCAGCAAAATGGTTAAATGCAACTCGCCGCGCCCCGACACGCGGAACACGTCGGCATCCGCCGTATCTTCCACGCGCAAAGCCACGTTGGTCAGCAATTCGCGCGTTAAACGATCGCGGATTTGGCGCGAAGTAACAAATTTGCCTTCGGTGCCCGCCAATGGGGACGTGTTCACCATAAAGTCCATGGTCAGCGTCGGCTCGTCCACACTCAACATCGGCACGCCCACGGGGTTTTCTTTGTCGCAAATGGTTACGCCAATGCCGATTTCGTCAATGCCCGAAATAATCACAATATCGCCCGCCTCGGCTTCGTCTTGTGGCACACGCTCCAAGCCTTTGAAGCCGAGCAGTTGATTGATGCGCCCTGTGGCGATTTGGGTTTCGTGGTTCATCACGGCAACTTGCATACCAGGGCGGATTTTGCCGTTCAAAATGCGACCGATGCCAAGGCGACCGGTGTAGTTGTCATAATCCAGCTGCGAAATTTGCAGTTGCAAGGGGGCGTTGGCGTCGCCGCTGGGCTCGGGCGTGTGTTTCAAAATGGTTTCAAACAACACGCGCATATCGGTTTCCGTGCCGTCTTCTTCCAAGCGGGCAAAGCCACTCAAGCCCGATGCGTACACAATCGGGAAATCCAACTGCTCGTCGCTCGCGCCTAAACTATCAAACAATTCAAAAGTTTGGTCTATCACCCAGCTGGCGCGGGCAGACGGTTTGTCAATTTTGTTGATCACCACAATCGGGCGCAAGCCCAAAGCAAGGGCTTTTTTGGTAACGAAGCGGGTTTGCGGCATCGGGCCTTCTTGCGCATCCACCAGCAGCACCACGCAGTCCACCATGCCGAGCACGCGCTCCACTTCGCCGCCGAAATCGGCGTGTCCTGGGGTATCGACGATGTTGATGTGGTAGCCTTCGTATTCAATGGCGGTGTTTTTGGCGAGAATGGTGATGCCGCGCTCTTTTTCTAGGTCGTTGCTGTCCATCACGCGCTCTTCTACTTGCTGATTGGCGCGGAATGTGCCCGATTGGCGCAGCAGTTGGTCAACAAGGGTGGTTTTGCCGTGGTCCACGTGGGCGATGATGGCGATGTTGCGGATGTTTTTCATGGCGGTTGTTTTGCCTTTTTGATTGGTTTGTACTTGTTTACAAAAATAAAAGCCGCTTGGCAGCGGTTATTGGGCGCAAACAAGGAAGTTGAAATAAGAAAACCGCGCATTATAGCACTATTGTTGTTTTTCAGGCTGCCTTTGCGCGTTGCGGGGGTGAGGCAGCCTGAAAATGGGATGGGTAGGTTTTTGCCAGCACAATATTGGCTCAATGTGACGCAAGGGGGGGGGTGTTTTTCAGGCTACCTTTGGTTTGATTGGATTATGACTGCGGAACAATCTTTCCAAATGAATCGGTAGCCTGAAATTACTGTTTTTTGGTTTTCAGGCTGCCTTTGAGTGGTTTGAAGTATGAAAACAAGGCAGTATCCCCAAGTAAATCGGCAGCCTGAAAAGCGATATTTTCTGTTTTCAGGCTGCCTTTGGCTTGGTTGGATTACGGCTGCGGAACAATCTTTCCAAATGAATCAGCAGCCTGAAAATACTGTTTTTTGATTTTCAGGCTGCCTTTTGCCTACCTAAACGATGACTGCGAAACAATCCCCAAAAAATTCCTAAACCAACAAACCCAATCCCCCCCCCAAAAAAAACAAACAGCCCAAAAACGCCAACTTCGCGTTTTCAGGCTGCCTGCTTCTCTCTCTACTACTAACCCAAATCAAAATTACTCAATCAAAAATTCGCCTGCACGCGCAGCCAGAACTGCCGTCCCGGTTCGTTTACCCGAATGCTCGGTGCACCCGCATACGCGCTGTCGTGTCCGCCTTTGCTCACAAATTCGGCATAGGTTTTGTTGAACACGTTGTCCACGCCCGCTTGCAAGGTGGCGTTTTTGGCGAACCGCCAGCCTGCGTTCAGCGAGAGCACGCCAAAGCCACTGGATGCGCCCAAGTCTGTGCCGATAATGTTGCCCTGCCCTTTGGCAAAGCGGTTTTGCTTGGCAACTACGCGCTATAATACGCCCGCGCTGAATTTGCCGTTGTCCCAGTTCAGGAAGGTTTTGGCTTCCAATGGCGGCGTTTGCGCCAGCGGCAGGTTGTCGCTGCGGTTTTTGCCGTGGGTGTATGCCAAGCTGCCGCCGATTTCCCAGTTGGGCGCGAATTTCCATTTGCTTTCCAATTCGCCGCCGTAGCGCACCGCGCTGATGTTTTTCGCGTTGCTCATGCCTTTGTCGTTGTACACCAAAATAAAGTTTTTGATGTTGCTGGCAAACAGCGATGCGGAAGTCTGCCATGCGCCGTGCTGCCACATTGCGCCCATGTCTAATTGCGTGTTGCGCTCGGGTTTGAGCGCGTAGGCGCGGTTGCGTTCCCAATAATCGGGCGCGCGCTCGGCAACGCCTAAGCTGATGTGGTATTTGCCGATGCCGATTTGTTGTTCCAAACGGGCAAAGCCTGCTTTCAGGTTATAAGTTTGCTCGCGGTTGGCGGCAAAGGCGGCAGCGTTTTTACGCATGGCGGGCAGTGGGTCGCGCTCGTAGGTGGCGCGGATACGGTCGTAGCGCAAGCCTCCGACTACTTTTTGCGCGCTGCTGGGCTGCCATGACAATTCGGCGAAAACGCCGTGTTGGCGGAAATCTTGGTCGCCGACAAACGGAATGGACGACAGGCGGTCTATGTCTTTGCCTTTGATTTGCACGCTGCCGTTGAGTATGCGGCTGTTGTGGCGGTCGTGCATCCAATCCAGCCCTATTTGCAGTTCAAAATTGCCAAATTGGCTTAACGCGCGCAGTTGCGCGGTGTCCACAATGCGCTCGGGGTTCAACAGCATTCGCATGCGCGGGGCTTTGCGCAGCGAATAGTTATCCATAATGTGATCCACTTTGCTGCGCCCGTAGCTTAGGGATACTTCGCTTAACCACGGCGTGATATTGCGTTGCAGGGCTTTGATGGTCCATGCGTCGCGGTCAAATTTGCTGCCGTCCATGCCGCGGTCGGCGTATGCCGCTTCGCCACGGCTGCGTTCGTAGCCCAGCGAGATAACGGTGTTTTCGGTTGGCGTTGCGCCCACTTGCAGCGATGATGAATGGCGTTTGAAATGCGAATGCACTTCGGTTTTGTTGCCGTCTTTGTAATCATCGGATTGGTTGTGGATGGCGTTGGCGCGAACGTAGCCGTATTTGCCTTGCACGTCCACATCGCCCATCAGGTCAAAGCGTCCGAAGCTACCGACTGTGGCGGCTAGGTTGGCATGGGCGGTTACGCTTTCGGCGGGTTTGGGCGTTTTGCGGATAAAGCGCACCGCGCCTGCCACCATGCCCGAGCCTTCGGTTACGGTTTGCGGTCCTTTGGTTACGACAACGTTGTCAAACGAGCCAGGGAAGACGTAGGCGGTGGGCGGGTCCATGCGATTGCCACAGCCGCCGTAGATAAATTGCCCGTCTGCCTGAATGCCCAAGCCGCGCAGCAATGGGTCGCCCGAGCTGCCGCCTTTGCGGATCACGCTCATATTGGGCACGAACTGCAACACGCCTGCACCATCGCTGGCAGGCAGCGGCTGCACGGCGGATTTGGGATTGATTTGCACGGCGTGCCCGCTTTGAGACGACAGCGAAGGCGTTACCACCACGGGCGATAATTCCTGCGTGTGCGGCGCATCGACTTCGGTGTCTGCCTATGCGTGGGCGCACAGCAGGGCGAGCGGCAGCACGCGCCAAAGATTGGGAGACGGCATGGGGACTTCTCCTTTGTAGATTTTTTTGTAGATATTGGTTCACAAGAGCCAAGGGGCGAACTGCAATGGCTTTGTTAATTTGTTTTAAGATGTGTGAATGCTACTGGCGCTTTGCGGCTTGTTTATTGATGCAAATCAAAAATTATCCTTTAATAACAACAACTAATACGCAAGAAGTAGGCAGCCTGAAATCGTTTTATCCGTTTTCAGGCTGCCGTTTAGTTGTTTGGGATTAGCGGTGGGGTAGTTCTTTTTGGATGAGTTGGAGGAAAAGGGAGTATGGGAGTTTCAGGCTGCCTTTGGCGTGGGTAAGTTATTGGTGGAACAATCCGTTGTGAAAACCAAAAGGCAGCCTGAAAATGCCGTTTCCCATTTTCAGGCTGCCTTTCTCTTGTGTACCGCAATCGGAAGTTTGTTTACACGCGTCCGCCCTCGGAACAAACATGCGGCACGGTTTCCCCAATTGGCAAGGCAGCCTGAAACGTAGAGTTACTGTTTTAGCTTCGCAACTCCACTTCGCAGGCTGCCTGAATATTTGGGATTAGCGGATGCCTGCTTTTCTTAATTCTTGCAAATAATGGTTGGCATACTTTTTGATTTGGGTATTGTCTGCTGTATTGGGCTGCGCTAGCACTTTTTGCCACCATACTTTGGCTTTTTGGTAATTTTTTTCCATGCCTTTCCCTTCGTAATACATCACGCCCAGATTGTATTGCGCCCCAGCATGTCCTTGATTAGCGGCTTTTTGCCACCATGCTTTGGCTTGTTGATAATCTTGTGCTACGCCCAGTCCTTCGGCATACAGCATGCCCAAATTGTTTTGCGCCACGGCATCACCCCGATCAGCAAACTGTTGGAATAGGCGAAAGGCTTGTTTGTAATTACCAGCTTGATAAGCTGTCGCAGCTTCTTTAAATCGCGCTGAATTATCCGCCCAAGCAGGCATCACAGTCGCCAGCAGCAATGCCACTAACAGCGCATGAATTTTCGGTTTAACCATTTTGCTTGTCTTTCTATAAAAAATTA
>CAUSAG010000022.1:0-34480 GCA_963529665.1 uncultured Kingella sp.
AATCTCTGCACCCGAAAATATTTCAACCAATTCGCTAAATCTCTGCTGAATAATGAGTTTTTGTTGCGGAAATTTGGAGAACATTGGCTTGCGAGACATCTGAGTGCAATGGTTTTGCCCAATCATTCCATGCAACCACTTTAGGGTTGAGATACTTATAAATGAGTAATGAGAGAAGGCAGCCTGAAAATGGGAATAGGCCTTTTCAGACTGCCTTTCAATATGGAGGTTTATGCGTTTCACCAACACCCTGCAACTTAAATCACCTCTAATACAAAATATTGTCGCAACTTTTCATAAACCGCATCGCTAACATTAATACAACCATTTGTCATGATACGGTCTGATATGTTATTGGATAATATTCTTTCTTGTCTGCGCTCTGATGGTTTTCCCAGCCATACGCGATGTAATGCAAACAAAAAATCCTTTTCTTCTTTAAACCCAATAATTTCTCCGCCATATCCTTTTTTTGTGGTTGTATGAAGTGTTAGAGGGAAAACACCCTTTGGAGTTGCTTTCCCTATTAACACTTTATGACAATCTTGCGTATCTGCAAAACACAATTCTGCTTTTTGTGTATCTACAACAACTTTTCGGCTTTTATATTCTTCAACACTAATACTGTTATCAGCATAGGCATAATTAAACAACATTAGCGATAAAACAAAGCCGACTGTTGCATTATTGGCGAATTCTTGCAGGTGTTGGAACAACTTCACGGATAATCACTTGTGGTTCTGGTTTTTCAACAACGGGAACTGGTGCTGGTGGCGGGCACACAGCATTAATAGGATCTACTGCGCGCCAATGGAAGCTACGCGCGTATTTTTTGCTATCAAACAATACTTTGTATTGACAGGTTGTTACGCCTTCGGTGCCTTGTCCAGGTGTATTGAAGTGAAACAGATAGTTCCATTCGCGTACGCGGAAACCTTCGTTAAATTGTGGGCGGCCGATTAAGTCGTACAACTCATCTTTTGACATACCTGAGCGAATTTTGCTAAGGTTTTCTAGGTTAGGATAAGTGCCACGATCTTTGTTGAATGTTGTGTGAACGGGATTAGGCCAATTCAATTCGCTTGCCGTGCCATCTTTTGATACTTTTGTGCCTGAACAGGCGCTAAGGGCCGTCACAGCAACCAATGTTAATACCAATGTTTTCATGATTTTATGCTTTCCAATGACAAAATTATAAAACGTTAAGATAACTTAATATTTGCAATTTGTCTATTCTAATCTAAGTGTTGTTGTTGCTTTTTTGCTTTATTTGCTTGTTGTTTTGCTTATTTTTATCGTATACTCCCATCTCTTTGCTCCATAGAGGGGTGGATGAGTGGTTTAAGTCGCACGCCTGGAAAGTGTGTATACGTTAATAGCGTATCGTGGGTTCGAATCCCATCCCCTCTGCCAAATATTTAAGGCAGCCTGAAATTAGTTTTTCAGGCTGCCTTTTTGCTATCCCGCCGACAGGAATCGAACCTGTATTTTACGCTTAGGAGGCATACGTTCTATCCGTTGAACTACGGCGAGTGTTGGTTTTATGCAATGCGTGATAGGGATTTTTCTGCTAATTCGCGCATGGCGGCTGTAACTTCGTTTTCAGGCAGCATTTGCAATGCCAAAATGGCTTTATCCGCTGCGTGCCGGGCTTGCTGCACGCAATAATCCAGCGCGCCCGACTGCATTACATGATTGTGTATGGTTTCAAAATAACTGCGGTCGGCGTGTTGCAAGGCGTGGCGCACATCGCGGGCGGCTTCTTCGCTGCCTTGCCGCATCAGGTAAATCAGCGGCAAGGTAGGCTTGCCTTCGGCTAAATCGTCGCCGACATTTTTGCCGATTTGCTCCACACTGCCCGAATAATCCAACACGTCGTCAATGATTTGAAACGCGGTGCCGATGTGCGCGCCGTAGTCTTTCAGGGCTTGCTCTTGCCCGCTCGTTGCGCCTGCTAGGATTGCGCCCACTTGCGCGGCGGCTTCAAACAGCTTGGCGGTTTTGTATTGGATGACTTGCAAATACTCGGTTTCGCTGATTTCGGTGTTGCCGATGTTCATCAGCTGCATCACTTCGCCCTCGGCGATGATGTTGGTGGCTTCTGCCATCACTTCTAGGATTTTCAGGCTGCCTGAACCCACCATAAGCTGAAATGCGCGCGTGTATAAAAAATCGCCAACCAATACGGCAGCGGCGTTACCAAACAGATTATTGGCTGTTTTGCGTCCGCGTCGCAGTTCGCTTTCATCCACAACATCATCGTGCAGCAAGGTGGATGTGTGGATAAATTCCACCATGGCGGCGAGCGAGTAGAGTTTGTCGTCATCGTAATCCAAGCATTTGCCTGCCAAAATGGTGAGAATGGGGCGTAGCCGTTTGCCGCCTGCGCCGATGATGTAGGTGCCGATTTGCGAAATAAGGGCAACATCGGATTGCACCGCGCGGTTGATGACCACGTTTACGCGGCTTAAATCGGTTTCCAAATTTTGTTGAAAATAGGGAATGGTGTGCAGCATGGCTTGCGGCTTTCTTGCGGTGCGTGGGGTTGAAAAGGGGGCGATTATAGCAGCTATCGCGGTTTTCAGGCTGCCTTTATAGTTTGTTAAAAGGCAGCCTGAAAGCGGGTTTGCGGGCTTTTGCGAAGCTGAAACGGAAAAACCCCGTTGCAACACAACAGGGTTTGATTCACAAAACTGTGATTAGTTTTCTGCGCCTTCGTAGGGGCGGATGCTAACTGTTTTGCGGTTTAGCGCGCCTTTGGTGGCGAATTCTACATAACCGTCCACTTTGGCAAATAGGGTGTGGTCTTTGCCCATGCCTACGTTTTCGCCTGCGTGAAATTTGGTGCCGCGTTGGCGTACGATGATTGAACCTGCGGGAATCAGCTCGTTGCCGTAGGCTTTTACGCCTAGGCGTTTGGCTTCTGAATCGCGTCCGTTGCGGGTGCTACCGCCTGCTTTTTTACTAGCCATTTGGTTTACTCCTGATTAGATTGGGTTTAAGCGATGGACAAAATTTCAATTTGGGTGAAATTTTGGCGATGGCCTTGACGTTTTTGGTAGTGTTTGCGGCGACGCATTTTGAAAATGCGGATTTTTTCGCCACGCCCGTGGGCAACTACTTTGGCTACCACTTTGGCTTTGGCAGCGTCTGCGCCTAGTTTTAGTTTATCACCGTCAGCAATCATCAGAACTTCTAGTTCTACTTGGCTGTCGAGTTCTGCTGGTATCTGTTCTACTTTCAATTTTTCGCCAACGGTAACTTTGTATTGTTTACCGCCGGTTTTTATGACCGCGTACATGCTCAACTCCATAAAGAATTGGGTTAATGAAAAATTCCGCTTGCCTGGCGGAACGTGGAAAACGGCGGATTATGGCAATATTGGTTTGTTTTGTCAAAAGAATTTTGCTTTTGTTGGTGGGATAAGGCAGCCTGAAAACGGAAAATGAGTTTTCAGGCTGCCTTTGGGGTTTACGAAAGGTGATAATCGGACAAAATAATCAATAACAATAGGCAGCCTAAATTTTATGAGCCGTTGGGCAGGTTGATTTCTACACGCAAGCCTGTGGGGAAGGTTTGGCTGTCGTGTAGGGTGATGCTGCCGCCGTGGCGTTGGGCAATAGTTTGGGCGATGGATAAGCCTAGCCCTGTGCCTTGTTCGCCGCTACCGAGTATGCGGTAGAAGGGGTCAAAAATGCGTTGGCGTTCGCTGGGTGGGATGCCGTTGCCGTTATCTTCTATGATGATGGTGGTGCTGTTTTGCTGGCTTTGGCTGGATAGGTCTATTTGGCTGCCTGCGGGGGTGTAGCGGATGGCGTTGTCGGCAAGGGTTTTGATTAGGGTGTATAGGTCTATTTCGCTGATGGGCAGGATGGGGTTTTCGCTGCTGGTTACGCCGATGTCTTGGTTTTTGGCTTGGGCTAGGGGGTGCAGGTCTTGGATGATGCGTTGGAAAATGGGTTGGATGGGGGTGGATGGGGTTTGCGCTTGTTCAGAGTTGGTTTGGCTGCGGGCGAGGGTGAGCAGTTGTTCTTGCAGTTGGTGGCTGCGATGGATGGTGGTTTTCAGGCTGCCTATTTGTTCTTTAAGCTCGGGCGGGAGATTGTGTTCGCTCAAGCGCTCGGCTTGCAGGCTTAGGGCGGTGGTGGGGGTGCGCAGTTCGTGGGCGGCATCGGCGATGAAGCGTTGTTGCTGTTGCATGGCTTGGTGGGTGCGGTTGAGCAGTTGGTTGATGGCGTGGATAAAGCCTTGAATTTCACTGGGGGCTTGTTGCGGATTAAGCGGGGCGAGATTGGTGGCTTGGCGCTGTTGCAGCTCTTGCGATTGCTGACGCAGGGGACGCAGGGCGCGGCGGATTTGCCAGATGAGCAGGGCGATGGCGAGTGGGATGGTGGCGAGAATGGGGGTGGTGCTGTGCCATGCGATGCTTTGGGCTAGGTCGTCGCGGTATTCGTTTTCTTGATAGATGATGATTTTGCCTTGCTCGGTGGTTTGGATGTAGATGCGGTAGGTGTCGTCGCCGTCGGCTTCGGTGAGGGTGTGGAAGCCGTCGGGCAGGTGGCTGGCTTCGGGCAGGGCTTTTTTGTCGGGCGCTTGTTGGGTGCTGGTGCGGATGTGGATGCGCGCGTCGTTTTTGCTTTTTTGCGATTTGGGCAGAGGTTGGTCGGGGTTGATGTAGGCGGCGATTTGGCGCAGCAGGTCGTCTTGGATTTTGTGGGTTTGGTGGTAGGTCTCGTAGAACGAGAGGCTGCCTGAAATCAGGGCGATGACGAGCAGCAGGATGGTGATGGTTAGACTGAGTTGCAGTTGTAGGGAGTGTTTGATGCGGGTCATTTTCAGGCTGCCTTTTGGGTGGGCGACGGGTGGACTGCGGGGGCGTGGTGCGCGGCAAGACGCGCGCTCTGGTAAAAATGGGTTTTAACTTCGTTGAAGCCTACGGCTTTCAGGCTGCCTTTGGGCTTGGGCGGCTTGATGGGGATTATTCGGCTTTGGGCATCATCCAGCCTACGCCGCGGATGTTTTTGATGTGTTCTTTACCGATTTTTTTGCGCAGGCTATGGATAAGGAAGTCTATGGCGTTGCTTTCTACTTCTTCGCCCCAGCCGTAGATTTTGTCTTCCAGCTCGCTGCGGGAATGGATGATGCCTGCGCGGCTAATCAGGGCTTGCAGCACGGCGAATTCTTTTTGGCTCAATGGGATGTTTTCAGGCTGCCCTGCAAGGGAGACTTGGTAGGTTTGTGGGTTGAGCTGGATGTTGCCGTTGCTTAACAGCGGATTGGCTTGCCCTGCATGGCGGCGGAATATGGCGCGGATGCGGGCTTTGAGCTCTGCCATAACGAAGGGTTTGATGATGTAGTCGTCGGCGCCGCCGTCTAGCCCTGTTAAACGGCTTTGAATGTCGTCGCGGGCAGTTAGGATGAGAATGGGCGTGGTGTTGTGCGCGGCGCGGGTGCGTTGCAATACTTGCAAGCCGTCTTGCCCAGGCAGTCCTAAATCCAGCAGGATGATGTCGTAGCTTTGGCTGGCGAGCGTGGTTTCGGCGGTGTTGCCGTTATTTACCCAATCTACGGCGTAGCCATCGTCTTTCAGGCTGCCGATAACGGCTTGGGCAATCATGGAATCGTCTTCAACCAATAAAATACGCATGGGATGTCCTTTCGTTTTGGGCGAAGTGTAGCAAAAGATAATTAGCAGAGAATTAGGGCAGCCTGAAAACTGCATTCGTGTTGCCCAAAAGGGCTTTCAGGCTGCCTAATCCTGCCTAACTCTTTATCAAATAAACAAAAACTGTTATCCTAGCCACCTTTCTTATCCAGCCTAACCACGGAGTTTTATCTTGTCCACCGTTCTTTCTGCTTTGCACATGCTTGTTGCATTTATTGTTGTTATCGTTGTACTCGTTAGCCTGCATGAGCTGGGGCATTTGGTTGTGGCGCGGCTGTGTGGTATTAAAGTGTTGCGCTTTTCCGTGGGCATGGGCAAGCCGTTTTACACCAAGCGCTGGCGCAATATTGAATGGTGTCTCGCCCCCTTTCCCATCGGTGGCTATGTGAAAATGGTGGACACGCGCGAAGGCGAAGTTGCGCCCGAAGATTTGCCCGTTGCCTTTGATAAGCAACATCCGCTCAAACGCATCGCCGTGGTGCTGGCAGGACCGTTCACCAATCTTATCCTTGCCGTGCTGTTGTATTGGTTTAGCTTTGGCGTGGGCGGCATCACGCAAATCCGCCCTTATGTTGGCACGGTAGAAAAAGGTAGCATCGCCGCCCAAGCAGGCTTTCAGCAGGGCGACAAAATCATCAGCGTAAACAACAAAGCCGTAAACAACTTTTCCGATGCCTACACCGAAATCGTGCTAGATTTGGAAACAGGCAAAATCAACGTGCAAGTGAAAAACGCGCAAGGGCAGCCTGAAAACCGCATTGTGGACGCAGCAGGCACGCAACAAGCCACCGATGTTGCCAAGCGCAAAATAGGCTTGGGCATCTCGCCCGTTAAAGAGAGCAACACCATCGGCGAAGTTCGCCCCAATACCCCCGCCCAGCGCGCAGGCTTGCAAAAAGGCGACCAAATCATCGCCATCAACAGCCAAGCCATGCCAACATGGGAAGCATGGAGCCAAATCATCCGTGAAAACCCCAATCGCAGCCTGAAAATCCAATACCTCCGCCAAGGCAAAGAATACGACACCCAAATCACCCCCAGCGCCGAAGGCAGAATCGGCGTGTTGCCACAAAGCGACAAAGCATGGGACGACAAAGTCCGCTATCACTACACCCCCAATTTCAGCGAATCCATGCAGCTAGGCTGGAACAAAACCGTTAATTATTCCGCCATGACGCTCTCATTCTTCGGCAAGCTGTTTACAGGCAATGCTTCGTTAGCCCATATTTCAGGACCGATCACCATCGCCGAAGTGGCAGGCAAAACCGCGCAAATTGGCTGGCAGCCTTATGTAGAATTTCTTGCGCTGGTGAGCATCAGCCTAGGCGTGATGAACCTGCTGCCCATTCCCGTGTTAGACGGCGGGCATTTTGTTTACTATACTATTGAGCTTTTGATTGGGCGGCCCATCAGTAAACGCGCCCAAGAATGGGGCTTACGCTTTGGCATTTCCGCCATGCTCGCCATGATGATTCTCGCCTTTTTCAACGACATCACCCGACTAATCGCCTCTTTTGGATAATTTTTGGATAATTTATGAAACTCAAAAAACTCACCGCAACGCTCATCGCCCTTGGTATTGCCGCACCCGCATGGGCAGCCGATTTCACCATCAAAAACTTCCGCATTGAAGGCGAGCAACACACCTCCGAAGCCACCGTGCGCTCCTTGCTGCCCGTAAAAGAAGGCGACACCTACACCGACACCATCGGCGAAGACATTATCCGCCGCCTGCACGCCAGCGGCTTTTACGAAAACGCCCTCTTGGAACAAAACGGCAATATGCTGATTATCACCGTGAAAGAGCGCCCGATTGTGAGCGAATTAACGGTTAAAGGCGCAAAAGTTTTGCCTACTGATGCCATTGTGAAACAAATGTCCACCGTGCGCGCCAGCAATGCAGGCAGCGATGAAGACTTGGTGAACAGCAAGCAAGACACCGTGCGCTCTTACGACGAAAAACAAGCCGATTTTGAACGCACTACCGACAGCAGTACCGCCCAAGCGATTACCACTTCGGGTTTATCCAAAGGCGATTTTTTCAGCCAAGAAGCCCTGATTCGTGCCTTGCGTGCCTTGGATGCGGCGTATAAAGAGCAAGGCAAAAACAACGTAAAAATCACGCCCGAAGTGCAAGAATTGTCGCAAAACCGCGTTGCCATTACCATCAACATTGATGAAGGCGAAACCACTCGCGTCAAACAGCTTGATTTTGAAGGCAACGAACGCTTTTCCGATTATCGCCTAAGCCGCGTTATTGGGCTAACCGACGGCACATTGGTTTCATGGATGACCAAATCCAACGTATTCTCATGGGAAAAATTCAGCAAAGACAAAGCCCGCCTTGAATCGTTCTACCACCGCAAAGGCTATTTTGATTTCAAAGTGGATTTTGAAGACGTGCAACGCCAACTCAATGAAGATCGCACGCGCGAAAGCGTAACCATCCGCGTGCACGAAGGCGAGCGCTATTATTGGGGCAACACGCAAATTGAAGGCGACAGCAAAGAAGTGCCGATTGTCCAATTGCAAAAACACCTGAAAAAAATCAAACCAGGGCGTTTAAGCAATATGGAAACGCTGCAAGAAGCGTTGAGCCAAATTAAGCTGGATTTGCAATCCGCAGGCTATGCCCGTGCCGAAGTAACCACCGAAGCGCGCCGCCGCGAAGAAAATGGCAAGCATTATGTGGATTTAACCGTACAGCTCAACCCTGGCAACCGCGTTGCCGTGCGTCAAATTGAAATCAGCGGCAACAACAAAACCCGCGATGAAGTAATCCGCCGCGAAATGCGCCAAATGGAAAGCGCAACCTACGACCAAGGCAAGCTCAACCGCTCGGCAGAACGCTTGCGCCAGCTAGGCTATTTTGAAGACGTGCAAGTAACCACCACGCCTGTGCCCGAAGATGAGCAGCAAATGGATGTTTCGGTTGCGGTGAAAGAACGCGCCACAGGCAGCCTGAACGCATCGGCAGGTTGGTCGCAAGATGATGGTTTGATTTTGGCGGCAGGCGTGTCGCAAGATAACTTGTTTGGCACGGGCAAATCGGCTTCGGTAAACATATCGCGCAGTAAAGTGAACCAATCGGCAAACTTGTCGTTCACCGATCCTTATTTCACCCCCGATGGCGTAAGCATGACGTATAGCCTATTTGGCTCGCGCTATGACCCATCCAAATCCACCAGCGCCAGCACGCGCCGCAATTACCGCATGGTGCGCTACGGCGGCACGGCAACCATGGGTATCCCGATTACCGAATACGACCGCGTAAACTTTGGCTTGGGCGTGGAACACATGGGTGTTAAGCTGCTGAAAAACCCGCCTTATCGCTACCAACGCTTTGTGGATGAAAACAGCCGCAACAACTGGATTTACAAAGGCTTGCTCAGCTGGTATCGCAATACCACCGATGATGGCTATTGGCCTACTCGCGGCTACAACGCCAATGTAACAGGCGAAATCGGTCTGCCAGGCAGCGGTTTGCAATATTATCAATTGGGACACCAACAAACTTGGTATTTCCCAATCTCTCGTTCGTTTACCTTGATGCTTAACGGGCAAATTGGATACAGCGGCAGCTACGGCAAAACCAAAGAAATTCCGTTTATGTACACCCAATCGGGCGGTGGTTTAGGCTCGGTTCGCGGCTACGAAACGGGCACGCTCGGCCCCAAAGTGTATGACGTCGATCCTTACGACGGCTCGTATGACGCCGAAGCATACGGTGGTAAATTTGCTGTGAACGCCAATGCTGAATTGCTGTTCCCTTTCCCTGGGCTCAAAGACAGCAAGAGCGTGCGCATGAGCTTGTTTGCTGATGCAGGCAGCGTGTGGGATGGCAAAACTTATAACGCCCGCGCATATAGCCGCAGCAATCCTTATGGCAGCAACGGTTTTTACACCAGCAACCATAAATCCAGCTTTAAAGAAGAATTGCGCTATTCAACTGGCTTGGCTTTAACTTGGATTTCGCCCGTGGGCCCGATTAAATTGAGCTACGCCTTGCCGCTAAACAAAAAAACAGGCGACCAAGTGCAACGCTTCCAATTCCAGCTGGGCACGGTGTTCTAACAGCAAAAAGCCTGTTGGCGGTTGATGACTGCCAACGGGCTTTTGTATCGGCTATCGGCAGCCTGAAAATTGATTTGCGCGGTTGCTTTATCCGCAGGCAATGAATAAACTCAACCCTACGCGCCATCCAGCGTATCACAAATAAACCGAAAAATAGGAAACTCAAACATGAAATCCCGAACCATCCGAAACTTTTGCGCCGCTGCTGTGTTTTCAGGCTGCCTGATTGCCTTGCCCGCCCATGCCGAGCGTGTTCAAAAATTCGGCTATGTGAATCCCGAGCGCGTTTATACCGAAACCCAAGCGGCGCAACGCATTGAAGCCACGCTGCAAAAAGAATTTGGCGTGCAACAGCAAAAGCTAAACGCGCTGCAACAGCAAGGCATTCAGCTAAAACAACAGCTCACGCGCAGCAATCTGAACAGCAAAGCGCGTAAACAAGCCGAAGCCAAATTGCTGGAAACAGGCAAGCAATACCGCTTTTCCGCCGCACGCCTTGCCGAAGAATACAACCTGCGGCGCAACGAAGAATTCGCCGCGCTGCAAAACAACGCCAATGCAGTTATCCGCAACCTTGCCGAAAAAGAAAAATACGATTTGATTGTGCAAGAAGCGGTGTTCGTTACGCGGGAATACGACATCACCGACCGCGTCATCCAAATGTTGGACGAGATAAAGTAAAACCACATGAAAGGCAGCCTGAAAACCGAAGGTTTCAACGAAGTTAAAACCCTGTTTGCGTTTGGCTTCGCAAAAGCCCGCAAACCCGTTTTCAGGCTGCCTTTTTGTGAACGGGTATAGTGAGTCAAAATGAAAAATATACAAGGCAGCGAGCCGAAGACAGTACACCTAGTACGGCAAGGCGAGCTAACGCCGTAGATTTTTTATTTGGGCTTACTATAAATTTGCAAACAGACAAATCGGCGAAATCCAGCCGCACTATTTCGGCTTCCCGATGGCTTGCGCTTATGCCCGATGTTCACACGATTAGGCAGCCTGAAACCAAGCAAAGCAGGTTTCAGGCTGCCTTTTGCGTTATCATGCGCCATCTTGTTTTTAACCCTTTTCAGGCTGCCCATGCGGCAGATTTCGCCGATTACGGCAGCCTAAAAGCCGAAGGCTTCAACGAAGTTAAACTATCCTTTAACCCAACCGCAAGGAGTGTCCGCATGACCCAATTTACCCTATCCCAACTCACTGCCCAGCTTGGCGGCACGCACACGGGCGACGACATCGCCGTTTCCGCCATTGCCCCCGCCGCGCGCGCCCAAGCGCATGAAATCACCTTTCTCGCCAATCCAAAATACAAAAGCGAAGTGGAACACAGCCAAGCGGGTGCAATTATCGTTTCGCCCAAAGCTGCCGAGCTGTTTCCCAACCGCAATCTCATCATCGCCGCCGATCCTTATCTTTACTTCGCCCAAGTGGCAAGGCTGTTCCACCCCGCGCCCATTGCCCAAGCAGGCGTTCATCCCAGCGCGGTGATTGAGCCCAGCGCCAGCGTGCCTGCCAGCTGCGAAATCGGCGCGAATGTTTACATCGGCGCGCACACGGTGTTGGGCGAGCAATGCCGCATTTTGCCCAACAGCGTGGTGGAGCATCATTGTACGCTGGGCGACAACGTGGTGTTGCATCCGAATGTAACCGTTTACCACGGCTGCACGCTGGGCAACCGTGTGGAAATCCATTCAGGCAGCATCATCGGCGCGGATGGCTTTGGGCTGGCGTTTGCAGGCGACCATTGGATCAAAATTCCGCAAACAGGTGCGGTTACGCTGGGCGATGATGTGGAAATTGGCGCGAACACCACCATAGACCGCGGCGCGATGAGCGACACCACCGTGGGGCGTGGCACCAAAATTGATAACCTGATTCAAATCGCGCACAACTGCCAAATCGGCGCGCATACGGTGATTGCTTCTTGCACGGGCATTTCAGGCAGCGTGAAAATTGGCGATTACTGCATACTCGGCGGCGGCGTGGGCACGGTAGGGCATATTGAAATCGCCGATAAAACCACCATCGGCGGCGGCACATCGGTAACCCACAGCATCAAAGAAAGCGGCACGCACTACGCCAGCATCTACCCCATGCAAACCTTCCGCGAATGGACGCGCAACGCCGTGCACCTGAACCACCTAAACGAAATGCACAAGCGCATCAAAGCGCTAGAAGCGCAGTTAGCCGAACGCAAGGGCGAATAGCTTTCAGGCTGCCTATCGTGTGAACAATAGGCAGCCTGAAACCGCGCACACAAGGTGGCACGTTCTTAATTGTAATCAACAAGCAAAACAGCGCGATTTTGCGACTGACACACGGGCGGTAAACGCATTAGCTAAACAATTCAGCATGCGAACCCAGCCGCACCAATTGGATTCTGTCGTCATCGCCGCGCTCATAAATCAGCAGCATCTCGGGCTGGATATGGCATTCGCGAAATCCAGCCCAATCGCCCTTTAAATCATGGTCTTTGTATTTTTCAGGCAAGGGCACGCCGTTGATTAAGCAATACGCCACTTCCACATACGCGCTGCTTAACAAAACTTCCCAGCGCTTTTTTGCATCGCGCTTAAACGAATTGAGCGCAAATAACCGAAACTGGCTCACTCCTGCCACTCCTGAATATCACGCATCATCTCGTTTAAATCGGTGTAGCCTTTGCCCATATCGCTGCTGGCGCGCCGCGCAACCGCTTCCAACATCGCTTGTCGCGTCGCTTCGTTAGGCACGCGGTCTTCATGGTTAAACGACAGAGGAATACTGCGCGTGTTGGCAATTTGGTTAAAAAACAGCTTAACCGCCTGCGCGGGGGTTAAACCATAGCTTTCAATAATCGGAAAAGCGCGCTCTTTCAGGCTTTCATCCATACGAATATTAAAATTGATGCTGCTCATTAGTATGTTCCTTATACGGTTTAATCAGTACAATAGTAAAACAAAAGTTTGGCAAATACAATTATCTTTATTTTCCTGGAATTGACTATGTGGCACATCGTTTTAATCGGCTATATTTTCGTAACCCTGATGTTTTCCGTTGCCCAATATCCGCAGGGCATGGCGCGCGTGCTGATTTATTTGCTGTTTTGGACGGTGTTGCCCACTGTGTTTTCGCTGTGGGTGGTGCTGATTCGGCGGCGCAACAAGCGCATGAAGTTGGCGGAGCAAGCGGAGCAATCATCAAACCAATCAACATAAAACCCAAACGATAAGGCAGCCTGAAAACGAAATTATCTGTTTTCAGGCTGCCTTTATTGTGTTTGGTGTACAGCAATTAGAATGTGCGCCCAATGGTGAACTCTGCCAGCTCGCGCAAACGCGTTGCCCGCTCGCCAAATGGTGCCAGCGCTGCCACCGCTTCGTTTACCAATTGCGTCGCGTAATCGCGTGCCGCATCCAAGCCCAGCAATTTCACATAGGTCGGCTTATCAGCATTGGCATCTTTGCCTGCGGTTTTGCCCAGCGTGGCGGTATCGGCGGCGCAATCCAACACATCATCAATCACTTGAAACGCCAAGCCCAGTTTGGCGGCGTAAACATCCAGCGCAGCCAGCGCTTCATCGTTCACATCGGGGCAGCTTAATCCGCCCAATTGCACCGCCGCGCGAATCAGCGCGCCTGTTTTCAGGCTGTGCATTTGTTCCAACTGATCTTGCGGCAAATTGCGCCCCACGTTTGCCAAATCAATCGCTTGCCCGCCTGCCATGCCCATGCTGCCCGAAGCCTGCGCCAGCGCATTCAGCATCCGCAGCTGTCGCGCGGCGGGCAATGTTGTTTCGCGCGACAAGGCATCAAATGCCAGCGTTTGCAGGGCATCGCCCACTAGCAGCGAGGTTGCCGCGCCAAAGGCTACATGGCAAGTCGGCTTGCCACGGCGCAGGGTGTCGTTGTCCATTTCGGGCATATCGTCGTGCACCAACGAATAAACATGGATGCACTCCACCGCCGCCAGCGCAGCTTCGCAGGCAGCCTGAACGCAATCGCCCAGCTCCGCCGCCGCCAGCACCAACATCGGGCGCAGCCGCTTGCCGCCATCCAGCGCGGCATAGCGCATCGCTTGGTGCAAAGTTTGCGGCGCGCGCGTGCTTTCAGGCAGCAGCCGTTGCAACACGGCTTCGGTGTGCACCTGCGCGTTTTGTTGCCAGTTCACAAAATCATTCACCTTGCAGCTCCCAGTCGGTTAAATCGCCGTTGTTCAATACTTGGATTTTTTGTTCTACCGCGGCTAATTTTTGCTGACAATAGCGCACCAGCTCCATGCCTTCGGCGTAGTTTTCCAGCGCTTCTTCCAGCGGCTGGGCGTTGTTTTGCATGGATTGCGTAATGGTTTCTAAGCGCGCGATGGCGTCTTCAAAACTTTTGGGTGGGGATTTTTTTGCCATGATGGGTCTCGAGGGATTAAAAAGAATAATGAAAGGCAGTCTGAAATGATATTTTGGCAACTTGCCAACATTTTGCCGCCATTAACGGCACCGTTATGCTATTGGGCGACGAGCCGTAGTCGCTCCATATTGATTTCAGGCTGCCTGCGCTTTAAGGCAGCCTGAAAACATATACAGCCTATTTGCCGATGCAAAATCGGCTGAATATCACGCCCAGCAGATCATCGGCGGTAAATTCGCCTGTGATTTCGCTGCACGCGTTTTGTGCCAGGCGCAGATGTTCGGCAAGCAATTCCAGCTGGTGATTGCCGCATAGGGCGGCGTTTTCCAGCTCGTTTTGCGCGGTTTGGAGCGCGTGAATGTGGCGGCTGCGGGCAAGGAACAAGCCTTCGCTTTCGCCCTGCCAGCCCACTACGTCTAACAAGGCTTGTTTGAGCAAATCCAGCCCTGCGCCTGTTTTGGCGGATAGATTGATGAGCGTGGTTTCGCCGCCGTTTGCCGTTTTCAGGCTGCCTGAAACCTTGTCCACACGGCTGGGGGCTTCGCCGCGCAAGTCGGCTTTATTGTGGATAACAATGCGGGTAAGGCTGCTGGGCAGCTTGTCTAGTATCGCTTGGGTGGCGGCATTGATGCCTTCGGCGGGGTCTATCAAAATGAGCGCGACATCGGCGTTTTGCACCGCTTTTTCGCTGCGCTCTATGCCGATTTTTTCTACCAAATCATCCGTTTCACGCAAGCCTGCGGTGTCGGTGATGTGAATCGGCACGCCATCTAGCGTGATGTGTTCGCGCACGGTGTCGCGCGTGGTGCCTGCAATGTGGGTAACGATGGCGATGTCGTCGCCTGCCAGCGCATTGAGCAGGCTGGACTTGCCCACATTGGGCGCGCCCACCAGCACCACATTCATCCCTTCGCGCAAAATCGCGCCTTGGCTGGCTGTGGATAAAATTGTGGATAGTTCGTTTTGCAGCGCGGCAAGTTTCCCTTGGGCATCGGCGGCTTCCAGAAAATCTATTTCTTCTTCGGGAAAGTCCAGCGTGGCTTCCACCAGCATTCGCAGCGTGATTAAATCGTCCACAAGGCGGTGGATTTGGTTGGAAAACGCGCCTTTGAGTGAGCGCACCGCCATACGGGCGGCGGCTTGACTGGATGCGTCGATTAAATCGGCAACGCTTTCGGCTTGGGCAAGGTCTAGCTTGTTGTTTAAAAAGGCGCGTTTGGTGAACTCGCCTGCTTCGGCGATGCGTGCGCCCAGCTGCAAGCAGCGGTTGAGCAGCATTTGCAAAACGATTTGCCCGCCATGCCCTTGTAGTTCAATCACGTCTTCGCCGGTGAAGCTGGCGGGGGCGGCGAAATAGAGCAGGATGCCGTTGTCGATGGCGTTGCCGTGTTCGTCTAAAAAATCGGTGTAGAGCGCGGTGCGCGGTTTGAGCGTTTTGCCGCCTGTGATGGCTTGGGCGAAGGGCAATAATTGGCTGCCTGAGATACGAATCACGCCCACGCCACCGCGTCCTGCTGCGGTGGCAATGGCGGCGATGGTGGGTGCTGTTGTTGTGGATGGTTTTGTGGATAACATTTGGGATAACAATAAACAGCAGCCTGAAAAAGGCTGGGAATGAATGGATAAAGGCAGCCTGAAAATCTTTTAAATATTATTTTAGCTTCACTCGTTTTAGCTTCGCAGAAACTCGCTTCGCTCGTTTTCAGGCTGCCTATTTATGATTGGCTTGCATCCGAATTTTTTTGCGCTGCTCGGCAGCTTCATGGCGGCGGATTTGTTCTTCACTTTCCAATTGCAACGGCGGTACGGCAACGGGCTTGCCGTCTTTCATCGCCACCATAGTGAAATAGCAAGAATTGGTGTGGCGGATGGTGCGCTCTTGGATGTCTTCGGCTTCCACGCGAATGCCGATTTCCATGGATGTGCGCCCCACCATGTTTACGCTGGCGTAATAATGCACCAGCTCGCCCACATGAATCGGCTCTTTGAAAATCACGTTATCCACCGACAGCGTTACGCACATATTGCCCGAATAGCGGCTGGCGCAAGCATAGGCAACTTGATCCAGCATTTTCAGCAGCTCGCCGCCGTGCAGATTACCGCTGAAATTTGCCATCGTGGGCGTGATTAGGGTGGACATGTGAAGTTCGTGGTTGGAAATAATTTGCATGATAAGGCCGCGTTAAAAAAAGGGCGTATTTTAGCAAATTAGCACGGCAAGGCAGCCTGAAACCATTTCACTCGTTTTCAGGCTGCCTTTAAGGGCTTGGCGCGGTGTTGATGCCAACACATCACGCGCCTTGATAAGTATCCGCGCCTGTGCCTTTTTCAATAAATTCAATCTTATAGCCATCGGGGTCTTCCACAAACGCAATCACCGTAGTGCCGTGTTTCATCGGCGCGGCTTCGCGGATGACTTTGCCACCTTTGGCGCGCACGGCAGCGCAGGCAGCGGCAGCGTTGTCCACTTCAATCGCAATATGCCCATAGCCTGCGCCCAAATCGTAGGATGGCGTGTCCCAGTTGTGGGTGAGTTCCAAAACCGTGGTATCGCGCTCTTCGCCGTAGCCCACAAACGCCAGCGTGAAGCGCCCATCGGGGTAATCCTTGCGGCGCAGCAGTTTCATGTTTAGCACTTCGGTGTAAAACGCCAAAGATTTGTCTAAATTGCCCACGCGCAGCATGGTGTGTAGTAATCGCATAATGTGTTCCTTGTTATGGTTGGTTGTATTAAGGCAGCCTGAAATTCAGTTCGCCCCGTTTCAAGCTGCCTATTTTACGATTTACGTGGCGGTTTATCTAATCTTTGCTTGTGTTGTTAAGGCAGAAGGCAGCCTGAAAATGGGTTTCAGGCTGAAATCTTTGCAAAACCTGTAACCAATGGAGCGTCGGCGACTCGCCAACATCTTGGCAAATCAGTGCAAATCAGTCATGCGCTGTTTGAAGTGTTGGCGATGAGCCATTACCGCTACATTTTAGGTTTCAGGCTGCCATTGGGGTTTTGCAAAGGTTTCAGGCTGCCTTTAATGGAGCGGCAACGGCTCGTCGCCAAATAGTGCACAACGCAAATAGAACAGCGCGTTGGTCGGCAAATTATTGATGATTTTCCTTTTTCAGGCTGCCTTTAATCACGATAAAATAATCCCACCCTGTGCCACATTCCAAAGGCAGCCTGAAACCCATCTCCCCAAATCCAAAGCAAAATGCCCTACACCCTAACCCCCATCGGCACCGTCCAATCCCCCTACACGCAAAAATTCGGCATTCCGCGCCAGCCCCAGCTCGTCCCCGCCGCGCAAATCATCATCACGCTCACCCCGCAGTTCAGCGCCGACAGCGTGCGCGGATTAGACGGCTTTGATTACATCTGGCTGCAATTTCTGTTTCACGACGCGATAGACGAAGGCTGGGCGCAAATGGTTCGCCCCCCGCGCTTGGGCGGTAAACAAAAAATGGGTGTATTCGCCACCCGCAGCCCGCATCGCCCCAACCATATTGGGCTATCTTTGCTGCGCCTGCGCCAGATTGACACCACAGGCAAACTCGTTCGCATCCATTGCGAAGGCGGCGATTTGCTGGATGGCACGCCCGTTATAGACATCAAACCCTATATCCCCTTTGCCGAAGCGCATCCCGAAGCGCACGCAGGCTTTGTGAACGGCATGCCTGAGCGGTTAAGCGTGGTATGGCAGCCTGAAAGCCACCCCGAGCAGCTTGCCCCCGAACACCGCGCCCTGATTGAGCAAAGCCTTGCCCAAGACCCGCGCCCCGCCTATCAAGACATCCCCGAGCGCATCTACGGCGCAACCATCGCAGGCAAAGAGATTAAATTTCAAATCGCCAACGGCATCGTCCGCATCCTATCGTGTGGCTAATTGCATTCAACCCGAGCAACCGTTTCACATGAAACAGGCACAAAAAAAGACGCGCCCAGCACGTCCAAAACTCACAAGAAAAGTTCATTTCAGGCTGCCTTAAACAGCCCGCGCAATCAATCATCCAAATGGCTAGACAACACCGCGCCCGTTTTCGCATCCACTTTCACTTCATACTTCTGCCCATTCGCCATGCGCACATCCACATCAAAATGGTCGGGCTTGTTGCGGCTGCGGTCAAATTCCACATCCGTTGCTTGCCCGCCGCCCACTTTTGCCACCGCAATTTGCGCCGCTTTTTCATGCGTGATGTAGCTGGCGCGATTTTTCTCGTAGTGCAAATAATCGCCATCCGCCAAAGCGGGCGCAGAGATGGTAGCAAATACAGCAGCAAAAATAACGGCGGCAGTTTTATTGGTTAATTTCATGGTGTAACTCCTATTTCAATGTTTAAAAAAGCGTGTCGTTTGACAACGCTGCGCAGTATAAAAAACGAAAATTAGGAAACAATTAGCAATGTGTTAAGAATGTGTAAACGCGTTTCAGACTGCTTAACCCAATAAGGCAGCCTGAAACGTTGTTTAGTATGGTTAAAACAGATTTACGCACGAAAAACCACACAATCCCGCCTTTTTTCACGCCATCGTTGCCAAACCCCGCTTCCCGCGCGTATCATCCGCGCTTTATTTTCAACCCATTGCCAAGAAAGGATAAAACCATGCAAAACATCGCTCAAACCCAAATCCAACTTGGCAGCCTGAACGCAACACGCGTTATCTAATCGCCCCGCTTCGGGCTGCTTTCTCAATTATTTGCTAGCCGTTTTCACAACGAAATGCCGCAACCACGAGCATTTCACCCGCTGCCTGCGCATCGCCAAAGGCAGCCTGAAACACGCCTAGCAAACCGCAAAAGAAAGTATCCCCAATATGGGCAATCAAATCATCATCAAAAATCCAAACACTTGGATAGAAGGCAACGCCATTCAACAACTGGAAACCACCGCCAAGCTGCCGCATATGCAGCGCGTGGCAGGCATGCCCGATTTGCACGCAGGGCGCGGTTATCCCATTGGCACGGCGTTTTTTAGCGTTGGGCATTTTTATCCCGCGCTGATTGGCAACGACATCGGCTGCGGCATGGCGTTCTGGCAAACCGACTTATCCACACGCAAAGCCAAAACCAGCAAATTGGTCAAACAACTGGGCAGCATAGACGCGCCGCTGGGCAGCGATTGCCAAGCGCGCATCAACGAGCTGCTGCCCAATCATCCGTTTCAGGCTGCCTTGGGCACGATTGGCGGCGGCAACCATTTTGCCGAGCTGCAAGCGGTGGACACGGTTTACGCGCCTGAACACCTGCCTGCAGCGTTTAATCCGCAATGCTTGCAATTGTTGGTGCACAGCGGTTCGCGCGGCTTGGGGCAGCAAATTTTGCGCCACCATGTGGATAAGTTTAGCCATGCAGGGCTGCCTGAAAACACGCCCGAAGCCGCTGCCTATCTTGCCGAACACGATGCCGCGCTGGATTTTGCCCGCGCCAATCGCCGCCTAATCGCCGAGCGTATGCTGGCGCGTTGGAGCACAGACGGCGCTTGCCTGCTGGATGTGCATCACAATTTTCTGCAATCCGTTCAAATAGATAACCAAACAGGCTGGCTGCACCGCAAAGGCGCAACCCCGTCCGACTGTGGCTTGGTGGTTATCCCCGGTTCGCGCGGCGATTACAGCTATCTTGTGCGCCCGATTGCGGAAAATGGCGCAGATGGCTTGTTTTCCTTGGCACACGGCGCGGGGCGCAAATGGCAACGCGGCGAATGCAAAGCGCGCTTGTCGCACAAATTTTCCGCCGATAGTTTGCGCCAAACTGCATTTGGCAGCGCAGTGGTCTGCGAAGATAAAGCCTTGATTTTTGAAGAAGCACCGCAAGCTTATAAGAAAATTGACAGCATCATCGCCGCAATGAGCGATTTTGGGCTGATTGAATTGGTGGCGCGCATGAAGCCCGTTTTAACCTATAAAACCGCAGGCGGTTGCGCCGATTGATTGCCTTTTTAGGCAGCCTGAAAACAGGAAAACACATGAATACAAATATTTATCTACAACTATCCACAGGACAATCCCCTGCCGAATGCCAAATTTTTGCGCAATTTGTGTTGCACAAAATTCTTCGCGAAGCGCAAAGCGCAGGCATAGCGGCAGAAATTTTGGACAAAACCGACAGCAAACACGGCATTTTGTCCGCCACGTTCATGCTCAACGGCGCAGGTGCAGAAAATCTGGCACAGCGCTGGCTGGGCACGCTGCAATGGATTTGCAACAGCCCCATCCGCCCAAAGCATCCGCGCAAAAATTGGTATATCGGCGTTTTCAGGCTGCCGCAAATCCCGATTTTGCCCGATGATGGCAGCATTCATTTTGAAACCTGCCGCGCGGGCGGCAAAGGTGGGCAGCACGTTAACAAAACCGACAGCGCCGTTCGCGCCACGCATTTGGCAACGGGCATTTCGGTGCGCGTGGAAAGTGAGCGCAGCCAGCACACCAACAAAAAACGCGCCCGCGAGCTGCTCACCATAAAGCTGGCAGCGCAGCATTCGGCAGCGCTGGCGCAACACGCAAGTCATGCACACGCGCAGCTGTATCAAGT
The DNA here is from genome assembly GCA_963529665.1 of uncultured Kingella sp. Classification (GTDB taxonomy): domain Bacteria; phylum Pseudomonadota; class Gammaproteobacteria; order Burkholderiales; family Neisseriaceae; genus Kingella_B. Next base: position 20,640 of record CAUSAG010000022.1, read on the forward strand.
GGAGCGCGGCAACCCTGTTCGCGTGTTTAAAAATGCGGATTTTCGTGAGCAATAAAGCATTAGGCAGCCTGAAAATCTTTTAAATGTTGTTTTAGCTTCGCTCATTTTCAGGCTGCCTTTTATCAATTTATCCACCATTTCTCGCCAGTTTTGCTAGCGAATCCTTTAAAATCATGCTTTTCAACCTTCATCCGAAAGGAAAATCATGGAACTCGTTTTTATCCGCCACGGTTTGAGCGAATGGAACGCCAAAAACCTGTTCACAGGCTGGCGCGATGTGAAACTCAGCGAACAAGGCATCGCCGAAGCGCAAGAAGCGGGGCGCAAACTCAAAGCCGCTGGCTACCAGTTTGACATCGCGTTCACATCGGTTTTAACCCGCGCCATCAAAACCTGCAACATCGTGCTGGAAGAAAGCGACCAGCTTTGGGTGCCGCAAATCAAAACTTGGCGCTTAAACGAGCGGCATTACGGCGCGTTGCAAGGCATGGACAAAAAGCAAACCGCCGAAAAATACGGCGATGAGCAAGTGCATATTTGGCGCCGCAGCTACGACACGCTGCCCCCATTGCTAGACAAAAACGACGAATTTTCCGCCCACAACGACCGCCGCTACGCCCATTTGCCCGCCGATGTGGTGCCCGATGGCGAAAATTTGAAAGTAACCTTAGCGCGCGTGTTGCCATTTTGGGAAGACCAAATCGCCCCCGCCATCATCAGCGGCAAGCGCGTGTTGGTGGCGGCGCATGGCAATAGTTTGCGCGCGCTGGCTAAACACATTGAAGGCATTTCAGACGAAGACATCATGGGCTTGGAAATCCCAACAGGGCAGCCGTTGGTGTACAAATTGGATGATGATTTAAACGTGGTTGAGAAGTTTTATTTGTAATTGCGATACTTTATTCAACAATAAAAGGCAGCCTGAAAACGCTATTTCACGTTTTCAGGCTGCCTTTATGTGGATAACTTAAATTTTCTCGGCAAAGAATTTCAACGTACGCACCAGTTGGCAAGTGTAAGACATCTCGTTGTCATACCAAGCCACGGTTTTCACCAACTGCTTGTCGCCCACCGTTTGCACGCGCGTTTGCGTGGCATCAAACAGCGAGCCAAACTCAATGCCGATTACATCAGACGACACAATCTCGTCTTCGGTGTAGCCATACGATTCATTGGCAGCGGCTTTCATTGCAGCGTTCACTTCTTCTTTGCTCACATTTTTTTCCAACACACAAACCAATTCCGTTAGCGAACCAGTCGCCACAGGCACGCGTTGCGCCGATCCGTCTAATTTGCCGTTCAATTCGGGAATCACCAAGCCGATGGCTTTGGCTGCGCCTGTGCTGTTGGGCACAATATTGCAAGCAGCGGCGCGAGCGCGGCGCTTATCGCCTTTGCGGTGTGGCGCGTCCAACGTGTTTTGATCGCCTGTGTAGGCATGGATGGTGGTCATCAAACCTTGTACCACGCCAAATTGTTTTTGCAACACCGCCGCCATCGGCGCAAGGCAGTTGGTGGTGCAAGAAGCGGCGGAAATCACCGTTTCGCTGCCGTCCAAAATATCGTGGTTCACATTAAACACCACGGTTTTCACATCGTTGCCGCCAGGGGCAGAAATCACCACTTTGCGTGCGCCTGCGCGAACGTGCGCTTCGGCTTTCTCTTTGCTGGTGAAAAAGCCCGTGCATTCCAACACTACATCCACGCCCAAATCTTTCCAAGGCAATTCTTCAGGATTCGGTTTGGCAAATACTTTGATTTCTTTGCCGTTTACGATAAATGCATCTTCTTTTTGCTCAATTGTGCCGTTGAAACGACCTTGCGTGGTGTCGTATTTGAACAAGTGAACCAGCATATCCGCAGGCGTTAAATCGTTTACGGCAACCACTTCAATGCCGTCTGTTTTCAAGATTTGGCGCAAAGCCAAACGACCGATGCGACCAAAACCGTTAATTGCAACTTTAACTGCCATTTTTACGTTCCTTTATGCGTTGAAAAACGCTTCTTTTTACCATTTTTCCTTAACAAAAGCAAAAGCGTTTTTGTTTATGTTTGGCGCGCGAAAAGGTTTGTAATTAAATAAAAAACAAAATATTTAAAAAATAAAAAGATGATTTTTATGAAGCGTTATTCGCAATGTGGATAACCCAGTTAAACAAATGATTTTCTAGCGAAATAGTGAACGCAAAAATCGGTGTGTGATCATCATCAAGTGATTGGGATAATTGTGGATAAAATAATGCTAATTTTATCCTATTGTGGATAAATTAGCCTTATCACGCCTTTTTATTGCCTTAACCACACTTTCAGGCTGCCTAAAATGGTTTATGATGCAGCCTGAAAATCATTTTAGGATAACCACATGAAACAACGCACCTTAGCCAAATCTGTAACCGCCACAGGTGTAGGCTTGCATTCGGGCGAGCGCGTGTCGCTCACCTTGCATCCTGCCGCTGAAAACACGGGCATCCAGTTTCGCCGCAGCGATTTATCAGGCGAACAAGGTGAGATTGTGTCACTCACGCCGTATTTGATTAATGACACGCGCCTTTCATCCACCATTGTTACCGAAAACGGCATTCGCGTCGGCACGATTGAGCATATTATGTCGGCGTTTGCGGCGTATGGTGTGGATAACATTTTGGTGGAGCTGAACGCGCCCGAAATCCCAATTATGGATGGCAGCAGCTTGCCGTTTATCTTTTTATTGCAAGATGCGGGCGTGGTGGAGCAGCAGGCGCAAAAACGCTTTTTGCGAATACTCAAAGAAGTTTCGTTGCAAGAGCCGAATAAATCGGTGAAATTTACGCCGTATGACGGTTTTAAAGTGCGCTTGACGATTGAATTTGACCACCCCGTTTTCAACCGCAGCGCGCCCACATTTGAGATTGATTTTGCAGGAAAATCTTATGTGGAAGAAATTGCACGGGCGCGAACATTCGGCTTTATGCAGGAAGTTGAACTGATGCGTGCGCACAATTTGGGCTTGGGCGGCAATTTGTCCAACGCGATTGTGATTGACGATACTGATGTGCTCAATCCCGAAGGGCTGCGCTATCCTGATGAATTTGTGCGCCACAAAATTTTGGACGCGATTGGCGATTTGTATATCGTTGGGCATCCGATTATCGGCGCATTTGAAGGCTATAAATCGGGACACGCGATTAACAATGCGCTGCTGCGGGCGGTTTTGGCGGATGAAACGGCGTTTGAGTGGGTGGAATTTCCTGATGATCCTGATGATGATAACGCCATGCCAAGCGCGTTTTCAGGTATTGAAACGTTGGGCGTGCGATAGTTTTGACGCATAAAAGGCAGCCTGAAGATGGGTTATCCACCGTTTCAGGCTGCCTTTATCCATAAAGTTATCCCTGATTATTTATATTGAAAACAATCAGATGCTATCTTATCAACAAATTATCCACAAAAATAGGTAGCCTGAAAAACCTTTTAAATGCCGTTTTAGCTTTGCTCGTTTTCAGACTGCCTATCTATCATTACACCGCCACCTTAACCGCCGTGCCGCTCACGGTTACCATCATCATGCCATTGGTTTCGCCCAACACTTCGTAGTCAAAATCAATGCCGATAATGCCGTTAGCGCCCAGCGCTTTGGCAGCTTCTTTCATATTGTCCAACGCGGCTTCGCGTGCGCCTGCCAATGAGCGTTCATAACCGCCCGCGCGCCCGCCGACTACATCGCGAATGGATGCAAACATATCGCGGAAAATATTTGCGCCGATAATCGCTTCGCCGTTCACAATGCCTAAATACGCGTCTAACTGAATATCGCTTGGGGTTACCGTTGCCAGAAAAAAGGCTTCTTCTTTGCGCGAAAACCAACCCATTTTGTTCTCCTTATGTTTTTCAGGCTGCCTATTTACGTAAGGTAGCCTGAAAACGGTTGTGGATAATTACACTTCGTAGGTGCTAGAAGCAGTGTTACCGCCTGTACCTGTCCAATTAGTGTGGAAAAATTCGCCGCGCGGTTTATCGGTGCGCTCGTATGTGTGCGCGCCGAAATAATCGCGCTGAGCTTGCAGCAAATTAGCAGGCAAGCGCGCGGTGGTGTAGCCATCTAGGAAAGTAACCGCCGCCGCCATGCAAGGCATCGGCACGCCAATTTCAATCGCTTTGGCAACCGTTTTGCGCCATGCGGGCAGTGCATTAATCAGAATTTTTTGGAAATACGGGTCTGCGCCCAAGAAGGCTAAATCAGGATTAGCTTCAAACGCATCGCGAATATTGCCCAAGAAAATGCTGCGGATGATGCAACCTTCGCGCCATAGTAGCGCAGTTTTGCCGTAATTGAGTTTCCAGTTAAATGTATTGCTGGCTTCGCGCATCAACATAAAGCCTTGTGCATACGAAATAATTTTGGATGCCAACAACGACAAGCGCAGCGCTTCCAACCATTCTTGGCGATCACCTGAAACAGGCGTGATGCTGCGCGGAAATAGGCTAGCAGCGGCAACGCGTTGCTCTTTCAAGGCAGAAACACAACGGGCAAACACCGATTCGGAAATCAGCGTGAGCGGAATGCCCATATCCAAAGCATTGATGCCAGTCCATTTGCCTGTGCCTTTTTGCCCTGCGGTGTCTAGGATTTTTTCCACCAGCGGCGTGCCGTCTGCGTCTTTGTAGGCAAGAATATCGGTGGTGATGTCCACCAAATAAGAATTTAACTCGGTGTTTTTCCAAGATTTAAACGTTTCGTGCATTTCGTCATACGTCATGCCCAAGCCGTCTTTCATAAATTGATAGGCTTCGCAAATCAACTGCATATCGCCGTATTCAATGCCGTTATGCACCATTTTCACAAAATGCCCCGCGCCATTGTCGCCCACCCAATCGCAGCAAGGCTCGCCATTTGGCGTTTTTGCCGCAATACCTTGCAAGATTGGCTGAACGTATGGCCATGCTTCGGGATTACCACCAGGCATAATAGAAGGGCCGTGCCGCGCGCCTTCTTCGCCACCTGAAACGCCCGCGCCCACAAAGCGAATGCCTTTTGCTGCCAACTCAACCGTGCGGCGGTTGGTATCAGGATAATTTGCATTACCACCATCAATAATAATGTCGCCTGATTCAAGATACGGCAAAATTTGCTCAATAAATTCATCTACTGCGCTGCCTGCTCGCACCATCAACATGATTTTTCTTGGTTTTTCTAATTTATCCATAAGTTCTTGCAATGAATGCGCGCCAACAATATTGGTGCCTTTTGCCGCACCATTTAAAAATTCGTCCACTTTGGATACGGTTCGGTTGAACGCCACCACTTTAAAGCCTTTGTCGTTCATGTTCAAAATCAAGTTCTGACCCATTACCGCCAAACCGATTACACCAATATCGCCTTTCATAGCTATTCCTTGCGAGTTGAGAAAGCTGTAACTTTACTCCATTGAAATAGGTTAGACAATGTAAGAAGCCCACGCTGCTTGTAATATTATTTAAATCCAAAATTTAAATATAAATTAGATTATTAAGATTAAGAATGCATTGCTTACTTGTTGATAAGTCAAAAAATAAAATAATTTCAAAAATTTATTTTGCTTTTATTGTTTTGGAAAAGGTAGCCTGAGAAGCAAGAATAGGATGTGAATGGAGGTGGATAAAATTCTTCAAATAAAGAAAAATTGTGGATGAGTTTACAAAACGAACATGATAGGGTTTCAGGCTGCCTAAATTTGTGGATAACTATCCTAAAATATATTCAAAAAAGCACTTTTCCGATAAAATACCGCTCTTTATTGGTTTCAGGCAGCCTGAAAATAAGTTGATAAGGAATTCTCATGAAAGCATTGGTTGCGGTAAAACGCGTGGTTGATTTCAATGTGAAAGTGCGCGTGAATGCAGATGGTTCGGGCGTGGATATTGGTAATGTAAAAATGTCCATGAATCCGTTTGACGAAATTGCAGTAGAAGAAGCGGTGCGCTTGAAAGAAGCAGGCAAAATCAGCGAAGTGGTAGCCGTATCGCTGGGCGAAAAAAAATGCGAAGACACTCTGAGAACCGCATTAGCAATGGGCGCAGATCGCGCGATTCATGTGGAAACCGATGCCTTGCTTGAACCATTAGCCGTAGCTAAATTGTTGAAAAAAATTGTGGATAAAGAACAGCCCAGCCTTATTTTATTAGGCAAGCAGGCGATTGATGATGATGCCAACCAAACGGCGCAAATGTTAGCAGCTCTGATGAATGCGCCACAAGGCACGTTTGCCAGTAAAGTGGTATTGTCTGCCGATGAAGCGGTGGTTACGCGCGATATTGATGGCGGCATGGAAACCGTTGCTTTGAAACTGCCTGCTGTGATCAGCGCAGATTTGCGTTTAAACGAACCACGTTTTGTGAAACTACCCGCGTTGATGCAAGCAAAGAAAAAAATAATTGAAAAACATACTGTTGAAGAATTAGCTGTAAACATTGAATCGCGTTTGCAAATAAAACAATACGCTGAACCCAAAGCGCGACAAGCTGGTGTAAAAGTTGCCAATGTTGCTGAGTTGGTTGAAAAACTGGCGGCTGCCAAAGCAATTTAAAGGAAAATAAAATGACAGTTTTGGTATTAGTAGAACATGATGGCAAGCAAGTCAATTCAGCTACATTGCACGCTATTTATGCGGCACAAAAATTAGGCGAAGTTCATGCGCTGGTCGCAGGTTCAGGCAGCCTGAAAGTGGCAGAGCAAGCCGGTAAAATCAATGGTGTGAGCAAAGTATTACACGCAGAAGCTGCGTATTTTGCTGATCTATTGACGGAAGAAATTGCGCCGCTTATTGTTTCATTAGCTGCGCCGTATCAGTATTTTGTTGCAACAGCCAGCGCGTTTGGTAAAAATATAATGCCGCGTGTGGCAGCGATGCTAGATTGTTCGCAAATTTCTGATTTAACAGAGATTATTGATAATAAAACCTTTATTCGCCCTACTTATGCTGGAAATGTATTTACCACAGTATTCAGTAGTGAAGAAAAATTGGTGCTAACAATTCGCGCTAGCGCATTTGATGCGGCAACATATGGCGAGCAAATGGCAGAAATTGAAAATGTAGCCGCTACGCCAGCGCAACAGTTGAGCCGATTTGTATCGCGCGAATTAACACAATCCGATCGCCCTGAATTAACACAAGCAAAAGTAATTGTGTCAGGTGGGCGTGCTTTGGGAAGCGCTGAACAATTCAATGCGGTTTTAACACCATTAGCTGATACATTAGGCGCGGCAATCGGCGCATCGCGTGCTGCGGTGGATGCAGAATATGTGCCAAACGATTATCAAGTGGGGCAAACGGGTAAAATTGTTGCGCCTGAATTGTATTTTGCGATAGGTATCTCGGGCGCAATTCAACACGTTGCAGGGATGCAAGATAGCAAAATTGTGGTAGCAATCAACAAAGATCCTGATGCTCAAATTTTTAATGTGGCAGATTTTGGAATTGTGGGTGATTTGTTTGAAATTGTGCCCCAGTTAACCGAAGCATTGAAAAACCGTTAATTTCGTGCTTATGTTTCACATGAAACATAGGTTGGTTTTAATCATTAATCAAATATAAAAGAAAAACAAAGTGAACATTTCTTTACCAATAGAAGCAAAAGATATTCAAAAGCTGATTCCACATCGGTTTCCATTTTTGTTGATTGATCGCATTACTGCATTTGAAAGCGGAAAATCGCTTACGGCAATCAAAAATATTACCATGAATGAACCGCAATTCACGGGGCATTTTCCTGAATTTCCTGTTATGCCAGGTGTGTTGATTATTGAAGCAATGGCACAAGCGTGTGGCGCATTGGCAGTTTTGACCGAAGGCGGGCGTGATCCTGATGAAATTTATTTCTTTGCAGGCATAGATAATGCGCGATTTAAGCGCCAAGTTATTCCTGCTGATCAGCTAGTTTTTGAGATTGAGTTGTTACAAAGCAAACGTGGTATTGGTAAGTTTAAAGCTGTTGCTAGGGTGAACGGTGAGTTGGCTGTTGAAGCAGGAATTATGTGTGCTAAACGCAAAGTGGAAAAATAATATCAATCAATAGAACAAACCTAATGGTGGGATTGTTTGTTGTTTTAGATTTGAATTCATTGCTTCGTTTAGCTTGTTTTTCTGAATCTTCTAATATAAGTTTTCAGGCTGCTTAAACAGATTAGGCAGCCTGAAAAAGGTAAATTGAACAACAGAAAGAGTATTATGTCTTTAATCCATAAAACAGCTATTATTGATCCTAAAGCCGAGTTGGATAGTAGTGTGAAAGTGGACGCTTATTCCATTATTGGCGCGAATGTGCAAATTGGTGCAGGAACCGAAATTGGCGCACATACAGTGATTGAAGGGCATACTACAATCGGGCAAAACAATAAAATTTTTCAGTTTGCTAGTTTAGGCGCGCAGCCGCAAGATAAAAAATATTGTAATGAGCCTACTAAACTCATTATTGGTAATGGTAATACCATCCGAGAATTCACAACATTCAATACGGGTACGGTTACAGGAATTGGCGAAACGCGCATTGGCAATGATAACTGGATTATGGCGTATTGCCATTTGGCACATGATTGTGTTGTGGGAAATCATACGATTTTTGCAAACAACGCTTCGTTGGCAGGGCATGTAACCATTGGTGATTATGTGGTGTTGGGTGGTTACACATTGGTATTTCAATTTTGCCGCATTGGTGCGTATGCTATGACTGCGTTTGCTGCGGGTGTGCATAAAGATGTACCACCTTATTTTATGGCGGCAGGGTATCGTGCTGAGCCAGCAGGTTTAAACAGCGAAGGAATGCGGCGTAATGGGTTTTCTGCGGAACAAATTTATGCGGTGAAACAGGCTTATAAGGTTTTGTATATGCAAGATTTAGGCTTGGATGAAGCTAAAGCTAAACTTGCAGAAATGGCAAAAGTTCATTCGGAATTACAAATTTTGCATGAATTTGTCGCAACATCGCAGCGCGGCATTATTCGTTAAATGATTTTCAGGCTGCCTAAATTTAAAAAATTGACAGATAAAGCAATATGGCGTATAGTTCAACCTTTCTGACGCGGGGTGGAGCAGCATGGTAGCTCGTCGGGCTCATAACCCGAAGGTCGTAGGTTCAAATCCTGCCCCCGCAACCAAATTCTAACCGCTTGGTATTCCAAGCGGTTTTTGTTTTATCTTTTGCGGTTTTATTGATATATGTCGGGTATAATAAGCGATGTTTTAATGTTTTCTTGCGGAATAGATTATGTTGCCCAGCGATGAAATTATTATTCATGGCACAACCAGTAATGGAAAAGTATTTCGCCCAAGTGATTGGGCAGAACGATTGTGCGGTATTCTTTCATCGTTTAGTAAAGATAATCGCCTGTCGTATCATGAATGGGTGCGTCCTGCGCTGCTTAATAAAGTGCGCTGTGTGGAAATTTCGCCTAGTCTTAAAGAAATCAACCCCAGCATGTTCCGTTTTTTGATGGATTTTGCAGCAGATAATGATTTGCAGATTATGCGGGGCTCAGATTTTCCTTCGCTTCATAGGCAGCCTGAAAATCAAGTTGTAGAACTTGCGAAAGATAATAACGAACTCGTTGCAGAAGAAAAAACAGAAGCAGAACAAATCATTGAAGAATCAGAAGAACAAACCAGCCATGTGCGCGAAATTTTGCCTAAGGAAACGGCAAGTGTATTTGCTGCTTTGAGCGTGTTGCGCCCTACTCTTAACGACATCAATCAATTTGTAGAACAAGTAAATAATGTGCAACGCGCGCAAGGTTATCGGTTGCTTGGGTTATTTGAAGAAGGAAAAACCAATGCTGTTGCGGTATGCGGTTTTCGCGAAAAAACCGATTTGGTTAGCGGACGGCATATTCATATTGATGATTTGATTACGATTCCACAAAGTCGCCGTCGTGGCTATGCTTCGCGTTTGTTGGATAAAGTACGAGAAATTGCTGCGAAGCAAGGCATTACGCAAATTCATGTAGATTGTCATGTGGGCAGCGAACGAACGATTGCGCATCGCGTTTATTTCCAACAAGGCTTTGAAATTCAATCGTATCACTTTGTTTGTCAAACCGATTTAGATTAACACGATTTATTCAAATTTCAGGCTGCCTAATTGTATAAAGGCAGCCTGAAACCATTATTTGCTATGAAAAAGACTCTATTAAACAAAATATTCACATGGTTTGAAACCCGAATTGAACCATATCCTGAAAACGCACCCATTACGCCATCCAAAGGCTTATTACGCTTTATATGGAGTAATTTAGAAGGCGTGCGCTTGTGGATACTTATCTTAGCAGTTTTAACCGCAGGCATCGGCATCATGGAAGCCTTGCTGTTCCAATTTATGGGAAAACTGGTGGATTGGCTTGGTACATACACACCTGCAACATTATTTGCTGAAAAAGGCTGGGCTTTGTTTGGCATGGTTTTGATGATGGTATTTGCTGTGTTTTGGCATTTTGTTGCGTCTAATGTGCGCTTGCAAACTTTGCAAGGTGTGTTCCCGATGCGGCTTCGCTGGAATTTTCACCGCCTGATGCTGAATCAATCGTTCAGTTTTTATCAGGATGAATTTGCAGGACGCGTATCTGCCAAAGTCATGCAAACGGCGCTTGCTGTACGCGATGTGGTGATGACCGTTGCCGATATGGTGATCTACATTTTTGTATATTTCTTGACTTCTGGGCTGATTTTAGCCGCGATGGATGGATGGTTGTTGCTGCCATTTATTATGTGGATTGTATCGTTTTCTCTGATGATGAAGCTGTTGATGCCTAAATTGGGCAAAACTGCGCAGGCGCAGGCGGATGCGCGCAGCCTGATGACGGGGCGTATCACCGATGCTTATTCCAATATCGCCACGGTAAAACTCTTTTCTCATGGCGCTCGCGAAGCGCGTTATGCCAAACAATCTATGGATGAATTTATGGTAACCGTGTATGCCCAAATGCGGCTTGCCACGCTATTGCATACTTGGAGCTTCATCATTAACTCATCGCTCACATTATCCACCGCTGCGCTGGGTGTGTGGCTGTGGCATGGCGGACACGTTGGCGCAGGTGCGATTGCCACTGCCACCGCCATGGCGTTGCGGCTCAATGGTTTGTCGCAATTTATCATGTGGGAGTCGGCGCGACTGTTTGAAAATGTCGGCACGGTGTCGGACGGCATGACAACCTTGTCTAAACCGCAAACGATTTTGGATAAACCTGCTGCGTTACCACTGAAAGTGGAACACGGCAATATTCGTTTCAGCCATGTTGATTTTTCTTACGAAACGGGCAAACCTTTGTTAAACGGTTTTAATTTAAACATTAAAGCGGGCGAAAAAGTTGGCTTGATTGGGCGCAGCGGCGCAGGAAAATCTACCATTGTGAACCTATTGCTGCGCTTTTATGAACCACAAAGCGGAACGATTGAAATTGATGGACAAAACATCAACGACATCACTCAAGAAAGCCTACGCGCTCAAATTGGTTTGGTAACACAAGATACCAGCCTGTTGCATCGCTCTGTGCGCGATAATCTTGTGTATGGAAGACCCGATGCCACCGATGAAGAGATGTTTCAGGCTGCCGAACGTGCCGAAGCTGCCGATTTCATTCCTAATCTATCGGATGTAAAAGGCAGAACAGGCTACGATGCTCATGTGGGCGAGCGTGGTGTGAAATTATCGGGTGGGCAACGTCAGCGGATTGCGATCGCGCGAGTAATGCTTAAAGATGCACCGATTTTGTTGTTAGACGAAGCCACCAGCGCATTGGATAGCGAAGTGGAAGCGGCAATTCAAGATAGCTTGGATAAAATGATGGATGGCAAAACCGTTATCGCGATTGCCCACAGGTTATCCACAATCGCTGCTATGGATAGATTGATTGTGCTGGATAAGGGGCGTATTGTGGAAGAAGGTACACACGCAGAATTGTTAGCAAACAAAGGGTTATATGCAAAATTGTGGGCGCATCAAAGCGGAGGATTCTTACCTGAACAGGTAGAACATTAACACTCAAATAATAGGCAGCCTGAAAACTTATCCACAAGTTTCAGGCTGCCTTTTTGTGTTTGTCAATTGGGTTAAAAAAAGCGTTAAAAATGTGATTTAAAGCATGAGTAAAGAAAAAACGCGTAATGCAAAGTTTTCTAAAAATGGTGATTCTCAGCGGTTTCAGGCAGCCTGAAAAGTATAATTTTGGTATGATACCGCGATTAAAGTTATCCACATTAGGCAGCCTGAAAACATGATGAAATTTAAATGGTTGGTGTGCCTTGCAGCAGCAAGTTTTATCCACATTGTCCACGCCGAAATGGCAAATAAAAGCGTAGAAACCGCATCTGAAAGTGCTTCTGCGCCTGTTGCTGCGGCTATTGCTGCCAGCGTGCCACAAGTGATTGATGATGAAATCAGCCGAGTGTGGAAAGATTCTAGCCAGCTGTTTAACGATACTATTTTGCTGCCGCCTGCTCCCGATGTAACCGCAAATGCGGGTGCGCAGGTAAATTTGCGTAACCAAGCGGCTGTACTTCGCACCAATACACGCATTCCCAGCCAGCTTGCCAAAATCATTTCCCTGCCAGAACCCAAAAAATTAACGCGACGCGAAGTGTTGCAACAAGAAATCAGCCGCGAAAAAAGCGCGCTTTTAATTGCGCAGAATAATTTGGTTAAAGCAGGCAAGGAAAAAAACGATGGTGCAATTAAACGCTTTGGTATGCAAGTCGCTGACCGCATTAAAAATATACAAGCCTTGCAAGAAGAATTGCGCCGCTATTAGGCAGCCTGAAAATGGAAATAGTGAAACAAATCAATCAGATTATTGTTATAATGGCGAGCGTTATCGCTGTTTTATTGTTTAGTTGAAAGGAATAAAAATGAATTCAGCAGAAGGTCAAGAAGCGCTGGAATCTATGGTTGGGCAAATGCTGGTTGCCAAATTAAAAAAATTGGGCGCGGAAGAGCATAAAGTAAACCAAATTGTGGGTTCGCTTTCATTTGACGATATTCGCAAATGCTTGCCGCTAACAGATGACGATTTGAAAAAAGCGTTTGCAAAATTATTTGCCTAAACTGATTTTCAGGCTGCCTAGAATGGTTTTAGGCAGCTTTTTTATTGATATTGAACATTAAAATGACCACAAAAACTTTGCTCTTGGTGGACGGCTCGTCCTATCTTTATCGCGCGTTTTACGCCATGACCCATCTTTCCGCACCCGATGGCACACCAACCAACGCTGTTTATGGCGTATTGAATATGTTGCGCCGCTTGCGCGCTGAAACGCCACACGATTATTGTGCTTGCGTGTTTGATGCCAAGGGCAAAAACTTCCGCCATACATTGTTTCCAGACTATAAAGCCACGCGCCCACCCATGCCTGATGATTTGCGGCCACAAGCCGATATGCTGCCTGAATTGGTGGAATTGATGGGGTGGAAAGTATTAAAAATCAATGAAGTAGAAGCGGATGATGTGATTGGTACGCTGGCAAAACAGGCAGAAAATGCAGGCATGGATGTGATTATTTCCACGGGCGATAAAGACATGGCGCAGCTTGTGAGCGAGCGCATCACGCTGGTGAATACCATGAAAAATGAAACGCTGGATGAAGCAGGCGTATTCAACAAATTTGGTGTACATCCTAATCAGATTCGCGATTTTTTGGCACTGATGGGTGATAAAGTGGATAACGTGCCTGGGGTGGAAAAATGTGGCGAAAAAACGGCGGCAAAATGGTTGGCGGAATTTGGTTCGTTGCAAAATATTATGAACAAAGCAGATGAATTTAAAGGAAAAATTGGCGAAAATCTGCGTGCTGCTTTGCCGCAACTGCCGTTGTCGTATGAATTGGTAACGATTAAAACCGATG
>CAUSAG010000023.1:0-30083 GCA_963529665.1 uncultured Kingella sp.
GCTTTCAGGCAGCCTGAAAATTATTCTTCATCCAAATCGTTTAACAAATTTGCCAACTCAACCACCACAATCGCCGCATCGTTGGCTTTTTCTTGAATCCGCGCGTGCGCCTGCTCATCGTTTTCCGTGGTCAAAATCGCATTGGCAATCGGAATATTAAAATCCAAACCCACGCGCGATACGCCCGCGCCCGATTCGTTGGCAACCAATTCAAAATGATACGTTTCGCCACGGATAATCGCGCCGATGGCAATCAACGCGTCATAAGATTCGCTCGCCGCCATGTTTTGCAAAACCAACGGCACTTCCAGCGCACCAGGCACCGTCGCCAACGTGATGTCTTCATCCGCCACGCCCAGTTCCAGCAATTTGCTGCGTGCCACTTCCACCATCGCGCTGCCCACTTCATTGGTAAACCGCGCTTGCACAATGCCAATTTTAAGATCCTGTCCATTGAGATTTGGAGCAATTGTTTTCATGTGTTTTCCTTTAAGGGTAAATATCAGAAGCAGTCTGAAACTATGCTTGCGGCTGCCAATCGGCAACGGGAATATAGCACTCGCCCGCATCATCCCATTCCCATGCGCCAGCGGTTTGCTGCATTAAAACCGCGATTTCAGGCTGCGCGGTTAAGATTTGGCTCAATGGCAACGTTTCATAATTTGTTGAATCGTTTGCATAAGCATCGTCTTCCATACCGCTGAAAAAACGCCAGCCGCTGTCGTGTTCAAACGCAGGATCTTCGCGATACAAAAAACCGATGGCTTCATTTTCTTGGCTAACTTGTTTGCTAACGATGGCATAACTTAATGCGTTAGAAAGCGCTTGGGCAAAGGGATTATTCATGTTGATTTGCGATACAAAAAAGCGCGGATTATACGCGCTTATTCATCTTTCAGGCAGCCTGAAAATGGGTTGGGCAAACGTTCAATGCCCTCATCGCCCAATTTCACCGCAAGTTGTTTCGCCGTGCCAAAGCTGGCAATTGGATAATCGGGCGCAATTTCCGCCAATGGCAACATAACAAAACCGCGCTCATGTGCACGCGGATGTGGGAGCTGCAATTCAGGCGTATTGCTGGTGGTTTGCGCGTAATCAATAATATCCAGATCCAACGTGCGCGGCGCATTACGAAAACTGCGCTGCCGCCCAAACTGCTGCTCAATTTGTTGCAAATGCTGCAAAAGTTGTAGCGCCGAATAGCTTGTTTCCACAATCGCAACCGCGTTAATAAAATCAGGCTGCTCGGTATAACCAACAGGCGCGGTGCGATACAGCGAAGACATTTTCAGGCTGCCGATTTGCGGCAATGTCGCCACCGCAGCCAGCGCATTTTGTACCTGCGCAATGGGATTTTCTAAATTACTGCCAAAGGCGATAACAGCGGTATTCATGAGCGGTTCTGCTTCATTAAACGTTGTTTTTCGCGTTTCCAATCCGCTTCTTTGGATGATTCGCGCTTATCGTGCAATTTTTTACCTTTTGCCAAACCAATTTCCGCTTTAATCCGCCCGCGCAGAAAATGCAGATTCAGCGGCACGATGGTATAACCAGCACGCTCTGTTTTACCAATCAACTTATTGATTTCACGCTGGTTTAATAACAATTTGCGCGGGCGAACAGGATCAGGCTTAATATGAGTGGACGCAGTTGGCAGCGGCGTAATATGGCAACCAACCAAATAAAACGCATCGCGTTTCCAGTAAATATAACTTTCTTTCAACTGCACGCGCCCAGCGCGGATAGCTTTAACTTCCCAGCCTTCCAGCACCAAGCCTGCTTCAATTTGCTCTTCAATAAAATAATCATGAAATGCTTTGCGATTGTTAGCAATAGACATAAATAACTTTCGTATTTAACAATGAACCAATTTTAACAGAAAATAGGTTTATCAGTTGATAACACAAAATAAAACAAGCTGATAGTTTGCATATCAGCTTGTTAAGTAGATGCTTAGAAGGATTCGCAGTTGGCTGGTTTACTTGTGGTAGCGCTACCAGTTAAATCCCTACAACGATAAACAGAACTATCACTGTCAATCCAAATTCCATATCTATGTCCATTCGTTTTCGGCACAGCTTGCAAATACATTTTTTTCTTTTCAATAATACGAGAGAAAGTATATTTACGAGTGTCATTCAATACTTGAACATTCGCAGTGTCGGCGAGAATATCTGCTAAGCTTGCGCGAGGATTAACTAGCTTTTGTGCTTCTACTGATTGGCGAAACGAAAGCATTTGCTGTTTTGCTTCTGCTAAATTCGCTTTTTCTATGTAATTTTGGTATGCCGGTATCGCAAAAGCAGCGAGTACTGCAATAATAGCAATTGCAATCATTAGCTCAATAAGCGTATAGCCAGAAATTTTCTTTGTATCCATTTGAAGCTACTTTCTATTTTTTATTTAATAACTCAAGATAGGTTTGTAGCGTAACAACGGTATCTTTGTTATTACCATGAGCACGCGATGTTACACGGAAAAAATCTACATGACCCAGCTTGGCATCTGCTTTACTTCCTAAGTATTCAATAATATAGCGTGTCTCAGTACCTGGTATTGCTTTACAAGTTTTAGTTTCACAACCTTTATCTAAAACAGAGGCTTTATTGATTTCACATCTAGTATTTACATTTGATTGACATCGTTCCCAAGCAGGGATTTCAGATTGAGTATCCTTTAGATCATATTTAAATAGTGCATCTCGGTTATCTGCTTTATATGTATCTTTTGCAGGAGCACATAAACCATCAATACAAGCTGCCTTAAAAGTGATTTCAGTAGATGAATTCACCCAGTCTTTAATGATGGTCTCTGCATTCAATAATCCTTGTTCAGCAAGAGAAAGAGCATATTTTCTATCTGCCTCATTCGTACTCATTCTTAATTCAGTGTTTGAAGATTGGCTTGTAGCAATAACTAATAATGCGATAACCAACATTATTACCATAACAATGAACAGGGAAAAGCCATTTTGATGATATTTATTTTTCATGTTTGTT
Source organism: uncultured Kingella sp. (assembly GCA_963529665.1). Taxonomy (GTDB): domain Bacteria; phylum Pseudomonadota; class Gammaproteobacteria; order Burkholderiales; family Neisseriaceae; genus Kingella_B. The sequence goes on from CAUSAG010000023.1 coordinate 3,000, forward strand.
CCTAACCTAATATTTTATACAGGGAAAGTTGTAGAACATATATTGCCTGCGCGAATGGTTGCATTAATGATATACGGAATGTCATTTGTTGAACCAGGATATCTATAATTAAGCGTGAGCCTTAAACCAGCAGGTAAATTTTTTATATTTCCATTAGTGGTTAGCTCATTATCAGAGAAAATAAATTTTTCTTTATTGTGATCGTTTACATCAGTAGAACTATTGTTACAATCTTTTGTATAGATAAATTGAGATTTAATATCTGTTATATTTTGTGCTAGTAATTGTGGACCTTGCCATTTTCCTTCAGCATCTAAATCATAACGTAATAAACTTGGCACATTATTAATAGTTGCAACAATATATGCAGCAGCATATAGTTTGTTTAGTGTGAATTCTCCTTTATTTGTACCCAAATGAGCCATCTTAGTAGTAAGATTATTTAATTTGAAACTAGTCGCAGCGGCATTCTGGTCTATTGCATTTGTTGCAAATGCATAGGAACAGCTGCTTATTACAAGTGTATTTTTTGCTCTTGCCGCATCTGCTCTAATAGTTTGGTTCAAATAGGGTAATTGTTCGCTGGAAATTTTCCCTGTATTGGTTGCATCATCAATAGCAATTCCAGCAGAATCTTTACCATAAATAAAAAGTACGCCACCTTTTATATTAGATAAACCAGTTGTAGTCATACCTGCTGCGGCAAAATCTGTACCGGAATCTAAAACTTTTACACCAAATCCACTATATTGACCACTACCATCAGCATTATCTGTAATGGCAATTAGTCTTTTTTCTGCATCGGCAAAATCGTCAAATTCAAATTTATTAGCACTATTAACATCTGCAGAACTATAACAGCCAAATGAGCCAGTATTACGAGCATCACGCGTAATGATTGAAGCCGCATTACGCAAATTTTGTTGTGTGTCTAAACGCCTCTGCGCATTATTGTTAAGTTTGCGAGTGATGAAGTAGGTGCTACCTGCTGCGCTGATTACAATCATTGCCAGTGCGCTAGCAATCAAAAACTCCATCAAAGTAAAACCCGAACTTTTACGAGAAGACAAAAATGAATTATTTTGCATTGTTTTCATAGTTAAAACCTTTTTACTCATTGTTTAGTTTGCTACTCGTAATACATAGCCATAATCATTGAAGCGATTATTTGCACCTGCTTTACTTGCACCTTCTGAACGCCATACTACCTTTATAGTTGTATAGGCGCCACCAGACTTGCAGTTGTCATTCATTTTGCCAGAGTTATCTATAGTGGGTTGTTCGGGATCTTCTTTATCTAAACAAATAGCGTAACTTACGGAAGAAACAGTAGAAGATTCCGGTTCAATAAGATTTTTGTATAATTCATATTCAAATTGATTTTTATATTCACCTGCTATGGTAGCTTTGGTGTATTCAGTTCCTGCTTGGGGTGAAAATTCAGTAGCCCTTTGAATTTCTTTGGGTGGAGTAATATAAGATCTGTAGTCATGTGAATAATTACCACCTGCCGTTTTGGTCAAAGTGGCATTCATCAGCATGGATTCAGCTAATGCTTCTGTGCTTTGTGAAACAAGGCTTTTATTTTCAGCTTCGGTTAAACCTGAAACAGAACGTAATTGAGATGACATAAGCGCCAGCAAACCTAAAGTTAGCAGGATAACAGAAACAATCACTTCAATAAGCGTTGAACCCTGAATATTTTGCTTTTTCGCAAAAGAAGGAGTGCGTATTTTTTTTGAGATCATGGCTTAAATCCAAAAAGAAAAATTAAAATTATTTGGTACAAAATTTAATTAAATCACCTGATAAGGCATCTTTTGCAGCGGCAGAAGAACCACATGTCGCAGCGTTGCCTGTTGGTGTAACCAACGCATATCTAATAGGAGATACTTCTCTGCCAGCATCTCTGATAGCTAAGCGTACATATCTTGAACCAAATTCATATTCTGCAACAAGCCCTGTGTAGTTAGTTACTCTATTAACACTTGATGTTTTCTTGTAGCCAAACATACCATTAGGTAGGAAAGCAAACGCATTAGATGGTGATGCATTACAAACAGTGCCTGCAAGATCGCAAGTTTCGGTGTTTACACTCACTTTATTGATCTCAGAAATATTAGGACCATTTAATGTGATGGTTCTTAATGCAGAATCAACTTTGGCATCATATTCACCATTTCTATCCTTATCAGCGAAAATCAAAATACCATCACTAATTTTGGTTTCATCGCAGACACCAGTAGGACGTCCATCTTTTCTGATGAGAACACCACACAGCAGAACTGGAGTATTCATTCGTACTGCTTCGGTTCGTGCAAAACGGAAAGCATTGGCAATTTGTTCTGAACGATTTACTAAGCGTGAATTGGAAACAAAATTACGCATACTGGGAAAAGCAATAGCAGCCATGATTGCCATAATGGCAACGGTAACCAGTAGTTCTAATAGGGTAAACCCTTGTACTCTTTTAAAGTGTGGCATAGTTTTAACTCAAATTAAGGATAGGTTAATCAATTATTCTGTATTGGTTGCTGCTTCTGGGATATATGCGGCATTCTCAAAGCGGGTAAATTGCCCCATAAAGGTTAAAAACACGCGTCCTGTTGGTCCGTTTCGGTGTTTGCCAATGATGCACTCGGCAAGCCCTTTAAATTGGCTTTGTTCTTTGGTGTAATATTCATCACGAAACATAAACATAATTAAATCCGCATCTTGCTCAATTGCGCCTGATTCGCGCAGATCCGACATCATAGGACGTTTATCTGTGCGTTGTTCTACTGTTCGTGATAATTGTGATAATGCGATAACAGGGACTTGTAGTTCTTTGGCGAGTGCTTTGAGTGAGCGCGAAATCTCGCCTAATTCTGATGCGCGATTATCGCTGCGCCCTGAGCCTGACATAAGTTGCAGGTAATCAATAACAATTAAACCTAATCGGTTGTTGAATCTTCGGGCGAGTCGTCTTGCGCGAGCGCGCAGTTCTAATGCGCTTAATCCTGCTGTTTCATCAATAAAAATAGGAGCATCGGTAAGTTTGGCGACGGCTTCGTTTAGCCGTTCCCAATGTTCATCTTTCAGGCTGCCGTTTTTTAAAACGCTTTGGTCAAGTCGTCCAACGGAACTCAACATACGCATAACTAATTGCGCGCCACCCATTTCCATTGAGAATACGGCGACAGGAAGTTTTTCGCTAATGGCAACGTGTTCGGCAATATTGATTGCAAATGCGGTTTTACCCATGGATGGGCGTCCTGCAACAATTACTAAATCGCCTGCTTGCAAGCCTGATGTCATTTTGTCTAAATCGGTGAAACCTGTGGCGATGCCTGTTACTTCATTTGGATTGTCGCGTTGGTACAGAGCGTCAATTCGTTCAATGTTTTGTTGTAACAAGTCTGGCATTTCTAGAAAGCCTTGCTTGGATTTTGCTGTGCTTTCAGCGATTTGGAATACTTGATTTTCGGCTTCGTCTAATAATTGTTCTGCACTTTTTCCTTGCGGATTATAAGCATTTCTAGCAATTTCTGTTCCAATCTCGGCGAGTTGGCGAATAATGGAACGCTCGCGGACGATTTCGGCGTAGCGGCGAATATTGGCAGCGGATGGGGTGCTTTGCGCTAGGGTAAGCAGGTATTCAAATCCGCCTGCGTGGGATAGTTGATCGTTGCGCTCCAACACTTCTTGCACGGTAATGATGTCGGCAGGGCGGTTTTCGTTGATAAGTGTTGAGATGGCGCGATAGATGAGTTTGTGTTCGTGGCGATAGAAATCATCGTCGGTTAGCACGTCGGCAACGCGCTCGTAGGCGCTGTTTTCAAGCAGTAAGCCGCCTAGCATGGATTGCTCGGCTTCTATGGAATGGGGTGGCAGAGCGAGGTTGCGAATTTCGCTGTCGTTGTCTGGAACAGGGGAATTTGGCATGGTTAAATAAAACTAACGTTTTTTGGCACTTTGTTAAATGTTTTTTGGATGTGTGGTTTTGAGGTGCGAATATGGGTTTCAGGCCGCCTATACAAGCGGACGGTAGGCAGCCTGAAAATATAGATTATTGTTTTTTCCAGCGTTCTTGCGATTCGCGGATAACTTGTTTAGCCTCTTCGGCATCGCCCCAGTGTTCTACTTTGGTTGTGCCTGCTTTTTTGAGGTCTTTATAGTGGTTGAAATGAAATTCAATTTGTTTGATGAGCTGTGCGGGGAGATCGGCTAGGGTTTGGATGGCGTTGCCTGTGTCACGGTCATCGGCTGGCACAACGACGATTTTGTCATCCACTTCGCCGTCGTCCACAAATTTCATCACGCCGATAACGCGCGCTTCCATATAAATGCCTGTGGGTAAGGGAGTGCGCGTGATGATGAGTGCGTCAAGTTCGTCGCCGTCTTCGTCTAGGGTTTGGGGGATGAAGCCGTAGTTAGTGGGTTTGGCGAAGATTTGGGGTTCTACGCGGTCCAGTTTCATCACGGCGTTTTTTCTATCCCATTCAATTTTGTGTGCGCTGCCTTCGGGGATTTCTACGACCACGTTGATGATGCCGTTGTCCACATCGCCTGCGTCTAGAATCTTGTTGAAATCTGCCATTGTAATTTTCCTATATGTGGGGTTGAAATGGGAACGATTATAAACGATGGGGTGGGGCTGTGCAAAAATTGGTTAAGTTGTTTTATTTTTTCAGGCTGCCTTTGGGAGTTTTGTAATTTTATGTTGCCAAAATTAGCTAGCCAAATGTTAATCGTTTGCATTAAAATTGTGAGATGATGAAAAATAATCCTTTTTTGAGACCCGCAGTAATTGGTTTGGTTACTTTATTACACGCAGGGGTGATTGCTTTGTCGTGGAATGGTTTTAAGCCAACCGAGCCTGCGCAGGCAGACGCTATGGCATTTGTGGATTTGGGTTCGGTTGAGGGCGATGATAAACCGTTGGGCGATGGTGCGCCTGCGCCTATGGAGCAGCCTGAACCGCCTAAGCCGCAACCGCCTGTTGAGCAGCCTAAGCCTGAGCCTAAAGTTGAACCCAAACCCGTGCCCAAGCCTGAGCCTAAGCCCAAGGTAGTGGAGCATCCCAAAGTGGCGGCGGTGGTGCGAAATGATAAGCCTGCGGATTTTAAGCAGCCTGAAAAAGTGGTTGAACCGCCTAAGCGCGAAATTAAACCTGAACCTATCAAAATTAAGCAGCCTGAAACGCCAAAACCGCAACCGCAGCCTGAAAGAGCGGAACAAACCAAGCCTGCTGCTACACCATCTGCTAACTCTTCTAGCAACAATGTGGCGGTGAATAAAGATGCTGCCAATCGCGCGCCTGATGGCATAGGTGGGGGCGGCTCTAATCCGAACAGCAAGGTGCCACAAAATGGGGCAGGGGATAAGAATAGCGATGGGCATGGCAAGAAAGGAGATGCGCCTAAGTCTTCTAATAATAATGCTGGTAACGGCGGAGTGGCTGATGGTGGCTATATCAGCTTGCCAAATCCACCTTATCCGCGCGTGGCACAGGAAAATGGGGATTCTGGCATGGTGAAACTTTCGGTGCTGGTGAGCGCTGCGGGCAAGGTTATGGAAGTGAAGGTAACCAAGTCTAGCGGCTCGGCGGCATTGGATAACGCGGGCAAGCGGGCGGCGCAGTCGGCAAGTTATCGCCCCAAAAAAGTGGATGGCGAATTTGTTGCCACAAGATTTAGCACGCAGTTCACCTTTGAACTGAGCGAATAGTTTTCAGGCTGCCTGAAAGCAAATATTTTTTTAATCACTTAACTTAATGGAAGTAAACGAATGAATTTAGGATTGGTTTTTAAAAGCGGCGACGCTGTTTTGATTGGTGTATTTTTGTGCTTGATTGCGATGAGTATCACAACATGGGTGCTGATTTTGCTGCGTGGCATTCGCTATCGCGCGGCGCGGCGTGCCAATCGCGTGGCGATGGAAGCGATTTGGGCGGCAAAAGACTTGACACAAGCGGAGCAACAAGCGAAACAGATTGATGCGCCGATTAGCGAATTGGCTTTGGATGCGATTCGCGCGAATCAACAATTCCAAGCTACGCAAAGCTCCATGCTGTCGGCAAGTTTGCCACGCAATGCTTATTTGGAACGCGAAATGCGCCATAGCATCGGCAAAATTTTGAGCCGTTTTGAAGGCGGCATGACGGCATTGGCTACGGTGGGCTCAACTGCGCCGTTTGTTGGGCTGCTGGGCACAGTGTGGGGGATTTACCATGCCTTGATTAACATCAGCAATAGCGGGCAAATGAGCATTGCTGCGGTGGCGGGGCCCATTGGCGAAGCGTTGGTGGCAACGGCGGTGGGCTTGTTTGCCGCGATTCCTGCGGTGCTGGCGTATAACGTGTTTATGCGTGGCAACAAGAATTTGAACCGCGAATTGCACAGTTTTGCCCATGATTTTCATGTTCAACTGCTTAACGGGAAGGATTGAGGATGGCTTTTAATATGAACGAAGGCGGCGATGATGCGCCGATGAGCGATATTAACGTTACGCCGTTGGTGGACGTGATGTTGGTGTTGTTGATTGTGTTTATGATTACGATGCCTGTTTTAACGCATTCCATTCAAATCAATTTGCCGACCACGAATGAAAGCAAGGCACAGCAGTTTAAAGAGGATAAGAAACCAATTAACTTGCAGGTAGATGCAGCAGGCAAATACGTATTAGGTGCGGAATCAACTACACCAGTAGATTTAGTTGAAGTAAAAGCAAAGCTGGAAGAGCTGGCGAAAACCGACCCTGATGCTGTGTTGGCGATTGATGCGGATAAGGATACGCCGTATGAGAATGTTGTCAAAGTGTTAGAAGCGGCGAAAGACGCAGGCATTGCCAAAGTGGGCTTTCGCTTGGAACAAACGAAGCAGTAGATGGATTTAGATGAAAATCGTGTTACTTTGTGGTAGCACGGTTTTTTTGGTTTTCAGGCTGCTGTATGGTGGGGCGATGGGCAGCCTGAAAATGGGGGGCGCTTTGTTATGCTTTGTCTATTTTCAGGCTGCGTTTAGGGGATGGATGTTTTTAAATTTGGCAATGGTCGAGATATTGATTTGTGCGTAACCGTTTATACAGTTGCGATGGCATAAAAGGCAGCCTGAAAAAGCATACTTGGCTTTTCAGGCTGCCTTTCAATATTCATACCCGCCCTGTTCAATCTGGTGGACAAATGCATCAATATCAGGTGCAACAACCGTCATCATCTGCGAGCCGAGTGCGCCCAAACCGTTGGCGAAAATGGTTTCATCATCGCCGTTGGCATGCAGAAAGAAAGCTACATCGCCGTCTTGCCCAATCATAAAATAGTCGGGGGCATCGTGCTCAATCTGATAGGTTTGATTGCACTCGGCAAGATGGGCGCGGCCATATAAATAAACGCCGAAATCGGCAACGGCATGCGTTTCGGCATCGCCGAGTATGTGGAGAAATTGGGTGTATTTGGGCGGGAAGATAGATGGCATGGTGGTATCTTTTGGGGAGAATGCAAAGGCAGCCTGAAAGCGGGGGCGGCAGCAGCTTGGATGTTTATGGCTGACAACAAAGTTTAACGAAATAACTATGCCAATGATTTTAAAATGAAACAGACAATGTTTAAGCTGCATTTATAATTGTTCAGAGTAAAAAAATAAAATAAACAAAATACAGTGTTAATAATGAAAATACCACATTCGTGAAATTTATTTTTTACAAAAAGAATTATGTTTAATGAATAAATAACTAAACAAATAATAGCCAATATATTCGTTGTTACTCTTATGTAATAAAAAAATTCAGCAGGGGCAATAATTACCTTACTTAAGAGTAAATAAGAAATATAAAATATACTTGGGATACTTAATATAATTTGTATAATGAAAAAATTTTTTATTGATGGTTTGAAATATTTCATTTTAATCTTTCTTTACACATGCCCTTTGTTGTTTGAGAGACAGCCTGAAAACGGAAAGCCCTGTTTTCAGGCTGCCTTTCGTTTAGATTTTATATGTCGTTTCGCCCAGCACCATCGGTTCGGGGGTTTGCGCCACCCATTGCGCGGCAAGTTCGCACAAGCGTTGGGAGAGTGTGCCGTCGTCGCCCAAGATGTTTTTTTGGATGTGGGCGATTTCTGCAAGCTGTTCGGCAGTCAGCGGTGTACCCAGTTTGGCGTATTTGGGGAAGGCGTTGATCATTTTGCGGTATTCCCTGCCCCAGTTGCCCATGGCGTTGCGCAGCAGCTCGTCGCGGATGCGCCCTGCGATGCGGATGATTTCGCCCTGCACGGTGGCGGCGCGTCCCGATGGCGGCACGAGTGCGTCCCAGCCGTTGATGTATTGCTCCCACAGGGTATCGCCTGCGAGAACAATCGGGGCGGTGGGTATGGGCTGCGGCTCTTCGCGCACGGGTTCGGGGGCGACGCCGAACATTTCGCACAGGCGGCGCAGGGCGGCGTAGCCTTCGGGGGTGTGGGGGACTTCAAAGCGTTCCATGTGTTCGTCGTAATGGTCGCGCAACCATGCCACCTGATCGCGCTGCTGTTCGGTGATGGCCATGCCTGCCTGCAAATAGAGTTCGGCGCAGGCAATCATGTCGGCAATTCTGTCGGAGAGCGGAGCGCTGTCCAACAGGCTGTCAAATGGGGTTTGCCCGCGCCGGTTTTTGGCGGCGAGGTTGGCACCGTGCGCCAGCAGCAGTTTGACCAGCGGTGCGGTGCGGGCGAAATGGAGGATGGTGTTGCCGAACTCGTTGGCGTAATTGGCGTTTGCGCCGTTTTGCAACAGCACGGCGGTATGTTCGGCGTTGCCTGCTTGGGCTTGGTGGTAGAGCGGCGGGCTGTCGTCGGCGGTGCGTTGGAAGTTGGGGTCTGCGCCGTGGTCAATCAGCCATTGCATGAAGGCGGGCGGGGTGGCGCGCATCGCCAGCGGATGCGATTTCCCTATGGTGCGCTCGACGGCGTTGATGTCGGTGTCGTCATACACGGCTTGCAGAGCGGCAAGATCGCCTGTTTGGCAGAGTTCGCAGAAGTTTTTGGGGAGGGTGGTTTTCTTTTTTGCCATGATGAGAATCCTTGTTCAAATTTAGGGGAAAAGGCAGCCTGAAAAGTGGGTTTGGGGGATTTCAGTCTGCTTTAAATGGCGTAGGTCGGTGGCTGCGTCGCATTGAGCAGGCGTGCGTGGGGTAATCGTCATCGTGCGTTCTCCGGTTTGTTAAAACGAAATGCCAAAGGCAGCCTGAAAACATCAAAACTCTGTTTTCAGGCTGCCTCTTTACCAATCAAACCCCTTTCTTCGCCAAATAGCTCTCGTAATCCCCCAAATAATGCTCATAGCCGCCGTTGCCGTCCAATTCAATAATCTGCGTGGCGAGCGAGGACACAAACTGGCGGTCGTGCGACACGAAAATCAGCGTGCCTTTGTATTTTTCCAGCGCCATGTTCAGCGATTCGATGCTTTCCATGTCCATGTGGTTGGTCGGTTCGTCCATAATCAGCACATTGGGTTTCAGCAGCAGGAGTTTGCCGTAGAGCATACGGCCTTTTTCGCCGCCGGAGAGCACTTTCACTTTTTTCACCACGTCGTTGCTGCCGAACAGCAGGCGGCCGAGCGTGCCGCGAATCACTTGTTCGTCGTCGCCTTCCTGCCCCCATTGGCGCATCCATTCGGTCAGGTCCATGTCCACGTCGAAGTCGTTTTCGTGGTCTTGCGGGTAGTAGCCGATGGTGGCTTTTTCCGCCCATTTGATGCAGCCTGCATCGGGTTTGAGGTCGGACAGTTTTTCGTCAAACGCGCCGGCCAGAAGTTTCAGCAGGGTGGATTTGCCTGCGCCGTTCGGGCCGATGATGGCGAGGCGTTGCCCTGCTTCCAGAATATAAGACAGTTTTTCAAACAGGGTTTTGTCGAACGATTTGGCCAGGTTTTCCACTTCCACGGCTTGGCGGTGCAGCTTGTTTTTCTCGTCGGCTTCAAAGCGGATGTAGGGGTTTTGGCGGGTGGAGGGTTTGACTTCCACCATTTCGGCTTTGATTTTGTCCGCCTGTTTCAAGCGGCTGGTGGCTTGGCGGGCTTTGGATTTGTTGGCGGAGAAGCGGGCGACAAATTCTTGCAGCTCTTGCAGTTTTTCTTTGGCTTTGGCGTTGTCTTTCAGGGCGCGTTCGCGCGATTGGGCGGAAGCGAGCATGTAGTCGTCGTAGTTGCCCGGATAGATGGTGATGGTGTTGTAGTCCAAATCCGCCATGTGGGTGCAGACTTCGTTCAAAAAGTGACGGTCGTGCGAGATGATAATCATGGTGGAGTCGTATTGGTTCAACACGCCTTCCAGCCAACGGATGGTGTTGATGTCCAAGTTGTTGGTCGGCTCGTCCAGCAGCAGAACGTCGGGTTTGGAAAACAGGGCTTGCGCCAGCAGCACACGCAGTTTGAAGCCGGGTGCGACTTCCGCCATGGTGGCGTTGTGTAGTTCTTCGGCAATGCCCACGCCGCTCAATAATTCCGCGGCACGCGCCTCGGCGGTGTAGCCGTCGTATTCGGCGAACTTGGCTTCCAGTTCGGCGGCGTGCATATAGTCTTCTTCGGTGGCTTCAGGGTTGGCGTAAATCGCGTCGCGTTCGGTCATCGCCGCCCACATTTCGGTATGCCCCATCATCACCACGTCCAGTACGCGCATGTCTTCGTAGGCAAACTGGTCTTGGCGCAGTTTGCCCAAGCGCACGCCGTTTTCAATCGCCACTTCGCCTGCGGTCTGCTCCAAATCGCCGCCGAGGATTTTCATAAAGGTGGACTTGCCCGAGCCGTTGGCGCCGATCAGGCCGTAGCGGTTGCCTTCGCCGAATTTGACGGAGACGTTTTCAAACAGCGGCTTGGCGCCAAACTGCATGGTGATGCCGTTGGTGGAGATCATGTTTTGAATCCTTTTGTTAATTTATGCAAAGGGCGCGATTTTAGCATAGAAAAGGCGTTTCAGACTGCCTTGTGCACGGCGTTGCCATAGATAATGGGCGCTTGATAGGCAGCCTGAAATGATGACGATAGCGATTTATAAACGAACTGGATTTATCAATTAAGAAATAATATCATTCGTGCACTGAAACATTTTTTTGGAGTACACAAAATGAAAAAAACGTTTACTTTCGCTGTGTTGCATTTTAGCGTGGCATTTGGCGTGGCTTATGTTTTAACGGGGAGCATTGGGATTTCCAGCGCGGTGGCATTGGTTGAGCCGATGGTAAACACGGTGGCGTTTTATTTTCACGAGAAGGCGTGGCAAAAATTTGGTAGCAAATCGGCATAATGTTGCACCCTTGCTGAGGCAGCCTGAAAATGGGTTTTCCGTTTTTCAGGCTGCCTTTTGCTGTGTGGCGAACTGAGTTTGCAGGCTGCTGTTTTCAGGCTGCCGCAATGGTCTTAACCGCGCGAATGCTATAATTCGCGCTTTTCTTTATTCCATCCCATTTCATCCCATGCAAACGTTCACTCATTCACTCAAAGGCTATCAAGACCGCCGCGCCATTGCTTTACTGCTGCTCGGCTTTTCTGCGGGCATTCCCATTTTGCTGATTTTTTCTACGCTGTCGCTGTGGCTTTTGGAAGCGGGTGTTAAGCGCGAAACCGTTACCATGTTTAGCTGGGCGGCGCTGGGTTATTCGTTTAAGTTTGTTTGGTCGCCGCTGATTGATGCGCTGCCTGTGCCGCTCTTGTCGCGTCTGCTCGGCAAGCGGCGCGGTTGGTTGTTGCTGGCGCAGGGGCTGATTATTGTGGCGATTGTGTTGATGTCGTCCATCAATCCGCAGTTTTCAGGCAGCCTGAATGCGATGGCTTGGGGCGCGGTGCTGCTGGGGTTTGCTGCTGCCACGCAAGATGTGGTGATTGATGCGTATCGCATTGAAGCCGCGCCCGATGATAGTGCGATGCAATCGGTGATGTCGTCCACCTACACGGCGGGCTATCGGCTGGGCATGATTGTGGCGGGCGCAGGTTCGCTGATGCTGGCGCAATGGCTGGGCTCAACCAAGGCGCATTATGTTTACAGCGCGTGGCAGCAGACCTATTGGGCGATGGCGGCAACCATGCTGGTGGGTGTGGCGGCGACGCTGTGGGTGCGCGAGCCTGTGGCGCAGCAGGCGCAAACGGCGGAACAGAATGTGGGCGACAATGTGCGCTTGCTGGCGATGTTTGTGCTGGCGGTGTTGGCGTTTGTGTTCGCCTTTCGCCAAATCAACACGCTGCTGCCTGAAAACGCGGCTTCGCCCGTGGCAGCGCTGTTTTGGGAAACGCTGCGGCTGGCAGGGTCGCTGTTGGCGGCGGTGGCGATGGGCTTTGCGGCGGTGCAAACCAAGCTGGTGTGCGCCGAAGTGGTGCGCCGCGTGTGGATTGCGCCGCTGGCAGATTTTTTCGCCCGCTATGGCAAGCGCGCGCTGCTGCTGCTGGCTTTGATTGGGCTGTATCGCATTTCGGATATTGTGTCGGGCGTGATTTCCAATGTGTTTTACGCCGACATGGGGTTTAGCAAGGTAGAGATTGCTGGCGCGGTGAAAACCTTTGGCGTGGCGATGTCTATTTTGGGCGGCATCGCGGGCGGCGTGCTGGCGCAGCGGTTTCGCTTGATGAACATGATGATGCTGGGCGCGGTGGCGGCGGCGGCGACTAATTTGCTGTTTGTGTGGCTGGCGATGCGCGGGCATGATGTGCCGCTGATGTACACAGCGGTTGGGCTGGACAATTTTGCTGCGGGCTTGGCGGGCACAGTGTTTGTGGCGTTTTTATCCGCGCTCACCAATATCCGTTTTACGGCGGTGCAATACGCGCTGTTTTCATCGCTGATGACGCTGCTGCCCAAAACGCTGGGCGGCTATTCGGGGGCGATTGTGCAGCAGATTGATTACACGGGGTTTTTCTTGTTTACTGCTGCGCTGGGCGTGCCGATTTTGCTGTTGGTTTGGTGGGCGGATAGGGTGTTGTTTCGGGATGGGGCAGCCTGAAAACGGATGAATGGAGCGTCGGTGGTTTGCTGACATCTTTGTAATCAGCAAAGCCCCGTTGAACAGTATTTGGTGGCGAGCTGTCGCTGCTCTATTGAGGCAGCCTGAAACTTAATCACTCCACAACAAAAAACCGTTTGGCATCGCGCCAAGCGGTTTTGTGTTTTCAGGCTGCTTATTTGTTGCAAGCGTGGTGTTGTTTAAATGCGTGATTGGCGACAAGCCGCCGATGCTCCATTGAGGCAGCCTGAAATGAAGTGCGGCATCATAATTGAACGCGGGCGCAAACGTTGGGCAGCCTGAAACGCTTGCCCCGCGCCTCTTACGGCTTGCTGGCAAGCCGTGCGCTGGCAGGGTAATCGCTTTAACGCGCGATGGATATAGTCGTTCCAATTAAGTCTTATACAAGGCGGCGAGTCGCAGATAGTACAAGTAGTACAGCAAGACGAGCCAACGCTGTATAAGGCTTAATTGGAGCGACTATATTTGCGCGGCGATCGGTTGCTGCGTTATTTGCTGCGGGGTAGGGCGCGGAATAGGGGTAATCTATACAAAGGCAGCCTGAAAAGGGAAAAATCCTTTTTCAGGCTGCCTTGTTGTTTGCCTTATCGTTTGCGGAACACCAAATCCCACACGCCGTGTCCCAAGCGTTTGCCGCGCGCTTCAAATTTGGTTTCGGGGCGGTAATCGGGCGTGGGGGAGAAATCGGCGGCGGTGTTGGCAAGCTGCTCGGGGAAACTTTGCAGCACGGCGAGCATTTGCTCGGCGTATTCTTCCCAATCGGTTGCCAGATGGATATAGCCGCCGCTTTTGAGCTTGGGCAGCAGCTTGGCAACGAACGGCGCTTGAATCAGGCGGCGTTTGTTGTGGCGTTTTTTGTGCCACGGGTCGGGGAAGAATATGTGGATGCCGTCCAAGCTGCCGTCCGACAACATGTTTTCCACCACTTCCACCGCATCGTGGCGCATTACGCGGATGTTGGCGATGCCTTGCTCGGCGATGAGTTTGCACAAATTGCCGACGCCCGGCCCGTGCACATCAATGGCGAGAAAGTCGATTTCAGGCAGCCTTTGGGCGATTTCGGCGGTGGCAACGCCCATGCCAAAGCCGATTTCTAGCACTTTGGGGTTGGCGCGCCCAAAGGCGGTGGTTAAATCCAGCGGGGCAGCCTGAAAATCTATGCCAAAGGTTGCCCAATTGTCGTCAATGGCTTTTTGTTGGGCGGCGGTCATGTGTCCTTGGCGTAGAACGTAGGATTTGATGCTGCGGTGGGGGGGATTGTGTGGAGTGTCGGTCATATTGGGCTCTTGTGAAAATGGCGTTAAGGGGCGGCAAAACTGGTTTTCAGGCTGCCGCAGGGGGTGTTTATGGTGCGCTGCACGTTTTCAGGCTGCCTATGGGTTCAACAGCATAGGCAGCCTGAAAACGGGTAAACAGCCGATAGCGGCGTTATTCGGCTTTACCAAGGCGTTCTAGCTTGTAGCTGCCATCTAGCACGCGTTGCCACCATGCTTGGTTGTCCAAATACCATTGCACGGTTTTGCGGATGCCGCTTTCAAAGGTTTCTTGCGGTGTCCAGCCTAGTTCGCGCTGGATTTTGCTGGCGTCGATGGCGTAGCGCACGTCGTGCCCTGCGCGGTCGGTAACGTGGGTGATGAGGTCGGCATAGTGGGCAACGCCTTGCGGTTTGTTGGGGGCGAGTTCTTCCAAGAGTGCGCAGATGGTACGGACAACTTGGATGTTTTGTTTTTCGTTGAAGCCGCCGATGTTGTAGGTTTCGCCGATTTTGCCTTGCGTTACCACTTGATACAGGGCGCGGGCGTGGTCTTCCACATACAGCCAGTCGCGGATTTGCTTGCCATCGCCATACACGGGCAGGGGTTTGCCGTCCAGCGCGTTGAGTATCATGTGGGGGATGAGTTTTTCGGGGAAGTGGTAGCAGCCGTAGTTGTTGGAGCAGTTGGTTACGATGGTGGGCAAGCCGTAGGTGCGACGCCATGCGCGCACAAGGTGATCGCTGCTGGCTTTGCTGGCGGAATAGGGGCTGGATGGGGCATAGGGCGTGGTTTCAGTGAACAAGTCGTCTGTGCCGTGCAAATCGCCATAGACTTCATCGGTGGAGATGTGGTGGAAGCGGAAGGCGGCGCGGCGGTTTTCAGGCAGCGTTTGGTAATAGGCGCGGGCGGCTTCTAGCAGGGTGAACGTGCCCACGATATTGGTTTGGATGAATTCGCCTGCGCTGTCTATGCTGCGGTCCACATGGCTTTCGGCGGCAAGGTGCATGATGGCATCGGGCTGATGCTCGGTGAAGATTTTATCCAGCGCGGCGCGGTCGCAAATATCGGCTTGCACGAAGGCATAGCGCTCGTTGTCGGCAACGCTGGCGATGCTGTCTAGATTGCCTGCGTAGGTGAGTTTGTCTAGGTTGATCACGCTGTCTTGGGTGTTGTTGATGATATGGCGCACCACGGCTGAGCCGATAAAGCCTGCGCCGCCTGTTACGAGAATTTTCATGTTTGCTCCTTAGGGTTAGATGAAGGGGTTATAGCTGTTCCAAGAGTTGTTCAAATTGCTCAGGGCTGTTGAATTTGAGGATGATTTGCCCTGATTTTTGATTGCGGGTTTTGATTTCTACCAGCACGCCGAGTTTTTCGGTGAGCTGCTCGGCGATGTGTTGGATGTCGGTGTGGGGCTGGGTGGGGGTGGGTTTGTCTTTCAGGATTTCTTGGCTGCGGCGTTCCATTTCGCGCACCGACCATGCGTTTTTTACGGCTTTGTGCGCCAGTTCTAGCTGCTGTTGCACGGGCAGATTGATGATGGCGCGGGCGTGTCCCATTTCTAGGTGGTGTTGCGCCATCATGTCTTGGATGGGCTCGGGCAGTTTGAGCAGGCGCAGGCTATTGGTGATGGTGCTGCGGCTGCGCCCGATGGCTTGGGCGATGGCTTCGTGGGTGAGTTCAAATTCGTCGATTAGGCGGCGCAAGCCTTGGGCTTCTTCTATGGGATTCAGGTTTTCGCGCTGGATATTTTCAATCAAGCCCATTGCCATGGCGGTTTTGTCGTTGATGTGTTTGATGACTACGGGCACTTCGGTTAAGCCTGCGAGCTGGGCGGCGCGTAGGCGGCGTTCGCCTGCGATGAGTTCGTAGTTGTCCAGCCCGTATTCGCGCACGGTGATGGGCTGGATGATGCCTTGGGCTTTGATGCTGTCGGCGAGTTCTTGCAAGCTGTCGTCGTCAAACTGGGTGCGGGCTTGGTAGCGGCTGGGGCGGATTTGGGCGATGGAGATATGGGTGAGCAGGTTGTTGTCTTGCTCGGCTTGGGGCAGGTTGTTGGATAGGGAGATGAGTGAGTCTAGGCCTCTGCCGAGACCGCTTTTGGGTTTGGACATGGGTGGGATTCCTAAGTGGGGGGTGTTGGGGGGATTTGTGATTGGGTTTCGCTACGCAGGCTGCATCAGGCGATTGTGGCAGCCTGAAAACGGGTTTGTGCTTTGTGGTAAGCATTTGTGTAGCTTTAACCATGCGCTTCATGCCAGTGGGGCACTTACTTTTCTTTGCTTCGCCAAAGAAAAGTAAGCAAAAGAAAGGCGATTGCGGTTGCAGGTTTGGCTGCGCCAAACTTCCCTCGTTCCACACGATTTTTCGGGCGGACAAAAAACTCGCAGCTTCGCTGCTCAAACAGTTTTTTCCTTTTTCCCCGAAAAATCGTGTTCCACTCTGCTGCGCCAGCAGGGAAGGTGCTTTGTGGTAGGCGTTTGTTAAAGACAGCCTGAAAGTAGCTTTGCGCTTTGTAGTAAACGTTGGTGGCGTTTTGCCATTTGGTTCAGGCTGCATCAGATGGTTGGGGCAGCCTGAAAACGCTGTTTGTGTATTGTGGCAAGCGGTGGTTAAAGGCAGCCTGAAAATAAGATTGGGCTTGGTGGCAAATCTTGCCAAAGGTTCGCAGTCTGGTTTTCAGGCTGCCTATTGCTGCTTCGCCGCTTCGCGGGCTTCTTGTTCCAATTTATATTGCCGCAGCCATTCAATCGCAATTTCTTTTTCTTTGGGCGTGCCGTATTGGGCGTCGCGTTGGTAGCGGCGATAGGTGGCGCGTTGTTGCGCTTCGCGGATTTGGGTTTGGCGAAAATCGCTGTGGTTGCTGGGCACGATGCGTTCGCTGCTTTGGGTTTGGGCGCGTTGCATGGCTTGGGCGATTAGGTCGGCGGGGTTGAAGCTGGGGGCTTTTTCAGGCTGCGTTGGGTTGGAGGTGAGCTTGGCTTGGTAGGCGGCGGCTTTTTGTTTGCGCTCGGCTTCTATGCGTTGTTTGCGTGCGATTTGGTTTTCGTAGCGCGCTTGGGCGTGTTGGGCAGCCTGAAAACGCTCGGCGGCTTGTGGCTCGCGGGTTAATACGCGCGCTTGCGGCAGATGTTGGGCGGAGGTGGGTTGCATATAGATGCAGTCCACGGGGCAGGGGGCAACGCATAAGCCGCAGCCTGTGCATTCGTCTGCCAACACGGTGTGCATTTGCTTGGACGCGCCCATAATGGCATCAACAGGGCAGGCGCGGATGCAGGCGGTGCAGCCGATGCAGATGGCTTCGTCTATCCATGCCAGCGCGAGGGCTTGGGTTTTGGCGGGGGGGATTTCAGGCTGCCCTAGAAGCTCGGCAAGATCGTGGATAACGATGGCGCCGCCTGGGGCGCATAGGTTGATGGGGGCTTGGTTTTCGCTGATGGCTTGGGCGTAGGGCAGGCAGCCTGAAAAGCCGCATTCGCGGCATTGGGTTTGCGGGAGTAGGGCGTTGATTTGGGCGGCGGTGGGCATGGTGTTGTGGTGGAGTGTTTCGTGGTCAATGTGTGTTCGCTTTCAGGCTGCCTTTGTCGTAAACAAAAGCAGCCTGTGTGTTGTTATTTTTTGATGCGTTGGCATGCCATGCCCATTAGCGGGGGATTGGCGGCGTTGGTGAGCGTGAACAAATCGGGGGTGAACGTGAGTATGCGATAGGATTCGCTGGTTCTGTTTTGCAAGATGCTAACGAGCTGTTTGTCCATCGCGGCTTCGGGCGAATCGGTTGCACGAGGCACATCAGGCGTGGCAGCTGGGTGTTTGTGTAGCTTAGTGATTTTTTGGTCATGGAAAGTGAGAATATTGCCGCGCACGCTCCATTTGCCGTTTGCGGTTAGCTTGTATTGATAGTTGATTTTGTCGTTTTTGCTGGGTTGGGATGAGCCTTTTTCGCTGGGTGCATCTATGCGGAAAATAAGCGTTTCTTGGCTGGTGTAACGCGCGTTGGGTTTGAATTGTATGGTGCTGTCGTCTTGCACTTCATCGCCCATTTGGGCGTGGCATTGCCAGTTGCCGATAAAATCGCTGGCTTTGGGCATGGCGATTGATTTGCCTTTGGGCGCGGCAAAGCTGGCAATGGGCAGCGCGAGCAATAGAGCGGAGAGTAGGATTTTAGACATGGCGTTTCCTTGTTGATTATAGATGATGGGGTGTTTTACTTTTGCGGAATAAGGCAGCCTGAAAACGGATAAAAGGCGTGTTGTGTTGGCGTTTGGGTTTTGCCAGAGCGCATCAATCCATTTTCAGGCTGCCTTTGCTGGATGGTTGTTATGCCAAAGGCAGCCTGAAAGATTGTTTACCTGTTTACTCGGTGCGCGACAAAATGCTGCGTTTGCCATCCGCGCCTGCGGGCGAAACAATGCCTTCGTCTTCCAAGGCTTGTATCAAATTGGCGGCGCGGTTGTAGCCGATGCGCAACTGGCGTTGCAGCGATGAAATAGACGTTTTGCGCGTGCTCACCACAAACTGCACGGCTTGGTCAAACAAATCGTCGCCGTGGTTGCTGCTGGCTTCGGGGTGGATAAATTGGTTGGTGGCTTCGGTGGCTTCGCCCGTTAAGATGCCGTCCACATAATTGGGCTCGGCTTGCTGCTTGATAAAGTCCACCACGCGATGTACTTCATCATCGCTCACAAACGCGCCTTGCAAGCGGGTTGGCTCGGCGTTGCCAGGTTGCAAGAACAGCAAATCACCGTATTTGAGCAAATCTTCCGCGCCCATTTGGTCTAGGATGGTGCGGCTGTCTATGCGGCTTTGCACGGTGAACGCCATGCGCGTGGGCACGTTGGCTTTGATTAAGCCTGTAATCACATCCACGCTGGGGCGTTGCGTGGCGATAATCATGTGGATGCCAGCGGCGCGGGCTTTTTGCGCCAAGCGGGCGATTTGCGTTTCCACCGCTTTTTTCTCGGTCATCATCAAATCCGCCAGCTCATCAATCACCACCACAATTTGTGGCAAGGTTTGCAGCGGCTCTGGCTCGTCTGGGTTCAGGCTAAACGGGTTGAACAGCGGTTTTTCTGCCGCTTGGGCAGCCTGAATTTTCTCGTTGTAGCTCGCCAAATTGCGCACGCCAGCATAGGCAAGCAAGCGATAGCGTTTTTCCATTTCGGCAACGCACCAATTGAGCGCGTTGCCCGCTTCGCGCATATCGGTTACCACGGGGCAGAGCAGGTGCGGGATGCCGTCATAAATGCTCAATTCCAGCATTTTCGGGTCAATCATAATAAAGCGCACTTCGTCGGGCGTGGCTTTAAACAGCATGGACATAATCATCGCGTTCACGCCCACCGATTTGCCTGAGCCTGTCATCCCGCCCACCAGCAAATGCGGCATTTTCGCCAAATCGCCCACCACCACATCGCCAGCAATATCCTTGCCCAGCGCCACAGATAATTTGGATTTGGCATCGGCAAACACATCAGCGGTAAAAATCTCGTGCAGCAGCACTTCTTGGCGATGCTCGTTGGGCAGCTCAATGCCCATCGTGTTTTTGCCCGCAATGGTTTCCACCACGCGCACCGATTGCACCGCCAGCGAGCGCGCCAAATCTTTTGCCAAGTTCACAATTTGGCTGCCTTTTACGCCTTTGGCGGGGATGATTTCATAGCGCGTGATGACTGGCCCTGCGGTGGCGGAAACCACTTCCACTTCAATGCCAAACTCGGCGAGCTTGGCTTCAATGCGCTTGCCCGTTTGGCGCAATTGCTCTTCGCTTGCCAACACCACATCCGTGTTCTCAGGCACTTTCAGGCTGCCTAATTCGGGCAGGCGATAGATGCCGTTTTCAGGCTGCCTTGTAGGGGCATCGGCAACCGCGCGGCGGTTGGATTGCTGCGCGGGGTTGGCAATGGTAACCGCCATTTTTTTGCGATTGCTGGTGCTGCTCACCTTTTCCGCCACAGGCTCGGCGATGATGTTTTCCACTTCCGCCAACACGCGCGGTTGCAGCTTGGTTTCGGCGATGATTTCAGGCTGCATCAAGCGGTCTTTTTGGCGAAATACCGCGCGGAAAAAGCGTTCCAGTTGCACGCCCAGCCGTTCCATAAAATCTAGCCACGAAATCTGCACGATAAACGACAGCGACAGCAACACCAGCACAATCAACACAAATGTGCCGCCCACGCGCCCGAGCATGTGGTTCATGCCCGCCGCGGTGAGCGAGCCGACCAAGCCGCCCGCGCCAAAGGGCAGCGATTTGTCCAAATGCGCGTTAAAGGCGAACGCTTCCAGCACAGGGCTGGCAATCATCATCAGCCCCAAGCCAATGCTCGCGTTGATTTTTTTATACGGCGGCATGCCTGCATCCACCAGCGGGCGAAACGTGCGATACAACGCCACGCCCGCCGCGATGATGCCCCACCACGCGGAAAAGCCGAATAAATAGTAAGCAATATCCGCCAGATACGCGCCGAGCAAGCCCGCAAAATTTTTCACCATGCCCAAATGCGGCACGCTGCGCGACCACGAAGGATCGCTCATGTGAAACGTGAGCAGGGCGATCGCCAGATACAGCGTTGCCACCACGCCAAACAGCCACAGCGTGTCGTTCGTTAGATTGCTATCGCGCTCGGCTGCGCTGCCGCCGTTTTGCACCGACAACACGGTTTTGGGCTGCTTGCGCGTTGCATCGGCGGTCATTTTGGTTTTGACTTTGGGGTTGAGTGGTTTGGCGGTGGTTTTTTTGGCTTGCGGGGCGCGGCTGCTCGCGCTTTTTTTGGTGGATTTTTTAGACTGCGCGGCGTTGGATTTTTTGGATTTGAGAAGTTTGGAAATCATGGGTGTGTTGGAGTGAGTTTTCAGGCTGCCTTTTATTAAGCGGGTAGCGACATCAAGCAAATGGGTTTTCAGGCTGCCGCATTGGGGCGATGTTCATCATCGCTGCGGCTTGATTCATCATCAAAATAAACAGTTCAGGCAGCCTGAAAAACACTTCTTTCAGGCTGCCTGAAAGGATGGCGATTATACCTGATAGCCATCCAGAAAAGTAAGCGAAGCAAGCGGCAAGTCGCAGAAAACAGGGCGATTATTTCAGCATATTTTTAATCACGCCCATGATGCTGCGGCTGATGGCTTTGGTTACTTGCTTGTTGATTTGGCTGCCCACGCTGTCTGCCAAGTCGTAGCCCAAGCCTTTCCCTGCTTTTTTGCGGCTGCCGAATAATCCGCCCAAAAAGCCGCCAAGCAAGCCGTCTTCCGATTTTTTCGCGCTCTCGGCGGCTTGCGCTTGCTCGCCTGCCAGCTGTTGCAAGGCTTCATAGGCGGAGAAATTGTCCACCAAATCTTTGTAAACAGGATAGAGCACATCGGCTTGATAAGCAGCGTTGCGCTCGGCATCGGGCAGGGGCGCAAGCTGCGATTGCGGCGGCATGATAAACGCGCGTTGCACGATTTCAGGCTGCCCTTTTTCATCCAAACAAGAAACCAGCGCTTCGCCCACGGCAAGTTCGGTGATGGCGGTGGCAACGTTTAATTGCGGATTGCTGCGGAAGGTATCGGCGGCGGATTTCACCGCTTTTTGGTCGCGCGGGGTAAAGGCGCGCAGGGCGTGTTGCACGCGGTTGCCCAGTTGCCCCAACACAGTGTCGGGCAAATCCAGCGGGTTTTGCGTTACAAAATACACGCCCACGCCTTTGGAGCGAATTAGCCGCACGCATTGCTCCACTTGCTCAATCAACACCTTGCTGGCGTTGTCAAAAATCAGATGCGCTTCGTCAAAAAACAGCACAAATTTGGGCTTTTCGGGGTCGCCCACTTCGGGCAGGGTTTCAAACAATTCGGCGAGAAACCACAGCATAAACGCGCTGTACAGGCGCGGCGAGCGCATCAGTTTTTCGGCGTTCAGAATGTTGATGATGCCTTGCCCGTTTTCGGTTTGCAGCCAATCTTGCAGGTTGAGCTCGGGTTCGCCGAAAAAGCGGTCTGCGCCTTCGCTTTCCAGTTGCAACAGCTGGCGTTGAATCGCGCCGATGCTGGCAGCGGAAACGTTGCCATAGCTGTTGCGAAATTCGGCGGCGTGTTCAGAAACGTATTGCAGCACGCCGCGCAGGTCTTTAAGGTCAATCAGATGCCAGCCTTTGTCGTCCGCCACTTTGAACACCAGATTGAGCACGCCTTCTTGCGTGTCGTTGAGGTTCATCAGGCGGGCGAGCAGCATTGCGCCCATCGCAGAAATACTCACGCGCACGGGGATGCCTGTTTCGCCGTAAACATCCCAAAAGCGCACGGGAAACGCTTGCAAATAATCATCGGGCAAATCGTATTGCGCCATGCGCTCGGCAACCTTGCCTTCGTTTTTGCCCGCGCGGCAGATGCCTGAAAGGTCGCCTTTCACATCCGCCATAAACACGGGTACGCCGTCTTGGCTGAACGCTTCGGCGAGCTTGCGCAGGGTTACGGTTTTGCCTGTGCCTGTTGCGCCTGCGATTAAGCCGTGGCGGTTGGCGAGTTGGGAATGCAGGAAAATGGGTTGCTTATCGTGGTTATGGGCGATGAGATAATCGGTCATGATGGGATTCCTTATTGGGATGGATAAGGCAGCCTGAAAATGGGGGGAGCTTGTTTTTAGCTTCGCTGAAACTCGTTTTCAGGCTGCTGTTTAATAGAGTTAATAGAGATATTTACACACGAATAGGCAGCCTGAAACGTGGTTTGCGCTTTTCAGGCTGCCTTTGGGATGGCATTAATGCAGGGCAACGCTTTTGGCGTTGGGGTTCATAAAATTGGATGATTGAATGCGCTCGCAAGGGTCGGTTCGATAGCGCACGGAGTTAAAGCCCAATTCGCGCGCTTCCACCACGCCGTTGTGGTCAATATCGTAAAGGGCAAATTCTTCGGGGTCGTTGAGCTTAAACGAAGCGATTAAATTGTCGCCTGTGCTGGCGGCAAGCCATTCGGTTAGGTTTAGGGCGCGGTCGCCGTCTTGATCGTTGAGTACCACAAACGCGGCAACGGGCTGCATTCGGGCGCAAGCATCGGCGGTGATTGGCACAAAGGCGGCGGAAAGTACGATGAAGAAAATGTGTGGTTGGCGTGTCATGGTTATGCTCCTGCAACAGTCATGTTGCTGATTAGAATTGAGCCGATTTTACTGCTGGCGTTGCGGCGAAAATCGTTGCCCGTAGCGATGATGTTTTGCAACATTTCTTTCAGGCTGCCGGCAATGGTGATGCCTGAAACGGGGTGGCTGATGATGCCATTTTCCACCCAAAATCCTGCTGCGCCGCGCGAATAATCGCCTGTGAGCATATTCACGCCTTGCCCCATCAATTCGGTGATGAGCAAGCCTGTGCCCATTTGGTTGAGCATTTGCGCTTGGCTCTCGGCGGTGGCGGTTAGATAAAGATTGTGTGCGCCGC
This sequence comes from uncultured Kingella sp., assembly GCA_963529665.1. GTDB lineage: Bacteria > Pseudomonadota > Gammaproteobacteria > Burkholderiales > Neisseriaceae > Kingella_B. The sequence goes on from CAUSAG010000023.1 coordinate 26,627, forward strand.
CTGCGTTGCCTGTGCTGGTTTGATTGAGCTTGCGCGCACTGTAACTATCCAAAAAATAGCCACGCACGATGCCGTTTTCAATCACAAAGCGCGGATGAGTGGCAACGCCTTCGCTGTCAAAATAAGTGCTGCCAAGCGCGCGGGGAATATGCGGCTCTTCGCGCAAGCTGATGAAATCGGGGAGAATTTGCGTGCCGATGCTGTCTTGCAAAAAACTGCTTTGACGATAGAGCGCGCCGCCGTTCAAGCCGCCAACAATATGCCCAATCAGGCTGCCTGCTACGGCAGCATCAAACAAAATGGGATAGTTGCCCGTGGCAACGGTTTGCGGAGAAAGGCGGCGCGTGGCGCGTTCGGCAGCGGTGCTCCCGATATGGGCGGTGGTGTCTAAATCTTGGCGGTCGCAGGCGATGTCGTACCAATAATCACGTTCCATGCCGTTTTCATCGCTGGCAACCACGCTGCATGATAGGCTGTGGCGCGTGCCGCGTTGGTGTTGGCAAAAGCCGTGCGAATTGGCATAGACGAATTGGAAATGGGATGTGTTGATGCTTGCGCCTTCGGAATTGCTGATGCGGCTGTCGGCAGATAGCGCGGCTTCTTCGCATTCTTTGGCGATGGCGATGGCGTTTTCGCTGGATAAATCCCATTCGTGGTAGCGGTCTAAATCGGCGATGTGCGTTGCCATTAGGTTGGCATCGGCGATGCCAGCAAAGGGGTCGGCGGCGGTGTAGCGGGCGATGTCGCAGGCAGCCTGAACGGTGCTGGCTAGGGCTTGGGGCGATAAATCGGCGGTGCTGGCGCGGCCTTTGCTGTGTCCCACAAACACGGTTATGTCCAGCGATTGGTCTTGCTGATATTCAATTTGTTCAATTTCGCGCCAGCGCACTTGCACGCTTTGCCCCAGCGATTCGCTTAAATCTACTTCGGCGGCGGTTGCGCCTTTTTGTTTGGCAAGGTCAAGCGCAGTTTGCGCGGCTTGTTGGAGTTCGTTGGCAGTGTGTTGGAACATGAATGGACTTTGTGAACAAAAAAACGGCTGGATTTTAGCGGTTTTCAGGCTGCTTGGGCGTTAAAAAATATTAAGGATGCTAAATTTTCGGCGCGGATGGCATTGGGCTTGGGCGGCTAGAAGCAGAGTTTTTCAGGCTGCCGCATGGATTTTTTGCTATGATTGCGCCCCTTGTAAACAAGGATTAACAAACAAAATGGAAAACCAACGCGAAGAAGAATGGGTGAGCAAAACCCAGATGAAAAAACAAATGGATGTGCTGCAAGATTTGGGCATGGAATTAACCGAGCTATCCAGTGAAACGATTAAAAAACTCACATTGCCCGAAGATTTGCTGGATGCCATCCGCGAGTATAAAAAAATCACGTCCAACAGCGCGCTTAAACGCCAACGCCAATACATCGGACGCTTGATGCGCGATATTGACCCCGCGCCGATACGCGATTTTTTGGCGAAGCTCAAAGGCGACAACCAAGCGCACAACGCTTTTTTGCAACGGGTGGAGCAGGCGCGTAGCCGTTTGCTGGCAAGCGATGATGCGCTGACGGCGTTTGTGTCGGATTTTCCGCACGCGGATGTGGGCGCGTTGCGCACGCTGATTCGCAATGCTCGCAAGGAAGCGGAGTTGAACAAACCGCCCAAAAGTTTCCGCGCCTTGTATCAGGAATTGAAAGCGGTGATGGAAGGGCATGAAGCCGAGTAACTTGGGCTTATCACGGCTAAACCTGTTTTCAGGCTGCCTTATGGTTATTGCCCCCATTAGGCAGCCTGAAAATAATAGGCAGCCTGAAAATGCTTAATGATTGAAGGACACCACCATGACAGACCTTTGCCTCACTTGCCACGAAGTCCACGAACCGCTCCTCGCGCTGGGCTTTATCGCGCCCGACCTGTATGCCGAGCTTTCCGCAGCAGAGCGCGCCGAGTTCCAAGCCGAATGCGATGATAATTTTTGCATCATCCGCTATCCCGACCAAACCGACCGCTTTATCCGCGTGGTGCTGGACATTCCGATTATTGACCACGATGAAACGCTGGACTACGGCGTGTGGGTGTCGGTGAGCGAAGCCAGTTTCAACGACTACCGCGCCCATTTTGACGGCGACCACGAAGCCACCTATTTCGGTATGATTTGCAACCGCATCATGGGCTACGAGCCAAGCACCATGTTCTTGCATTGCAACGTGTACACCCAACCCAACGGCAGCCGCCCCTTTATCGCGCCGCACCGCGCCGAGCATCCGTTGGTACACGATTACACCCACGGCATCTCTTACGCCGAAGCCCAAGCCAGAGTGGATGCCTCGCTGCATCGCTTTCAGACGGCATCATGCTGATGCGGATAAGCAAGGCAGCCTGAAAAGCATTTTTCAAACCATCCCAACGCGCCCAGTTTTCAGGCTGCCTAATGCCGCATCATAGGCAGCCTGAAACGCCGTCATCCCAAAGGACAACCCCATGCAGTCTATGCAGACTTGGCACGATGCCCTTGCCGCAGAAAAAGCCCAGCCCTATTTTCAACACATTCTCGCCACCGTTCGCGCCGAACGCCAAAGCGGACAAACCGTCTATCCGCCTGCTGCCGATGTGTTCAACGCCTTTAAGCTTACCGAGTTTGCCCAAACCAAAGTCGTTATCCTTGGGCAAGACCCGTATCATGGCGAGCATCAAGCGCATGGGCTGGCGTTTTCGGTGCAACACGGCATCAGCGTGCCGCCATCGCTGGTGAACATTTATAAAGAATTGGCAGACGACATCGCGGGCTTTCAAATCCCCGTTTCAGGCTGCCTTAACCATTGGGCGGAGCAGGGCGTATTGCTGCTCAACACCGTGCTCACCGTGCGCGCCCACCAAGCGCATTCGCACGCCAACCTTGGCTGGGAAACGTTTACCGACCGCGTCATCGCCCAGCTTAACGCGCACCGCCAAAACATCGTGTTCATGCTATGGGGCAGCCACGCGCAGAAAAAAGGCGCGATGATAGACCGCCACCGCCATCTGGTGCTCACCGCGCCACACCCATCGCCGCTGTCTGCCTATCGCGGCTTTTTTGGCTGCAAGCATTTTTCCCAAGCCAACGCCTATTTGGCGCAACACGGCATTGCGCCGATTAATTGGCAAATTTAGTTTTCAGGCTGCCTATTGCTAACAAAATAAAACCGACCAAGGCAGCCTGAAACCGCCCCCGCCCACCCATCAAGGAACAACACCATGCCCACGCCCCACCTAATCGTTATGCTCACCCACAACGACCACACCGTTGCCAACGCCCGCGAAATCTACCTGCAAAACCGCCACAGCCAAGCCCAATTTTGGGGCTTCAAAGAAGAACCGCTGTCGCGCCAAGAAATGAAAGACTTATTCGCCCTGATGAAAGCAGACGGCAAAACCACGTTTTTAGAAGTGGTGGAATACACCGAAGACGCAGGCTTGGCAGGCGCAGAA
>CAUSAG010000024.1:0-28717 GCA_963529665.1 uncultured Kingella sp.
TAGGCAGCCTGAAAACAGTTAGGCAGCCTGAAAACAGTTAGGCAGCCTGAAAACAAAAATCCGTTTTCAGGCTGCATTGTCGGTTCTCCCCATTAAACAACGTCCCACCGTTTTCAGGCTGCCCTTGCCATGCACAAAAGCAGCCTGAAACCCACCAAAACCATTAAAATACCGCCCATTCCCTTTCAACCCATCACAGCCCAGCTCAACCCCTTTTCAGGCTGCATCAACATCCCAACATCCATTCCAACCATGCTTATCGCCAACCCCACCTATCTCCACGCCGACCCCGACCTTAAAGCCATTCTCGCCAACCAACTCGCGCTGTTTTGCGTGTCGCTGCCCATACTCAACGAGCTGCCCTTTGTGGTGTCCGTTATCTTTATCCTGATGATGACGGTGCGCATCCTGCTGCTGTTTTTTGGCGTGCGCAAAATTGCCGCGTGGCAAATGGTGTTGATGCTCGCGCTGGTGGTGGCGCTGGTGATGCTGCAAGTAGGCTCGTTTGTGGGGCTGCAAGGCGGCATGGCTTTATTGCTGCTGCTGGGCGCGCTCAAATCCTACGAAGGGCATACCCGCCGCGATTGGCAAGTTGCCGCGCTGGTGCAAATTTTCTTGCTCACAGGCGCGGTGTTGTTTAATCAAAGTATGCTAGTGGGCGCATGGGCGCTGTTTTGCTTGGTGCTGATTGCCGCCGCGCTCGCCATTTTGAACGAACTGGATACAAAAACCGCCGTTAAGCAAAGCCTAATCGGCTTCGCGCTTACTCTATTGCCGATGATTTTGCTGTTTATCACCATGCCGCGCAAAGAATCGCCGCTGTGGGGCATTCCGCAAAACCCCAGCAATCAATCCACCACGGGCATTTCCGAAAGCATGAAACCAGGCAGCATTGGCGATTTGGTGCAAAGCAACGAACCTGCCTTCACCGCCACGTTTAACAACAACTATTACCCCCGTCCGCAAGATTTATATTGGCGCGTGATGGTGATGATAGACCGCGACGAAACGGGTGAATGGCACGCCGCGCGCGGCATGATGGACGGCGCATTCCCCGCGCGCGGCAACCGCCCCACGCAAGATGTTTCCTATCAAATCGTGATTGAAGACACCAAAGGGCGCATCCCCGCGCTGGACTACCCCTCGCGCCGCCAAGACACAGGCATCGTGCAAGAACTGGGCGACGTGTTGCGCGTATATAGCCGCCAAGGCGTGCGCGGCATCACGCTGCGCGCCAACGCCACCGACGAGCTCACGCAAAAGCTAGACAACGCCGAGATGCGCCTTTACACCCGCATTTCAGACGACAACCCACAAACCAAAGCCCTAGCCCAAGCGCTTTATCAACAAGCAGGTGGCGACACCGCAACCTTTATTCAGGCTGCCTATCAGTATTTCAACAAACAAAAATTCGTTTACACCCTTAAACCGCCCGTTCTACAAAGCGCCTCCACCACCGATGAATTTCTGTTCAAAACCAAACAAGGCTTTTGCGAACACTACGCCGATGCTTTTGTAACCCTAATGCGCTCCGCAGGCGTGCCCGCCCGCGTGGTAACAGGTTACCAAGGCGGCGAATGGAACGAACAAGGCGGCTTCTGGCAAATTCGCAGCAAAGATGCCCACGCATGGGCAGAAGTTTGGCTGCCCGAGCGCAACGTTTGGAAGCGCGTAGACCCCACTGCCGCCGTATCCATCAGCCGCGTGGACAGCGGCGTGGACAGCGCATTGCCCGCCGAAGAAATCAACGAATTAGTCAGCAACCTGAGCGCATGGAGCCGATTCACCAGCCAAAGCCAAATCTACTGGCAACGCTGGGTGGTGAACTTTGACAACGCCCAGCAAAACAGCCTGTTTTCATTATTGGGACTGGGCGGCGCAAGCAAATTCAGCCCCCTGCTGCTGCTCATCATCGGCAGCGTGCCCGTGTTGATTCCCATCATCTGGTGGTGGCGACGCTCGCGCAAGCAAGACATCGCCCCCCTCGCCGACGGCTTTATGCTGCTCAAACGCCGCCTGCTGGGCAACAGCTTTCCCAATCTTGCCGCGCTTGGTGCAGTTGAATTGCAAACCGAGTTGGCGCAAACCGAACGCCTTAGCCCCGACCTTGCCCAACTGCTGCAAGAATTCATCTCGCTCAACTACGCCAGCAGCCAAGCCCCCAGCCAAACAGCCGCCCAAGCGTGGTATCGCCGCGCCCGCAAGCTCTCGCAAAAGCATCGTCTGAAAACACAATAGGCAGCCTGAAAACCCATTTTTCAGGCTGCCGCAAGCCCAAGATTAAGCTAAAATCCCCTCTTCTCAACCAACACCAAGGAGTCCATCATGACTTACATCGCCCAAGCGCAAAACTGGCTCGCCCAAGACCCCGACCCCGAAACACGCGCCGAACTGGAAGCCCTGATTCCTGCCGCCCAAGCTGGCGATGCCGCCGCATTAAGCGAGCTGGAAAACCGCTTCAACGGACGCTTGCAATTTGGCACCGCAGGTCTGCGCGGCAAACAACAAGCAGGCAGCATGGGCATGAACCGCGTGTTGGTTGCCCAAGCCGCCAAAGGTCTTGCCGACTACATCTTGCAATTTGATCCACAAACTCCCAGCATCGTGATTGGCTACGACGGGCGCAAAAATTCCGACATCTACGCCCGCGACACCGCCGAAATCATGGCAGCCGCAGGCATCAAAACCCGCCTGCTGCCGCGCAAACTGCCCACCCCCGTGCTTGCCTACGCCATCCAACATTTCAACACCAGCGCAGGCGTAATGGTAACCGCCAGCCACAACCCCCCAGCCGACAACGGCTACAAAGTCTATCTGGGCAAAAGCAACGGCGGCGGACAAATCGTCTCCCCCGCCGATGAACAAATCGCCGCGCTGATTGACCGCGCCACGCAAACTCCCATCAACCAATATCCACGCAGCAGCGACTACGAGACACTCGGCGAAGAAGTGATTAAAGCCTACATCGCCAAAACCGCCGCGCTGGCGCAAGAACCCGAATGTAGCCTGAATTATGTTTACACCGCCATGCACGGCGTGGGCAAAGAAGTGCTGCTCAAAACCCTAGCCGCCGCCAAGCTGCCGCTGCCGCACATCGTTGCCGAGCAAGCCGAGCCAGACCCCACTTTCCACACCGTCGCCTTCCCCAATCCCGAAGAAAAAGGCGCGCTAGACCTCGCCATCGCGTTAGCCAAAAAAGAAAACGCCGAATTCATCATCGCCAACGACCCCGATGCCGATCGCCTCGCCGTTGCCATCCCCGATGAACACGGCAACTGGAAACCCCTGCACGGCAACGTAGTCGGCTGCTATTTGGGCTGGTATCTGGCGCAAAAAAATCAAGGCAAAACAGGCACACTCGCCTGCTCACTCGTCTCCTCGCCCGCGCTGGCGCAAATTGCGCAAAAATACGGCTTTGCCAACGAAGAAACGCTCACCGGCTTTAAATACATCGCCAAAGCACCCCATCTGCTTTACGGCTTTGAAGAAGCGCTCGGCTATCTGGTTGACCCCGAAAAAGTGCGCGACAAAGACGGTATCTCCGCCGCCATTGTGTTCTTAGACCTAGTACGCAGCCTGAAAGCGCAAGGCAAAACCCTGCTGGATCATGCCCGCGATTTCGCCCAAACCTTTGGCGCATACACCAGCGGACAAATCTCCATCCGCGTCAGCGACCTTGCCGACATCGGCAAATTGATGAGCGCGCTGCGCCAAAATCCGCCCAGCCAAATCGGTGGGCACGCAGTAGAGCAAACCATTGACCACCTAAAAACCGAACGCCAAAACGACATCTTGGTGTACTACATCGCCAATGGCAGTCGCCTGATTGTGCGCCCATCGGGCACCGAACCCAAAGTCAAATTCTATCTGGATGCCAAAGGCAGCAGCGAAGCCGACGCGCAAAACGTGTTGCAAGCGTTTGATGCTGCCGTGCGCGAAATGCTGCGCCAAGATGTTTACGGCAAACAAAACTGCTAACCCATTTTCAGGCTGCCTATCTTGCCCAAGCATCGCGCAAGCATAGGCAGCCTGAAAACGGGTTTACGAGTTTCTACAAAATTAAATTTCTTCCAACCAACCACAAGGAGCCCATCATGGCAACCCCACACATTTCCGCCCCCGCAGGCGCATTCGCCGAAACCGTTTTGATGCCGGGTGATCCCCTGCGCGCCAAATACATCGCCGAAACCTTTTTGGAAAACGCCGAGCAAGTAACCGCCGTGCGCAATATGTATGGCTACACAGGCACATATAAAGGCAAACGCATCTCCATCATGGGACACGGCATGGGCATCCCGTCCTGCTCCATCTACGCCAAAGAACTCATCACCGAATACGGCGTGAAAAACCTAATCCGCATCGGCTCATGCGGTGCCGTGTTGGATGACATCCATGTGCGCGACGTGGTCATCGGCATCGGCGCATCCACCGACAGCAATGTCAATCGCATCCGCTTCCACGGCTACGACTTCGCCGCCCTTGCCGATTTTGGCATCGTGCAAGCCCTTGCCGCCGCCGCCCAAGCGCGTAGTGTGAACGCCAAAGTGGGCAACCTATTTTCATCCGATTTGTTCTACCACCCCGACACCGCCATGACCGAAACCCTGCGCAAATACGGCATCGTTGGCGTGGAAATGGAAGCCGCAGGCATCTACGGCGTGGCAGCAGAATTTGGCGCCAAAGCCGCCACCATCTGTACCGTGTCCGACCACATCGTGCGCGAAGAATACACCACCGCCGAAGAGCGCCAACTCACGTTCAACGACATGATTACCATCGCGCTAGAAGCCGCGATTACGTTGTAAAACAAAAAGGCAGCCCAAAACCATTTCCCGTTTTCAGGCTGCCTTAAACCCATCATCACACCTCGCGCGCAACACCGCGGCGCAAGCAGGCATCAGCTTGACACCCAACGCAATCGCCGTATAATTCGCGCCTTTCCGCGCCCATCGTCTAGAGGCCTAGGACACTGCCCTTTCACGGCGGCAACAGGGGTTCGAATCCCCTTGGGCGTGCTCGCATCGCAAACCTTGCTTATTACAGCAAGGTTTTTTCATGCCCAGCCATCCACCGCCCAGCCCTTTTCAGGCTGCCTAAACAGCAGAAATCAACTCCACAAGCCAGCAACTTAGCCCCGCCAAAATGCTATAATCGCCCCATTTTCCACTCACGCCCAGAAAGCCCAATATGAACTTTGAACAAGCCCGCTTCAACATGGTAGAACAACAAATCCGCCCATGGGATGTGCTGGATTTTGATGTATTGGATGCGCTGCAAGAAATCCCACGCGAAATATTCGTGCAACCCGACCAACAAGGCTACGCCTATGCCGATCTCGCCCTGCCCCTGCCCAACGGCAGCAAAATGCTAGAACCCAAAATCGTCGGACGCATGGTGCAAGGCTTGGCATTGAAAAAACACGAGCGCGTGTTAGAAGTCGACACAGGCTCGGGCTACGCCACCGCCATCTTGGCCAAACTGGCTTACGATGTAACCACTTGCGACCTTGACGAACAACAGCTGGGCGCCGCCCAAGCCATCCTCAAAGGCTTGCAACTGGACAACATTCAATACAAAGCGATTGACGGCTTAAACGCCCTGCCCGCCGATGCCCGCTTTGACGCAATTTACATCGGCGGCAGCCTGAAAACCATCCCTGAGCAGCTTCTCGCACACCTAAACGAAGGCGGACGCATGGTCGTCGTAGTCGGTAGCGAGCCCGTGCAACGCTGCTTACAAATCACCCGCCACGGCAGCGAATTCAGCGAAAAAACCCTGTTTGACACGCTGATTACACCGCTGCAAGACGGAAACGACACCAGCTGGTACAAAGCAACAGGCAAATTCCGCTTCTAAACGCAATCGCATAGCAAACACACTCCCAATAAGATTTCAGGCTGCCTTTGATGATGAATCAGGCAGCCTGAAAATAATCAAGGCATTGGGTGTAATAGCAAAGGCTTTGGGTTAGCAGAATTGAGTTTCAGGCTGCCTTATCCTGTAAACAAAGGCAGCCTGAAACCCATTCTCTCAATCTCACAGCAAAAACATCGTCGCCAGCCCAAGAAAAATCAAAAAGCCGCCCGAATCGGTAAACGCTGTAATCAATACCGAGCTGCCACGCGCGGGGTCTTTGCCCCATTTTTCCATGCACACAGGAATCATCACGCCCAAAAACGCCGCCAGCAGCAGGTTCAGCGTCATCGCGGCAACCATCACCAAGCCAATGCCCACATTGTGATACAGCGCAAACGACACCAGCCCCATCACGCTGCCCCAAATCAAGCCGTTCACCAAAGCCACGCCCAATTCTTTTTTCAGCAGCCGGAACGCCTGCGCGTTGGAAATTTGCGAGCTGGCGAGCGAGCGCACAATCATGGTAATCGTTTGGTTGCCCGAATTGCCACCAATGCCCGCCACAATCGGCATCAGCGTTGCCAGCGCCACAATTTGCGCGATGGAGCCTTCAAACATCCCAATCACGCGGCTGGAAATAAACGCCGTTACCAAGTTCACCGCTAGCCACACCCAGCGGTTTTTTACCGAATCCCACACGGGCGCGAACAAATCTTCGTCTTCATCCAAACCCGCCATGTTCAGCATATCCGCTTCGCCTTCTTCGCGGATCACGTCCACCATCTCGTCCACCGTTAACCGCGCGATGAGCTTTTTGTTTTCGTCCACCACGGGCGCGGTTACCAAGTCGTAGCGTTCAAACGCAGCGGCGGCTTCTTCCACATCATCCTCGGGGCGAAATTTCACCACGTCTTTTGCCATGATGTTTTCTACGATTTCTTCGGGGTCGGCAACCAGCAGCTTGCGGATGGGCAGCACGCCTTGCAGGATGTCGTTGTCGTCCACCACAAAGATTTTGTCGGTGTGGTCGGGCAGGCTGTCAAAGCGGCGCAAATAGCGCAGCACCACTTCGCAGGTTACATCGCCGCGTATGCTCACAATTTCAAAGTTCATCACCGCGCCCACTTGGTTGTCTTCATACGACATGGCAGCCTGAACTTGGGCGCGCTCTTCTTCATCGCGCGTTTGCAGCACTTCATCCACCACATGCGTGGGCAAGTCATCCGCCAAATCTGCCAAATCGTCGGCATCCATGTCTTCCACCGCCGCCACCAGCTCGGCTTTGTCCATGGTTTCAATCAGGCTTTCGCGCACGCTGTCGGACACTTCCAGCAACACATCGCCGTCTTCTTCGGGCGACGCGAGTTTCCACACCAGCACGCGCTCTTTGGGCGGCAGGCTTTCTAACACGGCGGCCACGTCGGCGGGATGCAATTCATGCAAGATGCCAATCAACATTTGCAGTTTGGCGTTGGCGTGTGGCTCGGGCAGGGTAAGTTGTTCGCTGATTTCGGAATAATGGCTCAGCAGATGAGAAGAGAGTTTGTGAATGTGTTCAATATCGGCAGTCAACTGCTCGGAATCGCTGCGGTCGTTGATTTGAGTTTCCATAAATGCTCCGCCTGCCTGATGGCGACGGGCGACATTTAGGCAGGTTTATTTGATTGGGGTTGAATGATGCAATGTGAACGTACTACTGGGGAGATCGTCCATTGTTGGATTTTGGGTTGTGAAAAACGGGGGCATTTTACATGATTTTGCGTTGCAAGATGGCGCGATTTTGCTGCGGCAGCCTGAAAAGGCGGCAAATGGGTTTTCGCATCGCCAATATTTTGCGATAAAAGGCTTTGTTGCGCCTAGCGCAGCGTTTGCGCAAAAAGGCAGCCTGAAATCTTTGTGCTGCGCGGTTTTTGTAGTATCCTTGCGCTCCTTTAAATTTCTTAACACAAGTAATACAACATGGAAACCATCCGAAAACTCAGTCAATTTGTTGGAAAAACGTTTGCCTTGTGGGCGGCGTTGTTTGCTTTTATCGGGTTTATGTCGCCCGAAGCGTTTAAATGGGTGTTGCCGCTGATTACTTATTTGCTAGGCATCATTATGTTTGGCATGGGGCTTACCTTGTCGCCCAACGATTTTAAAATTATCGGGCAGCAGCCCAAGGCGGTGATTGTGGGTGTGGTGGCGCAGTTTGCCATTATGCCGAGTATTGCTTTTGCGCTGGCAAAGGCGTTTAACTTGCCTGCGGATATTGCGGTGGGCGTGATTTTGGTGGGCTCTTGCCCTGGTGGCACGGCGTCTAACGTGATTACTTATTTGGCAAAGGGCAATGTGCCGCTGAGCGTGGCAGTTACTTCGGTGTCCACGCTGCTTGCGCCGTTGCTCACGCCTGCGGTGTTTTATGTGTTTGCGAACCAATGGTTGGACATTGACGCAAGTTCTATGTTTATTTCCATCGCGCAGATTGTAATTTTGCCGATTGTGTTGGGTGTATTGCTGCACAAGTTTTTCCGCAAACAAACCGATGCGGCGGTGGAAGTTTTGCCTTTGGTATCGGTGGTGTCTATCGTGCTGATTATTGCGGCGGTGGTGGGCGTGAGCAAAGGGCGGATTGTGGAAAGCGGCGCGCTGATTTTTACGGTGGTGATGTTGCATAATGGTTTGGGCTATTTGCTCGGCTTTTTGGCGGCGCGCGTGATGGGCTTGCCGTATGACGCGCAAAAAACGCTGGCGGTGGAAGTGGGGATGCAAAACTCGGGCTTGGGCGTGGCGTTGGCGAAGCTGCACTTTGCCGCATTGCCTGTGGTGGCGGTGCCCAGCGCGATTTTTAGCGTGTGGCACAACATCTCGGGCGCGTTGCTGGCGACTTATTGGGCAGCGGAGTTTGAGCGAGCCGAAAAAGCCAAAGCAGAAAAGACTAAACAAGCGTAAAACAGATTTTCAGGCTGCCTTAATGATGATTGGGGCAGCCTGAAAACAACGGGAACAGCGTGATGATGCGAAAAATGGGCTTAGCCGCCCTGCTCTGCTTGGCATTAACCGCCTGCGCCAGCACAGGATCGGGCGCGTTTGGCTCGGGGGAGACGGCGCGCAAAGTAACGCGGGCAACGGAATATATTGTGTTTACGCCGCTGTGTTTTTGGTATAGGATTTGCCCTGATTTAGGGGATGATGATTTTTAGGGAGGATGCGGATGGCGAGCGGAAACAGCGTTTTAGTTTTGCAGAAGTGTGTAAACTCGTTTTCAGGCTGCCTTTGGGGGATGTTTAGCAATCAACAATTAGGCAGCCTGAAAATCATTTTCCAGTTTTCAGGCTGCCTTTTTTGGTTAATCCATCACAAACGTTTGGCACTACTGCCCATTCCCCTACGTCCAGCCGAACGGAGCATTCTTTTTTCGGAAAAAAGCGTACGCTTGTCCGACGACGCGCAAAGCGCGGCTAGTTCGCACGCGCCGAAAAAAGGATGCGGAGTGAGGGAAGTTCGCGCAGCGAACCTGCACGTCGGGGTCGCCTTTCTTTTGCTTACTTTTCTTTGGCGAAGCAAAGAAAAGTAAGTGCCCCGTCGGCACGAGACGCATGGTTAAAGCTAATCGGATGCCAACCACAAAACGCCAACCCATTTTCAGGCTGCCGCAAAAACTCCCCAAAGGCAGCCTGAAAGTGGAAAACTCGTTTTCAGGCTGCCTTTAAACAACTTTCACAATCCCAAGAAAAAGCAGCCTGAAAACCCTTTTCACAGTTTTCAGGCTGCCTCAATCCATCCTACGCACTACTCAATATTCTGCACCTGCTCGCGCATCTGCTCAATCAACACTTTCAATTCCACCGAAACCTGCGTGCATTCGTTGGCAATCGCCTTGCTGCCCAGCGTGTTGGCTTCGCGGTTTAACTCTTGCATCAGAAAATCCAGCCGTTTGCCAATCGTGCCATCGTGTTGGGTAACAATGCGGCGCACCTCGGTGATGTGCGTATGCAAGCGGTTGAATTCCTCGTCCACATCGGCTTTTTGCATATAAAGCGCAAATTCTTGCTTCAAGCGGTCTTCGTCAATGCTCACCACTGCTTCTTGCAAGCGGCGGCGGCAACGCGCCAAATGCTCTTGCAACAGCTGCGGGAACAATTCTTCCAGCGCGCCGATAATGGCTTGCATCAAATCCAGCCGTTCCAAAATATGCGCTTGCAGCTTTTCGCCCTCGCGCTCGCGGCTGGCAACAAAATCGTCCACCGCCTGCGCCAGCAGCTTCAACACCGTCTCTTGCAGCGCATCGCTGTCCACTTCTGCGCTGATGATTACATTGGGAAATTTCAAAATATCGGCAACCGTGAGCTTGCCCAAGCCATCGTGTTTTTTGCGCCATTTGGCGTTAAGCTCCGCCAGCTCGTTCACCAGATTTTGATTGATGTGCAAGCTATTCGCGCCGTTGGCAATGTTGCTCAACTGAATGCGGCATTCCAGTTTGCCGCGCGAGATTTTGCTGCTGATGAGCTCGCGCATCGTGCCTTCTAACACGCGCAAATCGTCGGGAATTTTAAATTGCACATCCAAAAAACGATGGTTGACGGCGCGAAGTTCCAATTCAATGCGTTTGCCTGCAATTTCGCCTTGGGCGTTGGCAAAGCCAGTCATGCTGCGTACGGTCATGTTTTTTCCTTTGTTTGACGTTGAAAAACGAAGCTATGGTAACACAAAGCCCCAAGGCTGCCTGAAACGAAGTGCGCCAATCGTTTCAGGCTGCCCTGCAAAACCGTTATAATTCCGCCCTTTTCCACCCCACAACCAGAAAGCTCGCCATGACCTACCAACGCACCCAACGCCTTGCCAACCAACTGCGCCCCGTAACCATCACGCCCAACTTCTTGCCCCATGCCAACGGCTCGGTGTTGATTGCTTGTGGCAACACCCAAGTCATCTGCACCGCCACGGTGGATGAAAATGTGCCGCCATTTTTGCGCGGCAAAAATCAAGGCTGGGTAACGGCGGAATACGGCATGCTGCCCGCATCCACCCAATCGCGCATGAAACGCGAAGCCGCAGCGGGCAAGCAATCTGGGCGCACGCAAGAAATTCAACGGCTGATTGGGCGCAGCCTGCGCGCCTGCGTGGATTTAACCCTGCTGGGCGAGCGCCAAATTCTGATTGACTGCGACGTTATCCAAGCCGATGGCGGCACGCGCACCGCCAGCATCACAGGCGCGTTTGTTGCGCTGAAAATTGCGGTACAAAAATTGCTGGATAACGGCACATTAGCCGCCAATCCGCTCATCGGCAGCGTTGCCGCCATTTCCGCAGGCATGGTAAACGGCACGCCGCTGCTGGATTTGGACTACCCTGAAGATTCAGGCTGCGATAGCGATGTCAACATTGTGATGCTCAACGCCAGCCATCTGATTGAAATTCAAGGCACCGCCGAAGGCGCAGCGTTTAGCGTTGCCGAATTAAACAGCTTAATCGCGCTGGCGCAACAGGGCATCGCAGAATTAACCGCCCTGCAAGAACAAGCGTTTCAGGCTGCCTTTTGATGATTCCAATCCTTGATGATTCCAACCGCCAAAGGCAGCCTGAAAGATAGTTTCTAATCCACATCCCTCCACAGCAATCCCCAAGGAAAGCCTATGCTCAACACCCTACACCAATGGTTCGCCAAAATACCCCTATCCGAGCAATGGATCTTCACCCTGCTGCTGTTTCCTTTGGTATGGCTGGTGAAAGCCATTTGGCTGTATGCCCATTTCAAAAGCCATCCCAATTTGGATTTGGAACACAAGCGCCGCGCCTTGGTGCTCAGCCGCAATGTGTCGCTGATTTTGATTTTGATAGGGCTGCTGATGGTGTGGGGCAGCCAAATCCAAACCTTTGCGCTGTCTATGGTTGCGCTGGCCGCCGCCACCGTGGTTGCCACCAAAGAGCTGATTATGTGCCTTTCAGGCAGCCTATTGCGCTTTGTAACGCGGCAATATTCCGTGGGCGACTACATTGAAATCGCCCACATCCGCGGGCGCGTGGTGGACATCAACCTATTCAACACCCTAATGATGCAAATCGTGGACAACCCGCTGATTGGGCATCTATCAGGGCGCACCGTTTCCTTCCCCAACAGCCTGCTGCTGAGCCAAACCGTGCAGCGCGACCACATCTTAGGGCAATACGTTGTGCACACCTTTGAAATTCCCGTGCCGATACATCTGGATTCCGATGCCATCGTGCCCAAGCTGCAAGCCGTGTTAGACCAATGGTGCGCCCCCTACACGCCCGAAATCATCCAATATTTTGAAGCCGTGCAAGTACAACAACTCTTCTTCACCCCCGCCGCCCGCACCCGCATCAACCGCGTGCCACACGACGACAAAACCTACAAACTCGTCGTCCGCTTCGCCGCCCCCATCACCCAGCGGCTAGACATCCAACAAGCCGTGTTAGACGAATTTATCCGCCTGCAATATCAACTGCTCTGCGAGCAAAGCAACGCGCCGCTTAACGCCTAAGCCGTTTTTGCTGCGCTAAAACGTTTTCAGGCTGCCTTATGGCTTTGCTGATTAGCCCAAAGGCAGCCTGAAAAACGAGTTCAAAGCCAAACCTGCTTTTCAGGCTGCCCCATCATTTCCACAAACACACAAGGAACCCCCATGCGCATCATCTCCGCCAATGTAAACGGCATCCGCTCCGCCTACAAAAAAGGCTTTTTAGACTACATCGCCCAATCGGGCGCAGACATCGTTTGCGTGCAAGAACTCAAAGCACAAGAAGCCGATTTATCGGACGACATGAAAAACCCACACGGCATGCACGGCGCATGGCATTGCGCGCAAAAACGCGGTTACAGCGGCGTAGCGATATACAGCAAGCGCACCCCCGACCGCATCCAATACGGCATCGGCATAGAAAAATTTGATAACGAAGGGCGCTACATCCGCGCCGATTTTAGCAAGCTCAGCGTTATCTCGCTCTATCTGCCCAGCGGCACCAGCGCCGAAGAGCGCCAAGCCTATAAATACGAATTTTTAGACACGTTCTACCCCATTCTCGCCGCGCTCAAAGCCGAAGGACGCGATGTTGTCGTGTGTGGCGACTGGAACATCGCCCACCAAAACATAGACATCAAAAACTGGAAAGGCAACCAAAAAAACTCAGGCTTTCTGCCCGAAGAGCGCGCATGGATAGGGCGCGTGATTGCCGAATTAGGCTGGGTGGACACATGGCGCACGCTCTATCCCGAAATCGCAGGCTACACATGGTGGAGCAACCGCGGGCAAGCCTATGCCAACGATGTTGGCTGGCGGATTGATTACCAAATGACCACGCCCGATTTGGCGGCAAAAGCGCAAAAAGCGCATATTTACAAAGACGTGAAGTTTTCCGACCACGCGCCGCTGGTGGTGGATTATGAATATGTTGTTTAGGCATTAGGTAGCCTGAAAACCCATCATCAACCCTAACCTAACCCCACAAAAAAGGCAGCCTGAAAATGAATAATCCCATTTTCAGGCTGCCTTAATTCCATCTCATATCCCCCGCATCTCAGGGCTTTCCACCGCCCCAACCGGATGCTTATACCGATTGTAAGCAAACAAATACTGGCTCGGAAAACGCCGAACCCAATATTCCACATTCCGGTTAATCAACGCCGCATCATGCGCCCTGTCGCCATTAAAGCAGCCTGAAATCGGCGCAATATGCAACGCAAACCCCCGCCCATTAGGCAAACGCTCGCCCACAAAAAACAACGCCCGCACATTCTTCACCTGCGCCAGCTTGCCCGCTAGCGTCATCGTGTAAGCAGGCTTGCCAAAAAAGTCCACCCACACTCCCTCGCCACCTTCCAGCGGGTTGGGCACATGGTCGGGCAACACAATCGTCGCCTCCCCCGCGCGCAACGCCTTCATAATCTGCTTCACCCCTTGCAGATTAGTCGGCGCCGTCCGCCCTTTGCCACGTACCCGCCCCGCCTGCATAATCGCATCAAACATCTTGATTTTCGGCGGCTTATACATCGCCGTGAGCGCAAACGGCAATTGCTCGCTGATATAGCGCCCCGCCAAATCATAGCTTCCAATATGCGGCGTAATCAGCAGCAAGCCCTCGCCCGCATTTAAAGCAGCCTGAATATGCTGCCAACCATGCATCTCGGGAAACAGAGCCACAATCTTTTCAGGCTGCCGAAAAAACGCCACTGGCAATTCCAAGCCGCTTTTCACCGTCTCTTGGCACACGCGTAACACGTCGCGCCAGCCGTGCGGCAAACCCGCTTGGCGCAAATGCCGCCGAATGCGTCTGCGCTCCTTGCCCAACACGCCATACATCACCCACCCCAGCGCATTGCCCAAGCCATGCAACACAGGCAACGGCAACGCCGCCGCGATTTGAAAAAGCCATTTCAGCATGATTTCCATTTCAGCGTTGTTTATTGCGCGGCAGGACCGATGTAATCAACAGGCTCATTGGGTTCTACAACAGATTTTTTCTCCAACGGATATTTCTCGCGCAATTTATTAAAGCGCATGCATTTCGGGTCTTTGGGCTTGTTGGTGCAATAATCTTCCGTTTTTTTGCAACGCGCCGTTTCTTGCGCGCTCAACGATTGGCAGCCCTTGGCAGCGCGCAAAGGATTACCCAAAGGTTGCGGCGCCGCCGAAGCCGAAAACGCGGCAAACAAAGCCGCTGCTGCCAACGAAAATTGAATCTTTTTCATCATAACATCCTTAATTTTGAGTGGTTAAACAGGGGTTGCGAGTATAAGCGTTTTCAGGCTGCCTTGCCTAGCCCGTTGCAATTTGCTATCATTCGCCCCGCATTAAGAGTTGGAAATTCCATGCCAACCTGTTGTTTACAAAACAATAAGGTGGACGGTTTGCATAAAACCGATGTGGCTTGTTGCAAAGCGCAAGCAATCCCAACCCGCTTTTAATGCGGGCATTTTTTTATCTATTGCAAATGGATGTTTCGTTTTTGCACACAAAATTCTGCCCTTTTATCCAGCCCCCGCGCTTTTCAATATAACGCTGTAATCCATAAGGAAAAAATCCATGAGCGAATACCTCTTTACTTCAGAATCCGTATCCGAAGGGCATCCCGATAAAGTTGCCGACCAAATTTCCGATGCCATTTTAGATGCCATTTTTGCCCAAGACCCTAAATCGCGCGTGGCCGCCGAAACGCTGGTTGCCACTGATTTATGCGTGCTGGCAGGCGAAATCACCACCACCGCCCAAGTAGACTACGAACAAATCGCCCGCGACACCATCGCACGCATCGGCTACACCGACCCAAGCCTCGGTTTTTCCGCCAGCACCTGCAAATTTTTAGTGAACTACGGCGTGCAATCGCCCGACATCGCCCAAGGCGTAAACGAAGGCGAAGGCATTGACCTGAACCAAGGCGCGGGCGACCAAGGCTTAATGTTTGGCTACGCCTGCGACGAAACCCCCACGCTGATGCCGTTTGCCATTTATTACAGCCACCGCCTGATGCAACGCCAAAGCGAAGTGCGCAAAAGCGGCTTGCTGCCTTGGCTGCGCCCCGATGCTAAAGCGCAATTAACCGTGGCGTATGACAACGAAACAGGCAAAGTAACCCGCATTGACACCGTTGTCCTTTCCACCCAGCACGCGCCCGAAATCGGCTACGAAGAGCTATGCACTGCGGTGAAAGAACACATCATCTTGCCCGTGTTGCCCAAAGAATTGCTCACGCCCGAAACCAAATATTTGATTAACCCAACGGGCAAATTTGTCATCGGCGGCCCGCAAGGCGACTGCGGCTTAACAGGACGCAAAATCATTGTGGACACCTACGGCGGCGCAGCGCCACACGGCGGCGGTGCATTCTCGGGCAAAGACCCCAGCAAAGTGGACCGCTCCGCCGCTTATGCAGGGCGTTATGTGGCAAAAAACATTGTTGCCGCAGGCTTGGCAAGCCAATGCCAAATCCAAATTTCCTACGCCATCGGCGTGGCGGAACCCACTTCTATTTCGGTGGACACCTTTGGCACGGGCAAACTGAACGAAGCCGAGTTGATCAAATTGGTGCGCGAACATTTTGACCTGCGCCCCAAAGGCATCATCCAAATGCTGGATTTGCTGCGCCCCATTTACAGCAAAACCGCCGCTTATGGGCACTTCGGGCGCGAAGAACCTGAGTTCACTTGGGAGAAAACCGATAAAGCCGAAGCATTGAGAAAAGCGGCAGGCTTGTAAATCGTTTGCCAACAATTTGAAACGTCAAAGGCAGCCTGAAAACGTGTAAACCGCGTTTCAGGCTGCCTTAACCATCACAGAAAGCAAATCAACATGAGCCGCAAGAAAAAGCCGCAAACCGAAAAACTCACCGAATTCCTCCGCCGCCTGCCCGCCGTGCGCGAGCCGATTGACAGCAACCGCGACCGCGACGGCCGCTGGCAGGTGCGGTTTTATCTGAATCTGGACCACCCTCTCGCATGGAATGTGGTGCAGGAGCTGGCGTTCGTGCTCAACTGGCTGTCCGTCAGCGAGCAGCTGCCCGCGCGCTTTTACCCCGTGTCGCCGCCGTCCTATCTCAACGGCGGGCCGCGCCAGTTTCTCGCGTGGATAATCGAGAGCGAATCACCCGAATTCACCGCCGACCAAGCCGCCGAATACCTCGCGGGCTATCTGCCCCAGCCGCCCGACGATTTGAGCCAATGGAAAACCGACGCGCCCGCCAAGCGCGCAGGCGAAGCCGAATTTGAAGACTGCGAACAGCCGCTGACCGAAGACGACATCCAAGCAGCGGCAGAACAACTCGGCGCAGAGCTGCCTCACGCTTTCAGGCTGCATTACCGGCGCTACAACGGCGGCACCCCGCGCCTGTCGCTGTTTGTGAACGACGAAATTGACTACGACGATATAGAAATCAGCCAGTTCATCCCCATCCGCTACGCCCATGAGTTTGCCGACGACCCCGAGTTCACACTGGAAGGCCGCGCCCTGATGCACTGGGCGGCAGGCGAAGTGCCCAACACGCTCATCCCCTTTGCCATGGACTGGGGCGGCAACTACATCTGTCTGGAAAAAGGCAGCGGACGGATTGTCTATTACGTGCGCGATGTATGGCGCGACCACCTTTCCACCGAAGCCAATTTCGCCGCCAACAGCACGGTCATCGCCGAATCGTTCGACGCATTTTTGCTGGGTTTGCAGGAAAATCCCGAAGATTGGGAAGATTGAAGCGCTAGGCAAAATCAGACGAAAGGCATCATGAAAACATGGATATAGAATTAAACAACGGGCGCATCATCGTGCCCCACCATCCCGAATTAAGCGTGTTCGCCCTCAACGTCCACCACGCCGAAGCAGGCGACGGCATCGCCCTGCCCATCATCATCCACAACGGCGACTGGTTCGTCAGCAACGGATTTTTCTACGGCAGCGGCTATGCGGATTGCTGGCAGATGGACGATGCGGAAAATTTGAAACACAACATCGACAAAGGCTGGCTGGCGGCGCACATCCCCGACCGCAGCAAAACCAACTTCAGCACCCTGGGCTATCGGCAAACCGACGATGGGCGCTGGCTGTTTGACCGCGAAACATATAAGGCACACGCGCTTGGGCTGCTCAACCAATTGCCGCATCCGTCCGAACCGCGCCCGCAGCCAAGCCAGCGCCTGCTTTCCGAAACCGTTTTTATCGGCAGGACGGCGAAAAACGGGAGACGGGACAAAATTTTGCCGCAGCGTATCGCCATAACGGCTTGTATTATTTTGTTAATTTGGTGGTTTACGCCGACGACGGCATAGAAATCGGCTACCTGCTCGAAAAAATCCGACTGCACAGGAAAAGCATCGCGGCAGCGTTGGACAACGGCGATTTAAGCCTGTCGCCGCCCGCAGGCACACGGCTGCACATCGGCAGCTTGGGCAGCGTGCTGCTGCATGACGAATACGACGGAACGGACGCAGATGATTTCCTTTTGGAATTGGACGACGCCTTGGCACAACTCAACGGGCTGCCGACAACGGGCGACAAATTCTTGGCGGCGGCAGAGGCTTATCAAACCGAGCCGTCGCCAGAAAACAAACAGCGCGTGAAGGCGGCTTTTGAAGCAATGCCCTCGATGACCGCTTTGGCGCTGGAAGATGAATTGTGGGACATCGGGCTGGAGAATTATTGGTTGAAGGATGGAAAAGAGTGAACGCGCGAGGCAGCCTGAAAACCCCAACATCCTTTTCAGGCTGCCTCAACATCCCCATTAGGCAGCCTGAAACCCGCCCAACAAAAAACGACCAGATGCCCATCAAGCATACAGTCGTTTTCTTATTTTTTAACTTCGTTAAAGCCTTTGGCTTTCAGGCTGCCGATTTACAGCGCAGCGTCAAAGCGCTCTTGCACTTTATCCCAGTTCACCACGTTCCAGAATTCTTTGATGTAATCGGGGCGGCGGTTTTGGAATTTCAAGTAATACGCGTGTTCCCAAACATCCAACACCATTAGCGGCACGCCTTCGCAGCCAGCAATGGCTTTGCCCATTAAGGGGCTGTCTTGGTTGGGGGTGGAAACGATTTGTAGCTTGCCGCCGTTTAACACCAGCCAAGCCCAGCCTGATGCGAAGCGGGTTTGCGCGGCTTTTTCAAACTCGGCTTGGAAGGCTTCCACGCTGCCAAAATCTCGTTCAATCGCAGCTTTCAGGCTGCCTGAAAGCGTTGTGCCTTGTTTCAGGTTTTGCCAGAAGAATGAATGGTTGGCATGACCGCCCACGTTGTTGCGCACGGGCATTTGCTTATCAGCGGGCAGCTCTGCCACGCGCGCAATCAGCGCTTCTGGCGATAGATTTTGGAACTCGGCAGGCAGGCTTTCAACCGCTGCGTTGGCGTTGTTCACATAGGTTTGATGGTGTTTGCTGTGGTGGATTTCCAAGGTTTGCGCGTCGTAATAGGGTTCTAGCGCATCGTAGGCAAAGCCTAGCTCGGGGAGTGTGTAAGCCATTTTGTTTTCCTTTTTTGGCGTGGTTGTGAAATGGCGGATAATAGACTGTTAATCACTATTGGGCAAGCGTTTAGCCATTAAAGATTTTGGTGGTGTCCTAAAAAGTATGCTGACATAAAACGTCAAGCCAATAACGACATTTCTATCATACAAAATTTCCTGTTAAAACAGCGGAATTTGGCTAATTTAAATTACTAAAAAACAAGCAGCATACTTTTTAGGACACCACCAAGATTTTTATAGTGCAGACAATGCGGCAGCCTGAAAAACGGATGGGTGCAAATGCGCGATAAATAGGCGTTGGCAACGGGCGGATTTTTTGTTGCAGCCATACTATTGCCGCGCCCCCAAGCCATCAAGGCAGCCTGAAAGCAAAGCTAAACCGCTTCGTATTCCACCCATCCCTAATCTGTTCTACAATCCGCCGCTTTATCCCACCCGAAAGCCCATCATCATGCGCCTGAAAAATCTCTTTCCCCTAGCCCTGCTACTTGCCAGCACTTTTGCCCAAGCCGTTGCCATCCAGCGCTGGCACAACGCCAATGGCACGCAAATTTTGCTGGTTGAGCGCCACGAATTGCCGATTGTGGATTACGCCGTGATTTTCAAAGGCGCAGGCAGCACCGCCGAGCCCGATGGCAAAAGCGACATCGCCACCGCCACCGCTTCCATGCTCACTCGCGGCACGCAAAAGCTAGACGAAGAAACCTTCATCGCGCGCATAAACGACCTTGGTTCCAGCATTTCAGGCAGCAGCAGCTTTGAATACAGCATTTTTTCCTTTCGCAGCCTAAGCGACAGCAGCAAACTCGCCCCCACCGCCGATTTGCTCAACCAAGCGCTCACGCAACCTCGCTTTGAGCAAGCCGTGCTAGAACGCCTGCAAAACCGCGCCGTACTCGCGCTGCGCCAAGCGCAAAGCTATCCTGCCTACATCACCAACCGCGAGCAAACCAAGCTCAACTACCCCAGCCATCCTTACGGCAAACCTGCCTACCGCAGCGAGCAGAGCATCCGCGCCGTAACGCTGAACGACATTCAAACCTTCCATCAACAACACTACGCCCAAGACAACGCCATCGTTGCCATTGTGGGCGACATCAACCGCAGCCAAGCCGAGCAACTGGTGGTGCAAACGCTGAACGGCTTACCGCAAAAAGCGCAAAACCACAGCCCCACCCCGCCCGTGCCCTACCACGGTGGACACATCAGCCGCATCTCCTTTGCTGCCAGCACGCAAACCCAAATCAGCATCGGCTTGCCCGTTTTAAAATACAACGACCCCGATTATTTCGCCCTGATTGTGGGCAACTACATTCTCGGCGGCGGCGGATTTGACAGCCGCCTGATGAAAGAATTGCGCGACAAACACGGCTACACCTACGGCGTAACCAGCAGCTTCGCCGCCTACGAGCAAGCCGCCCCGTTTAATATCAGCTTTGGCACAGAACGCAAAAACAGCGAAGCCGCCCTTGCCGCCGCGCAAAAAGTGCTTGCCGATTTCGTTGCCAACGGCGTAACCGAAGACGAACTCAAACAAGCCAAAGCCCACATCACGGGCAGCTTCCCGCTGCGCTTTGACAGCAACGCCAAACTCATCGGCAACCTTGTTGTGATCGGCTTATACAACCGCCCAACCGATTGGCTGGACACTTACAACAGCAAAATCAACGCCATCAGCGCCGACGACATCAAAGCCGCATGGCAACACCACATCAAGCCCGAGCAGATGAATATTGTGGTAACAGGTGGCGAGCAGAAATAGTGGGCAACTCGTGCGGTGGTTGTTGCGCAGCATTGTTATGCGTATCGCCCTGTAATACAGGCAGCCTGAAAAGCCGAAATTTGCGTTTTCAGGCTGCCTTGATAGCCATAAGTCGGGCATCAATGCCCGACCTACTACTGCAGAAAATGCAGCCTGTGTAGCAGATCAATTAGAAAGTGCAGATGCATTTGTTAAAGAACAAATCTCAAAAGGGCTTATGTCCAAAACAAAAGCAAATAAATTTATGGAAAATGCTCTACAACAAATAGGAAAAAATGTTTTTGGTTAAGGAGTTTATTATGGAAAATATAGTTGATATCATGAGTGATGCTATTTTTAATGATTTAAGTAAAATGGTTTCAAATAGGAACGAACCTTACGCCATCTCTCTTGTATGTAATGATGAAATGAGTAACTTTTTTTTAGCACTGTCAGATTTAGAAAGTTTAGATAGATTAATATCTAAAAATAACATAAAAAATAATGATGATTTTTTATATTACAAATGGTCTCCAAATGAATGGGATAATTTAAGCTATAATTTGGAGAATAGTAAGCTAAAAGAATTCAATAAACAGCTATATCAATATGCAAATATAGACAAAAATAATTTTGACAAATATAGAGAATACATGTTTGATACATGTATATCATCGCTTATTAATGTAAAATCAAAGATAGATACCATTGGAATTAATAGAAATATTCCTGTTTTCATCTCTTTTACAGATATATCAAAATTAGAGGAAATACAGAACTATTCTGCATATAGAATTAACTCCCAACCTGTATATGAAATATTTAAAGATAGATTCATTGAATTAGATTGGGGAAAAGATCTTGGTCAATGTCATCCTTTTGAATAGTAACCACAGCAAGCGTAGCCCGCGTGGTAGGGTGTGTGCGGAACGCACGCACGCGGCTTCAGCTTTCAGGTAGCCCATTCTCTCTAGGCTACCTGAAAGCGCAGCTTCAACGCAGTTAAAAAAGCCGTAGGTCGGGCATTGATGCCCGACAAATTCCATCCGCAAAGTCGGGCATAAATGCCCGACCTACTACTTTCTGCCAACATCACGCCAACCCAAGGGCAGCCTGAAAAAGTATTCATCCACCGCCCACACCAAACATCATTTTCAGGCTGCCATCCACCACCCAATCACACCCTTGATTTCCCAATCCAAGCAACCATTTAAAAGCAGTCTGCCCCCCCTACCCATCGCACCATGAAAAAAACCTTCCACCTGCTTATCCTTCTCGCCCTAATCGCCAGCGCGTGGCATTACCGCGCCCCGCTGCTCGCGCTGGTTCACCGCATCACGCAGCCCCAAAGCCCGCATCAAATCATCAACCAAGCCAGCGTGCTGCGCCAAATTCAAGACATCAACCGCCTAGAAAGCACCGCCTACCACATTGACACCATCATCAAAACCGAAAAGCAAGGCAACTGGTATGCCCTGTGGCAAGACAGCCAAAAAGGCATTTTCACCGCGCGGGGCAGCGTGGTGGCGGGGCTGGATTTAAACCAGCTCACCGAACGCAACATCCAAATTCTTGATAACCAAAGCATCATCATCAACCTGCCGCCCGTGGAAATCCTATCCGTGCAGCTAGACAAAATTGACGTGTACGACATCCGCACAGGCGCGTTCAACCTTTACCAAACCGATTTAAACGTACTTGCCGAAGTGCAATACCACGCCAAACAGCAAATCCTGCGCCAAGCCTGCGCCGACCAAATCTTGCAACGCGCCAGCGAACGCAGCAAAAGCCAAATTGAGCAACTGTTCGCGCTCACGCCGCTGAAAGTTTCCGTTTACACCCCCGCCGCCTTGCCCGAATGCAAGATTAAAAACAAGGCGCAAAAATAGTTTTCAGGCTACCTTCAATCATCATCCATCCGATTAAGGCAGCCTGAAAATGGCAAATCTAATTTGGGCAAAATATGTATCAAAACGTTTTCAGGCTGCCTCAACAGCATTATTGAGGCAGCCTGAAAACATTGTTGCGCGGCTTAGTGAACGTTCACTTTCAGCCCTGTGTCCAAGAATCCTGTTTTCAGATTCCATTGCACATTGCCCGAATCGGCATTGGCAAAGCGCAACGAGAAGCGCGTGTTGTCGGCAAGGCGTGCATCGGGATCGGGCGCGCCCAGCGAAATGCTGTATTCGCCTGCGCTCAAATTAGGCAGGGTAAGCGTGCCTTCCCATTGGGCGCTCGCGCCAGAATCCAGCGTGCGCAAGTTGGTATTTTCCAACACCACGTCTTTGCTGCTGCCGCTGCTGGATGTGAAGCGCACTACGATATTGCGCGGATTGATGGGGCGCGCCCAGCCTTGGTTGCTCAGTTTCAATGCCCATTTCAGGCTGCCTGATGCGTTGGCTTGGCTGCTGATTTGGAATTGGCTTAGCTCTATGCGATAGCCGATATTTTTTTGCACATCTGCCATGCAGCCTTCTTTTGTCCAGCCGTCGATGAAGGTTTCGTGGTAGTCGTAATTCAGATACGCCAAGCGGAATTCTTTGCCTTCGCGCAAGATGTCGGAACAAGTGGTGCGGGCGTTGGCAACAGGCGCGCAGGTTTCGCCGCCAAACGAGGTGTATTGAACGTGCTGGCGGGTGAACATGCGTTGCGCTTCAATGGTTTGATCGTGGCGCGGTTGGTAGGTGCCTGTGTCGTCAATGCTGGCGAGATAGCAGTCGTTGTGGATGCCGATGCGCGCTTTTTCGCTGTTGTTGGCGAAATCTTCGGCGCTGGCAGGCGTGCCATACCATTTAATCAAATCATAGGGATAGCGCAGATTGAGCTGGCGATTGGCAGGCAAGGCGGCGAGCAAGGCTTGGGCGATTTCTTTTTTGTTGCTATCGCTGTTGAGCCCGTTGGCAGAAGAATGCCATTCGCCCCATGCGCCGATAAAGCCACCTTGCCACACGGCGATTACATCGGCATTGCGGTTGATGATGGGTTTGAGCTGCTCAATATGGCGTTTCACTTGGGCAAGATTGGTGTCTTTGCCCGAGGCTTCGTAATCATAAGCAAAGCGCAACACGGCTTTCACGCCTGCTTGGCGCATCAGTTCAAAGCCGTCGTTGAGCGAGTTGAGATAGCTTTGTGGCAAATCTTGGTTGCGCCATTGCGATAAATCGGCAGGGGTGTAAATCAGGCGATAGCCTTGTTGCGTGATGGAATTGAGGTAGCCCGCATCCAGCTTGGCAGGGTCGGCGGCGTATTTATAAAAACCGCGCTCGGGGTTGGGGAAATCCAGCGTGCTGGGGGTAAATTGCACGCTGAGCATGGAAGCGTTGTTAGGTGTGGGAGTGGGAGTTGGTGTTGGGGTGGGATTGGGGGTTGGGGTGGGTGTGGGGGTTGGGGTGGGGGTGGGGGTTGGATTGGGAGTCGGCTCGGGCGTTGGCTTGGGGGTGGGTTGCGGCTCGGGCGTGGGGATGGGCGTAACATTGTTGTTATTGTTGTTATCGTTGTGGTTATTGCCCGAATCATCAGGCTTCGGCTCGGGGATAACTTGGGCGTTGTCGTTTTGCTTGTGTTTGTTGTCCACAATCAAACTGGCTTGGTTGGAAGAATTGTTGGATGAATCGGTTGAAACACGGTTAGACCTTTTGCAGCCTGAAACCGCAATGCTGCAAACCAGCAAGGCAATCAGCGTTTTATTCATGATGAGCTCCGTTCGTAAAGTTGGGTTAAAAATATTAAGTTTACATTTTACATCAACCCTTTCGCTGTGCAAATAGGCAGCCTGAAAACCGCTAAAATGCTATAATTCGCCCACTTAAATCAACTTAACAAACACTATGCCACTGATCCAATCTCTCCCCAATTGCCCGCTGGACATCATCGGCGATGTGCATGGGCAATTTGAAGCCCTGCAAAATCTGCTGCACTATCTTGGCTATTCCCACACAGGCAAACACCCACAAGGACGCAAACTTGTCTTTGTGGGCGATTTAGTTGATCGCGGTCCCGATTCGCCTGCCGTGGTGAATTGGGCGAAACAAGCCATCAACGCGGGCAACGCTTTTATGGTGCTGGGCAACCACGAAATCAACCTGCTCGCGCACGAACCCAAAGATGGTTCAGGCTGGTTTTTTGAATGCCGCGCCCAAAAAGACAGCCTCAACTACGCCCCATGGAAAAGGCAGCCTGAACACAGCAAAGAAGCCAAAGCGCTCGCCCAATTTCTCGCCCAGCAACCGCTGGTTTTGCAACGCAACGATTTACGTATCGTCCATGCCGCATGGCTGCCTGAATCCATCGCCAAGCTGCAAGACAATGCCACGCCGCTGGTTCAGCTGATTCAAGAATGGGACGACGAGCTAAACTGCTGCATCAAACACGCTCCGTGGTACGACGACTACTGCGCCCAAAGCGACGCAAGCGCCTACGACTTGGAAAACCCCAACCAGCAGCCGCCCATGATGCACGCCATCGCCGAACATGACGTTTACCGCAGCAGCCGCCATCCCGTGCGCGCGCTCACTTGCGGCATAGAAAAAATTGCCCACGAGCCTTTTTTCGCAGGCGGGCGCTGGCGTTTTTCCATCCGCAATCCGTGGTGGGACGACTATCAAGACAATGCCGCCGTTGTAATCGGGCATTATTGGCGGCATTGGCACAGCAGCAACCAAGTCCCCAAACACCGCGAAGGTATGTTCACTGTTCCCGCCAATGGCTGGCATGGCGCGCGCAAAAATGTGTTCTGCGTGGATTTTTCCGTTGGCGCACGCTGGCGCGACCGCAAACGCGGCATCGCCCCCACCCAATCGCACTACCGCCTTGCCGCCCTGCGCTTTCCCGAGAAAACCTTGATGTTTGACAACGGCGATAGTGTGAAGACTGTTGCGTGAGCAGGGTTTACCAAATGCCAAAGAACGCGTGCGTGGCAGAGCCACACACCCTTGTATATCGGAACTCCAGTATCATAGCAACAAACCGTCCGGCCGCCACCCGTACACACCCGAGGCAAACAACCGTTGCGTAGCTCAGGGAGCGGTCGGGCAACCCATCGACACAACCGGACAGTTGCCAGACAACACAACCGAATGCAAGGCAGGTTTATGATGAGTACCCAATACAATTACGCAGGCATCGACATCGCCAAACGAAACTTCGTCATCGCCGTTTCGTCTTTGTCTAAAACCAAAACCGAAACCAACAACCCCAAAGGGATCGCCCATGCCGTCGAATACCTTAAAAAACACAACGTCGCCCTCGTCGTCATGGAAAGCACCGGCGGTCTCGAAGTCCCGCCGCCAAAGCCATCCACCGTGCAGGCATAGCCGTCCACCGTGCAGGCATAGCCGTCATTATCGCCAACCCTCGTCAGACGCATCAGTTTGCCCAATCACAGTCGCTGACCAAAACCGAAGCGGGGTTGAAAAAGGTCGTCTGAACATTTTAAAAACATGGATTTTCATGTGCAAAACTGTTTTCAGACGACCTTTTCCCTGATAAGAAATTTCCAATAAAGCCTGAATCATCATGCCCATAGATTCCTTTTTCTACCTCTTACTCCTCACCGGATTTTGCGCCGGACTGATGAATGCGGCGGTCGGCGGCGGCGGGCTGCTGCAAGTCCCGGGGCTGTTCAACCTACTGCCCACTTCCACGCCCGTGGCTTCGGTGATTGGCACCGACAAATTTGCTTCCTACTTCGGCACGCTGACCGCAACGGGGCAATACCTGCGCAAAATCCCCGTGCCGTGGAAAGTGCTGCTGCCCGCCGCCGTGCTGGCGTTTGCCGCTTCCTATCTGGGCGCGAATGCCGTGGCGTATCTGCCCGTGCACTACATGAAACCGGCGATGTTGGTCATCATGGTGGTCATGTGCCTTTATACTTTTCTGAAAAAAGACTTGGGGCAGGCGGTGCGCACCGAAAAATTGACGCGCCGCGAAACCTTATGGGGCTTGCTGTTCGGCGCGCTCATCGGTTTTTACGACGGCATCTTCGGGCCCGGCTCAGGCAGCCTGCTGGTCTTCGTGTTCGTCCGTTTTTACGGTTATGATTTCCTGACGGCAAACGCATCCGCCAAAGTCATCAATTCCACCACCTACCTTGCCGCGCTGGCGTTTTTCATCCCGCAAGGCCATGTCGTGTGGGCATGGGCGGTGCCGCTGGCGCTGGCGAATTTATGCGGCAGCGTGGTCGGCGCGAAATTGGCGATACGCGGCGGAACCAAGTTTCTGCGATACGGATTTATGGTGTTGCTATGCCTGACCATAGGCAAATTTGCTTGGGATTTGATTCGATAGAGATGGGGCGCGCCATAGCAGGATTAGCGTCCTGAAAGCGTTTCAGACGACCTTTGGATGCCAAAGATGCCAAAATGCTCGCCTTCTTCGCACAGATGACGGCACAGAAAGAAGGTTGGCAAACTATGCTCTACCAGCCGCCCACCGAAGCGGAAGAAGTGTTGGAAGCATTGGTTAACCGCCGCAACCAACTGGTGGATATGCGGACTGCCGAGAAAAACCGTCTGCATCAGGTTCACGAAACGCAAGTCGAAAGCGTCAAACAACTGATTGCCCATTTTGACAGGCTGATTGACGAATTGGACAAACAAATCGACGACCACACCCACACGCATTTTGACGGCAAAGCCCAAGTGGCGGAGCAAATCAAAGGCATCGGTTCGATAACGACGGCTACGCTGATGGCGATGCTGCCCGAATTGGGACGGCTGAGCCACAAACGGATAGCGAGTCTGGTCGGTTTGCCCCACACCCGAGGGAGAGCGGGGAAGCCAAATTCAAAAGCCGCTGCTTCGGCGGAAGGTCTGCAGTGCGTAAGGCGCTGTATATGGCCACCGTGGTGGCGACACGTTTCGAACCGCTTATTCGGGATTTCTATCAGCGCCTGCTGTCCAAGGGTAAGCCGTATAAGGTTGCCGTTACGGCATGTATGCGCAAACTGCTGACGATATTGAATGCCCGGATGCGTGATTATTTTGCCGAAAACGGTACCACCGAAAACGGTATCCAAACGGCTTGATTTGAGTTTTGGTATTTTTGCCCGACGGGGTGAAAAATACAGTTGCTACAGCATACGGACTACGCTTGTTCCATTTAGGCAAATGCAAGGAGAAGTCATGTTAAAAAGAATTCAAAAGATTGAAGACCGAGTTTATTCAGTAAAACTGCGTGATAACCTTTATTCATTAGTGCAGCACAGACGCGAATATTTTTATGAGTTTTTTGATATATTTTTTACTGAGCCGGAAAAAAATATATTTTTACCTACTGATTTAAATAATTTAAATATTTTAATGACACTCTGCTGTGCTCACAGCAGGTTAAAGGACTTCTTCTTGCGGGTAGAGAAAAATGTCATTCCTAATCGCAGACCTATGCAAGATAAATTTTTGAGTTCTACCCATATGATGATGGTTCATTTGGCTAACGGTACAAAAGGGAAAAAACCTTCGGAAGTTTCTTTGATAAAAGTTCCAGATGTATTGAAATTTCTTTCATATGAAGTAATCATTCAAGAGTTGGACGAAGACAGGGATAAAGAAGCCATATGCCTGTACGAATTTTCTGGTATGTGGGGCGATTCTGAAGAGCTAAAAAATAAACTTATCCGTTATGTGGAAACTGGGGTTCTTTGGGGAAAAGATAAAGAATTTTTCTTTCCAAACACTGAACCTGTTAAAAAGGAGAAGCCTGTTATTTATCCGTTTTCAGAGTTGGTGGGAATACGGTAATTGAAATAGCAAGCGTAGCCTGCATTAAGGTAGGGTGTGTCGCCCCGCGACGCACGCGGTTTCCAAACCTTAAAAGCAGCCTGAAACCCTTATTCTCCCATTTTCAGGCTGCCTTTCATCACAAAAGACAGCCTGAAACCCAATCCATCCCCACTCGCCATGCCCTTCTCCCCCATCCATCCCATCCCCCCCAAATGGCTGCGCGGCGGCAACCGCGAAACACTCTACGCCAAAACCCTACAACGCCCCGCCCCCGCCTATCGCCGCGAGTTAATCCGCGACCGCTTCGGCGAAGACCTAGTCGCCTACGATTTCCTAGACGCGCCCAACCCACAAGCCCCCTGCATCGTGCAACTGCACGGGCTAGAAGGCAGCAGCCGCAGCCACTACGCCGTTGAACTCGCCCACGCCGCCCACGCCCACGGCTGGCACAGCGTAACCCC
>CAUSAG010000025.1:0-26854 GCA_963529665.1 uncultured Kingella sp.
TCGTTATCCCCGAAAGCGGGCATTTCTTCCACGGCAAACTCATCGCCCTGCGCGATACCATCAACCGCTTTGTGCCCAGCATTATTGGTTAAACGAAAGGCAGCCTGAAAGTAGAAACCCCATTTTCAGGCTGCCTTATCCTGTAAACAAAAGCTGCCTGAAAAACCAATCCCATGGAGCGTCGGCGGCTCGCCGACATCTTGGCAAACCAGCCATGCTCTGTTTAATAAACCGTTGGCGACGAGCCGTTGCCGCGCCATATCCATTTCAGGCTGCCTTTTTTAGTCAATCCATCACAAACGTTTAATACTGCTGCCCACTCCCCTACGTCCAGCCGAACGGAGCATTCTTTTTTCGGAAACAAGCGTGCGTTGTCCGACGGCGCGCGCAGCGCGACTAGTTCGCACGCGCCGAAAAAAGGATGTGGAGTGAGGGAAGTCTGCGAAGCAGACCTGCACGTCGGGGTCGCCTTTCTTTTGCTTACTTTTCTTTGGCGAAGCAAAGAAAGTAAGTCGCCCGCCGCGATAAGGCGAAAAGGTAAACACTACACCCAAAGCCAACCACAAAGCAGTAACCCATTTTCAGGCTGCCTTACCCTGTAAACAAAGGCAGCCTGAAACCCAACCCAATGGAGCGTCGGCGGCTCGCCGACATTTTGGTAAATCAACCATATTCTGTTTAATAAACTGTTGGCGACGAGCCATCGCCGCTCCAACCCTTTTCAGGCTGCCACAACTATTTCCCCATACCCCCCACACAAAGCACCCAAAAATGTCCCACCACCCCACCTACCGCTTCATCACCCGCCGCATCCAAGCCCTCGCCCTAATCTCCCTTATCGGTGCAACCCTCGGCGCACTCGGCAACTACCACTGGATAGCCGAACTATTCAGCCACTTCTGGGCATGGTATGGCGCATTTTTCACACTCGCCATCCTATTCGCCCGCAGCCACCGCCAACGCCTCGCATGGCTCATCCCCACCCTATTTTCCGCCTACTGGCTGTTTACCCCGCTACCCATCACCATCAACATCTCAGCCCAGCAAACCCACCGCGCCCTGTGGTACAACGTCAACCTAGACAACCCCAACCCCGCCGCCGAAATCACTCTAATCCAACAACACAGCCCAAACCTTATCGCCCTCGCCGAAATCAACCTAGACGACACCCGCTGGCAACCGCTCCAACAAGCCTACCCACACGGCTGCCAACACCAAGAATCCAGCCCCTTCGCCCTTGCCCTCTGGTCAAAAACCCCGCTGCAAAGCTGCCACATCAGCTACATCAACGATCTCCCCCTTATCCGCGCCCAACTCCCCAACGGCACAGCCATCTATGCCCTACACCCACCGCCCCCCATCAACGCCGAGCTTGCGCAAACACGGCTGAACTACCTACACCAAGCCGCAGCCCAAATCGCCCGCGAACACAGCGTACTCGTACTCGGCGATCTCAACACTACCCCATTCTCGCCCGTATTCCGCGACTTCACCGCCAGCGCCCAACTGCAAAACGCCATGACCAACATCACGCCCACATGGTTTTTATTCGGGCTGCACATAGACCATGTGCTGCACCGCCATGCAGGCAATGTGCAAACCACCGCCCTGCCGTGGGGCGAATCCGACCACCGCGCGATACTGGTTACACGACAGTTCTAGCCAACAACAAATACACCCAAGCAGCCTGAAACCTTTGCAAAACCTGTAACCGATGGAGCGTCGGCGGCTCGCCGACATTTTGAAAAATCAGTAATGCTATGTTTAATAAGCAATTTGGCGGCGAGCCGTCGCCGCTCCATTTTAGATTTCAGGCTGTCGTTGGGGGTTTTGCAAAGGTTTCAGCCTGAAAGTAGAAACCCCATTTTTCAGGCTGCCTGATCCTGTAAACAAAGGCAGCCTGAAAACCATTCCCAGTTTTCAGGCTGCCTCACTAACCAGCGTTTCATCCCGCCGCAAAGTTTACAACGAATAATACATCTCAAATTCCAGCGGATGCGGTGCCATCTGCATACGGCGCACATCCTCCGATTTAAACGCAATATAGCTCTCAATCCAATCTTGGCTAAACACCCCGCCGCGCGTTAAAAACTCATGGTCGGCTTTCAGCGCCGCCAGCGCCTCGTCCAGCGAAGCGCACACGGTTGGCACTTGTGCGTCTTCCTCGGGCGGCAAATCATACAAATTTTTGCTGGCAGGATCACCTGGGTGGATTTTGTTTTGAATGCCGTCCAAGCCCGCCATCAACAAGGCGGCGAATGCCAAATAAGGGTTTGCCATGGGGTCGGGGAAGCGCGCTTCAATCCGCACCGCTTTGCTGCTGTGCACCGCGGGGATGCGAATGGATGCCGAGCGATTTTTTGCCGAATACGCCAGCTTCACGGGCGCTTCAAAATGCGGCACCAAGCGTTTGTAGGAATTGGTGGAAGGGTTGGTGATGGCGTTGAGCGCTTTGGCGTGTTTGATGATGCCGCCGATGTAATACAGCGCGGTGTCGGAAAGCCCTGCGTAGCCATCGCCTGCAAACAAGTTTTTGCCGTCTTTCCAAATGGATTGGTGCACGTGCATCCCGCTGCCGTTGTCGCCCATCAAGGGCTTGGGCATAAAGGTGGCGGTTTTGTTGAAATTGTGCGCCACGTTCCAAATCACATATTTCATGTCCTGCGTCCAGTCGGCGCGCTTGACCAGCGTGCTGAATTTGGTGCCGATTTCCATTTGGCTGCCCGTTGCCACTTCGCCGTGATGCACTTCCACGGGGATGCCGATTTCTTCCAACACGCGCACCATCGCCGAGCGCAAATCCTGCCCTGCATCAACAGGCGCAACAGGCGCGTAGCCGCCTTTCACCACGGCGCGATGCCCTGTGTTTTGCCCGTCATAATGATAGCCGCTGCTCCACGCCGCGCTTTCGGATGTGATTTCAAAGCGGGCTTTGTCCATGTGCGTTTCAAACGCCACGCCGTCAAACACGAAAAATTCGGGTTCAGGCCCAAAATACGCGGTGTCGCCGATGCCTGTGGATTTTAAATACGCTTCGGCGCGGCGAGCGATGCTGCGCGGGTCGCGGTCGTAGCCCTGCGCGTTGGCAGGATCTATCACGTCGCAAGTTAAAACCACGGTAACATCGTCAAAAAAGGGATCAATAAACGCGGTGCTGGGGTCGGGGCGCAGCTGCATATCGGATGCTTGGATGCCTTTCCAGCCGCCAATGGATGAGCCGTCAAACGCTTGTCCTGTTTCAAACCATTCATCGGGGTCTTCTAACACGATGTGGGCGGGGATGGTGAAGTGATGCTGTTTGCCTTTGGTGTCGGTGAAGCGTAAATCAACGAAGCGGGCTTCGTTTTCTTCGATGAGGTTAATCACGTCGTTAATGGACATTGCGTTGCTCCTTGCTTGGCAGGGTTGTGGGAAAAAGTGCGAAAGATTGTGCCATTTTTGATGTGGCTCTACAACATTTATTTACAAAAGATAGGGCTTTGTTTACAAACTCGCATTCGAGTTTTCAGGCTGCCTGATGGTGGATAAAGGCAGCCTGAAAATGGGTAGCATAAAAGGCAGCCTGAAAGTCATTTTCCATTTTCAGGCTGCCTTAATGTTTATTTCTTAGCGCATTTGGCTTTCACCGCGGCAACGGTGCTATCCAGCTTCGCGCCTTCCACTTCGCCGAGCAAGGCTTGCTCCGCGCCGCATTTGGGCAAGCGCACAACGGTATAAGGCAAGCCGCCCACCGTGTTGCCCAGTTCGCGCATCATCGCGCGGCTGTTTGTGCCCGTGTAGCGCCAGATGGGATAGGAAACGGGCGTGGTTTTCAAAAACTTGCTCACGTTTTCAGGCGAATCCACCGCAATGCCCACCATTTCCACGCCTTGCTTTTTGCCTTTTTGTTGATACCATTTGCTCATGGCAGGCATTTCCTTGCGGCAAGGTTTGCACCAAGTTGCCCACAGGTTCACAATCTGCACCTTGTCGCCACTTGCCAACTGCTGCGGCTTGTTATCCGCGTGCGAGACAAAATCCGCCGCGCCCGCAGGCAAAGCTGCACACAACGCCAAAAGGGCAACACTTTTCAATATTTTCATCACAATCTCCTTGCTACAAACTATGGATCAAAATAAAACGCGCCATTCTACCGCCAAACCATTTTGCTGTTGGCTTTTTTGCACCGTGATTGATAATTTTGGCGACATCGGCGTGTCGTGGCGGCTGGCGCAAGAATTACACCGCAGGCTCGGCTGGCAAGTGCATTTATGGCTAGACAACATCGCCGCGCTGCAAGCCATCGCGCCTGATGCGCCCGCCGCCCTACCCTGCGCCTATCAAGGCATCCAGCTTCATGCGTGGCAAGAAGCGCAGCACGCCGATTTGCGCAACGCCCCCGCGCCCGATATGGTGATTGAAACCTTCGCCTGCGCCCTGCCCGCCAATGTGCAAGCCATCATCCAAGCGCAGCGCCCCATGTGGCTCAACTGGGAATATTTGAGCGCGGAAGATTGGGCAATCCACACCCACACCATGCCCAGCCTGCAAGCCAACGGCGGTGAAAAATATTTCTGGCAAATGGGCTTTGTGCCTGCCAGCGGCGGCTTGCTGCGCGAAGCGGATTACATCGCCCAGCAAAGCGCGTTTAGGCAGCCTGAAAACAACGCGCTCAATATCTTCGCCTTTGGCTACGCCAGCGCAGTCTGGCAACAATGGGCAGAAGCCTTGGCAGCGCAAGAGCGCGCAATCGTGCTGCATTGCGCAGGCAAGCCCCTGCAAACCAGTTTGCAAGCCTGCCCCGCCGTTTCAGGCAGCCTGAAAATCGTGCCGCAAGATTTTGTGCCGCAAGCGCAGTTTGACCGCATCTTATGGGCGGCGGATGTGCTGATGATTCGCGGCGAAGATAGCTTTGTGCGCGCCCAGCTCGCAGGCAAGCCATTTTTCTGGCACATCTACCCCCAAGCCGAAGCCGCCCATTTGGATAAGCTCAACGCCTTTTGGCATACCTACCACCAACACGCCGCCCCCAGCGCCGCCGTGCAACACGCCCATCAAGCCTTGTCCAACGAACTCAACGGCGCACACGCGCTCAGCCCCATCCAACGCCAACAGCATTGGCACACGCTGCTCAACAATCTTGCCGATTGGCAACGCAGCGCGCGCGCATGGCAGCAATATTTGTTTGCCCAAAGCGACACCGTTAGCCGCCTGCAAACATGGCTGCGCAGCATCAACCGCCTATAATCGCCAACGCCAAAGGCAGCCTGAAAGCGAGTTTACGAGCTTCTGCGAAGCTAAAACAAACTGCCGCTGGCTATCATCCCTAATCACACATCAACAAGGAAAAACCATGTCCCAAGCCTATTGCGACTTCTGCGCCGCCCTACCCAGCGACACCACCAACCCCAACAAAGCCTACCACGACACCGAATACGGCGTGCCCGTGCAAGACGACCACATCCTGTTTGAACGACTGGTTTTAGAAATCAACCAAGCAGGATTAAGCTGGACGACCATACTCAACAAACGCGCCGCGTTTCAGGCTGCCTATGCCCAGTTCAACATCGCCGCCGTCGCCGCCTTTGGCGAAGCCGACATCGCTCGCTTGCTAAACAACGCAGGCATCATCCGCAACCGACTGAAAATCCAAGCCGCCATCCACAACGCCCAACAAATCCAGCGCCTGCAACAACAATACGGCAGCTTCAAAAATTGGCTAGATGCCCACTACCCGCGCAACAAAGAAGCATGGGTTCAGCTGTTCAAACAGCAATTCAAATTTATGGGCAACGAAATCGTCGGCGAATTTTTGATGAGCACAGGCTACCTAGCAGGCGCGCACGAAAAAAGCTGCCCGCAATATCGGCAGCCTGAATAAGCCACAAAACCCCCAAAGGCAGCCTGAAAACGAGCGCAGCGAGTTTCAGCGAAGCTAAAACGGCATCTTAAAAAAACGTTTTCAGGCTGCCTTGCTCACACCAAGCCCAGCTTTTTCAAAAACCCCGCCAACTTCTCCGCAAACAACCGATACCCCGCCGCATTCGCGTGCACCGCATCCGACTTCAAATCCTTATCCCCCAAAATCTCCGCCCAAGCCCCCTGCAACAGCGGCACATCCAACTCATCCGCCAGCTCCGCATACAACGGATGCTCGCTCACCATCCCCAGCAGCGCCCCAGTCGTAAAATGCGGAATCGCCACCAACACCGCAGGCACATCCGCCGCCCGAATCATTGCCACCATCTTGCGAATATTCTCCCGCGTGCCGTTTTCAGGCTGCCTCTGATACACCAAAGGCAGCCTGAAAATCATGATTCAGTCGTTTGTGCCACTTCCTGCGCAGGCTCTGCCGCCGTTTCTTCCGTAGCGCCCTGCTCCGCAGCCAGTTTCGCCGCCTTAGCAGCCGTCGCTTCCGCAATGCGCGCATCCTGCTTTTCAATCGCCTCCTTAATATTCGGCTGCGACAGCGCATATTGCTGCTCTTCTGCGCTCACTTCCCCCTGAAAACGATTGTTCAAATTAAACCGCTTGCCACCGCGCGCCACCGCTTTCAAATATTTCGGACGGCGGCAATGGTTAGACAACACCCGATGAATCAGCGCCGCATCAAACTGCGGCAACGCCTCCACCAAATCCTTCTCAATGCCAATCGCCAACGGCTTAAACCGCTTAAACACGTCATATTTGCTATACAAATACTCCGCAACCATATCCGTTTGCTTTTTCTTGCTCATCGTTTGCACAGCCGATTTCAATGCCGCGCCCAAAGCCGTTTCTTGTGTCATAGTCGTATTCCAAAAAATAAAAACCGCGCAGCGCAGGCTTTTTTGCCATGTTCACCACGCCCACTCATTTCAGGCTGCCGTTTACGCAACAAACAACCCATCTTGCTAACAAAATTGATTACAAAACAAAAGATTGCAACGCATCGCGCAAAATCTGTATATCATCAACAGGCGTTAAAACCGCCTGCCCCAGCGCCGCCAAAGTAACAAACCTCAGCGTGCCATCATCCACCTTCTTATCATGCCGCATATGCGCCAGCCAGCGCTCAAACGCAAAAGCAGGCGGCGCATCAGGCAACTTCGCCAGCCGCATCATCGCCCGAACCCGCGCCGTATCTTCCGTTTTCAGGCTGCCTAAACGCTCCGAAAGCACACACGCCAACACGCAGCCTGCTGCCACCGCCTCGCCATGCAACCAAGTGCCATAGCCCATCTCCGCCTCAATCGCGTGCCCAAATGTATGCCCCAAATTCAGCAGCGCGCGCACCCCCTGCTCCGTTTCATCCTGCGCCACAATCGCCGCCTTCATCTGGCAACAATGCAACACCGCCTGCGCCAGCAAAGCCTTATCGCGCCCCATCAACGCCGCCATATTCGCTTCCAACCATCGCAAAAAATCCGCATCGCCCAACAGCGCATACTTAATCACTTCCGCCATCCCCGCCGATAGCTCGCGCTCAGGCAGCGTATCCAGCGTATCCAAATCCGCAAACACCGCCTGCGGCTGATAAAACGCCCCAATCATATTCTTGCCCAACGGATGATTGATCGCCGTTTTTCCCCCCACCGAAGAATCCACTTGGCTCAACAACGTAGTCGGCACCTGCACAAACGGAATGCCACGCTGATAAGTCGCCGCCGCAAAGCCCGCCATATCGCCAATCACACCACCGCCCAGCGCGATAATCGTGGTCTTACGATCCGCATGATGGCGCAGCAAACCATCGTAAATCAAATTCAGCGCATCATGATTTTTGTGCTGCTCGCCATCGGGCAACACAATCGCCACCGCATCCACCCCATTATCTTGCAACACCTTTTGCAGCTTTGCCAAATAAAGCGGCGCAACCACATCATTGGTAACAATCGCCACCTTCTTGCCAATATGCGCTTTAAGCAACGCAAAATCAGCAAAAATGCCGCTGCCAATATAAATCGGATAACGATGCGATGGCGTATCCACCATCAAATTATGCAAGACTTCTTTCATATTCCGCCGCACACTTCAAAATCTGCTCAAACGTGGTTTGACAATCATCCACCCCCACCTCAATCACAATATGCGCCGTTTGCCGATAAATCGCATCCCGCAGCCGATACAAATCCCGAAATTTCGCCAGCGCATCTTGCACTTGCAACAACGGACGGTTCTTATCCTTGCCCACCCGCTCAAACAGCGTTTCAGGCTGCACATGCAAATAAACCACCAAACCGCGCCCCCGCAAATAATCCCGATTCTGCTCCCGCAAGATCGCCCCACCGCCCGTTGCCAACACAATATTTGGCAACGCCGTTAATTCGTTGATGATATTGCTTTCCCGATGACGAAAACCATCCTCCCCCTCCATTTCAAAAATGGTTGGAATATTGACACCCGTGCGCTCACAAATCACCTGATCGCTATCAAAAAAAGAGCGATTCAAATGTCGCGCCAGCCGTTTGCCTTGCGTGGTTTTCCCCGCCCCCATCAAACCCACCAAAAATAAATTGCCTGCTATATAGTCCATAGCAGGCAATTTTAACTTAAATTTGCATAATATGCAGATTTTTTACATCATATTAGTAGCGCATTACGCTGGTTTCGCTACCCATAATGCGTGGTGTAATAAAGAACAGCAATTCATTGCGGCTATTGTTACGCGAACGGCTCTTGAACAAATTACCCAACACAGGCAAGTCACCCAACACAGGCACTTTTTTCACGTTATTTTGAATCACTTCTTGATATACACCGCCCACAACTAAAGTGCCACCATCTTCAATCATCGCTTGTGTTTTCACAGATTGAGTGCGGATGCTTGGCTCGCCTTCTGAGCTTTGGTAAGTGTTATCAGGCGTATCTTTGTTAATGGTAACATCCATGATAATTTTGTTATCAGGCGTAATGCGTGGCAACACTTTCAAGCTCATCACCGCATCTTTAAACGAAGTTGTGGTGCTGCCATCGCTATCGCGCGTGGTGTAAGGCACTTGATAACCTTGTTTGATTTCAGCTTCTTGGCGGTCTTGTGTTAAAACGCGAGGTGTAGAAATGGTTTTGCTGCGACCTTCAGCTTCGGAAGCGGAAAGTTCTAAGCCAAGTGTAACAGAGCTAAATGATCTTACAACCGCAATCGAGCCAATAGCAGATGCAACGGGAACATTGATATTAGGTGCAAACGAAACCCCACCACTACCATTTCTAACACCACGAGAATTTCGTTCAGTAGCCAGCCCCCAATTATTAGCCCACGAAGTGCTACCAGCGCGAACACCACCAAATTTCACACCCAATTCACGAGATAATGTATCCGATGCTTCTACAATCCGTGCTTCCACCATCACTTGACGCGCAGGCACATCCAGCTCTTCAATCAACGCATTAAATTTTTGGATCACAGATTGCACATCATTGATGATCAATGTGTTGGTTGCGGGATCAATCAATGCACTACCGCGAGAAGTCAAGATGCTGTTATTGGAACTGCCTGATGAGCTTCCTGAATCAGTAATACGAAGAATTTTCTTAAATTCTTCAACGTTTTTATATTTCAATTGAAAACTTTGAGAAAACAGCGGACCCAAATCATCCAATTCTTTGCGCGCAGTCAATTCTGCTTTATCGCGTGCCAACATTTCAGCACGAGGCGCAACATTGATGATATTGCCCACACGGCGTGAATCCAATTCACGTGCATCCAAAATCAAATCCAGCGCTTGATCCCAAGGCACATCTTTCAATGAAAGCGTCATTTTGCCTTGAACGCTGTCGCTAGCCACAATGTTCATGCCTGATTCTGTTGCCAAAATTTGCAAAACAGTTCGCACATCAACATTTTGAAAATCAAGAGAGATGCGTTTGCCTGTGAATTTTTGTTTGGTTTTGCCCGCACCAACGCCCAATGAAGTAACATTTTTGGTGGGTGTAATTTGAATGCTTTGGCGACCATTTTTACCTGTGATGGTGTGTTTCCATGTGCCTTGGTTGCGCAAAGTGATTTGCGTATCATTGCCTACTCGGCGCACGCTAATAGTGCGAACAGGCGTAGAAAAATCTGTTACGTCTAGATTGCGTTGTGCTTGCGTTGGCAATGGATAGTTTTTCAACGTAATAACCAAGCGATCGCTTTGTGAGCGAACTTGCGGCTCACCCGTAAAGTTTGATACAAATTCAACCACGCCAGAGTTGTTACCACCTTTGTGGAAATCAATATTGAAAGGTGTAGCAGAATAAGCACCTTGTGCTTGCGCAGCAGTTCTTGCAACAGGAGTAGCGCTTACTGGCGCAGAGTTAGATGAGCTCGCCTCGCTCAATTGAACCCAAACTTCATTGCCTTTAACTTGAACATTGTATTGACCTTCTTGCCCCAATCCCAACAATACACGAGTGTTGCCTTCACCCTCGGCGGTTACGATTTGGTTAAGCAAGCTGTCGTTAAAGGTTAAAGTAGGTTGTTTTACTTTCAGATCTGTATTTGCAAAATCTAATGTAATACGAGCAGGAGACGAAGTGATAAAACCTGTTGGCTCCACTGCATCTTTATTGAATTTAAACTTAATAACGCGCTGTTTATTAGGCAAAACAGATACTTTAATATCGGTAATGCTGCCAGCATAAGCAACTTGCGCGAGCAAGCCTGCTACAAGTGCCGATAAAACTTTTACTGAATTCTTTTTCATAATTTAAGCCTCTTAAAGATTACAATCTGATGATTTATTTACCTGAATTACCAGAATCATTTAAAAATATTTCTGTTTCCCTATTCGCCCAATTACCTGATGCATCCTCAACCACTTCTACAACTTTAATTTCATCAGGAGTAATCCGAACAATCCGACCAAAGTTTTGTCCAACATGATTACCAACATTAACTGTATAAACATGCCCCTCAACTTCAATCATTGCAGATAATGCTTTACCAGTACCAATAGAACCCACATAGTTTAGATTTTCCAAGCTATAGTTTTCTAGCAATTCTTTAGGTCTATTTAAATCAGGGATTTGCGAATTTTGATACGCTGCGCGCAATCTTTGTGCACTAAACGCATTTGGACCCGATACTTCTGGCGGGAAGTATGCAACCGGCTCTAATTTAGCAGGCTCTTCAACAGGACGCACCTTGTTTTTCGCCTCCATTTTTTTCTGGTTCATCCATTCTTGCAAATTTCCACCCTCTTCTGAACAAGCAGATAGCAAAATAATAGATGATAATAATAAAAGTTTTGCTTTCATTGTCATTTCCTATTCTTACACATTCATTATTCTGCTTGACTAGCAGCAGAAGCAGCTTTTGCTTCTTTGGAAAGATCCATGGCTTTATATGTATTAGCAGTCGCTGAAAGCGTTAGCTTACTACCATCATCTTTTGCAGATTTATTCGTGCTTGAAAGATTAATATTAGCCAATGTAACAATACGAGACATTTTGCCAACATCACGAATAAACTGAGAAAGTTGCTCATAGCTACCAGAAACCGCAATAGCAATTGGCAAACGCTCAATAGGTTTTTCTGCTACTGGATCACCAGGTGTTACATTGGTCATGGTTAGATTATTTTTAGCAGCTGCTTGGTGCAATTCTTGAATAAGCGTTGGAATTTCAGCTGATGTAGGCAATTGCTTTAACAATACATCCAAAGATGCCTCAATAAGCTCCAACTCTTTTTTTAGATTATCTAAGCTAGCAGCCTGAACACTCTTGGTTTCAAACTCTTCTTTAAGCTTAACTTCTTCTGCTTGTTTTTCTTTGTATTCATCCCATTGACCTTGGAACAACACAAAATAACCAGCAACCACAATCACAGCAGCGACGGCTGCTGCCAATAGAAATTGCACCGCTTTACTTTGCAAATGGAGCTTATCCCATTGAATTTCATTTAAATTCATTCTAATCACCTTATTCTGTTGTTGATGCCGCAGAAGCTGATGCGGATGTTGCCGTTG
This sequence comes from uncultured Kingella sp., assembly GCA_963529665.1. Lineage (GTDB taxonomy): Bacteria > Pseudomonadota > Gammaproteobacteria > Burkholderiales > Neisseriaceae > Kingella_B. The sequence goes on from CAUSAG010000025.1 coordinate 11,910, forward strand.
ACTTAGCAGATACGGAGGATTGCGCTGTTGTTATTTTTTTCTGTTCTAACAAATTCGCAGTAATCTTAAATTCTTGCCCGTTATCCGTTTTGTTGATGCTATCTAATTTAGGCGTATCAAACACACCAGTACTTGGTAATGCAGTCATAAACATAGCAACTTTATTATCGCTAATTGCTTTACCTACCAAGGTGTAAGTATTACTGATTGATGCATTATTGCCGCCAATATTTTGAATGCTTGTTAAATAAGCACCTTCTGGAACAAGTTGATTGACTGTATCAACGATTCGCGCACCTTCAAATCGTTTATTATCTAACTCTTCAACTTTTTGCTTACGCTCCAAGAAACTTTGTTTTTGCGCTTGCAAGTCTTTAACTTTTACAATTTGCGCATCAAGCTCTTTGATACCACCATGCAACTCTTCGTTTCTACCTTCTTGGTTTGAGATTAAAGCTGCCAATGCACCCCAAATTAAGAATGCCGCAACACCACCTGCTATCACGCCAAGAGCCATAACCAGCTGAAATTGTTTCTTTTGCTTTTGCTCTAATATCTCGCGATATGGCAATAAGTTAATTTTAATTAAGTTCATTTTATACTAACCCCCTCAAAGCTAAACCGAATGCTGTTGTTAATGATGCTGCGTCTTTTTCAAATCGTGCGCCATCACCTTTTAGCTTATTGTTTGCAAAAGAAGCTGGATTTAATTGCTCTGTTGCAATATTTGTTTGCGCATACACAACTTCGGAAATACCTGGCGCTGCACAACCGCTGCCGCTAATGTAAATATGTTTAACATTAGACATACTATCCATATTTTGCGTTGCATAGAAGAACTGCATCACACGTTGAACTTCTTGAGCAATTTGTGCGTTAAAGCCATCTACCACCATTGCTTTATAATCGTCAGGACGCTTCATTTCGCCTGTAATCATTGCCAAGGCTTCGCCCTCGGTTACTTGATAAGCGCGTTGCACAGATTGAACCAATTGTTCTAAACCGAAATTGCTTTCTTGTTTGTAAAGAATCTGTCCATTTTCTACGATAAGCGCTTTCAATACGGTATCACCAATATCAAACAACGCGATGCGTTGACGACCAAAACTGTCGCCGTTTTGCATATCTGCATAAGCAAAAGCATTAGCAACTGCAAAAATATCCACATCAACATTAGTAGCTTTGATGCCTACTTCATCCAGCAAATCTGTTGCGCGCTCAACCGCTTCTTTTTTGGCTGCAACCATTAGAACCGTTTGCTCGCCACCTGGATTGCCTGACAAAACTTGCCAGTCGTAATTCATTTCATCAAGAGAACCGATATTTGCTACTTCCAGCTCAACAAACTCTTGCAGTGTCATATTGCTGCCCTCTGGGATGAAGCGCAGATTCTCCTCAATAGTTACTGCGCTTGCTGGCAAAGCGATATTGGCGTATTTGCAATTTGTTTTCATTTTGCTGTAACACTGTTGCAAATGAGAGACAAGCTGGTCAAAATCTACGACTTCGCCACCTGAAACCACGTTTGCTGGCAGGGGAGTAATTGCATATTTTTCAAGCTGAACTTGACTTAATTGGCGACCAGATAGTTGCACCATACGAATATGGCTTGGGCTAATATCTACACCAATCACGCTACGCCCTGATGTGGCCATAGCTTTCTTATTACTAGTTTTTTTCTCAGTTTTCTTTGAGCGCATGATTTTAAGTCCTTACCTAACGCATAAAACATTTATAATGTCATTTGTCGCTTTGGTTTTCATCCAATAACAAATTCATGCGATATTTTACTTTATTTAAAAAAACACATGGCGATTTTGTGCATTATCGCTGCGAGAAATTTTATGATTAAGAAATTGATTACGACGTTTTTGGGGCTGTTATTAGGTTTATTCCTATTTGCAGTCGGTTTGGCGACTGTTGCAATTTTAGTCACATACCCGAAACTTCCGCCGCTGGATGCGGTGAAATACTACCAACCGCACGAGCCTTTAACGATTTATTCGTCTGAAGGTGTGGTGATTGGTTCTTATGGTGATGAAAAACGTGCCTTTACAACAATTGACCAATTTCCTGATGTTTTGAAAAACGCGGTGATTGCGGCGGAAGATAAGCGTTTTCGTGAACACTGGGGCGTGGATGTGATTGGTGTGATTCGTGCGGCGATTAGCAATGCGTCTGGTGGCGCAAAACAAGGGGCAAGTACGATTACGCAGCAAGTGGCGCGTAATTTTTATTTGACCAACGAGCGCACGATGACGCGCAAATTCAATGAAGCCTTGTTGGCTTACAAAATTGAAAAAACGCTGACCAAAGACCAAATTTTGGAGTTGTATTTCAACCAAATTTATTTGGGGCAACGCGCTTATGGTTTCGCTTCGGCGGCGAAAGTGTATTTCAACAAGGAAGTGCGCGATTTAACGCTGGCAGAAGCAACCATTTTGGCGGGCTTGCCCAAAGCGCCTTCTACTTTTAACCCGATTGTGAACCCCGAGCGTGCGCGTTTGCGTCAAGAGTATATTTTGAACAATATGGTGGAATTAAACATGATTTCGCCCGCCGAGCGCACGGCTGCTTTGAATGAGCAATTAACCTATGAGCGTTATCGCGTGGATGTGGATCAAAATTCTTTGTATGTTGCTGAAATGGCGCGTCAAGAATTGTTTGAACGCTATGGCGAAGATGCGTACACCAAAGGTTTGAAGGTTTACACCACCGTGAGCGTGGCAAACCAAAAAGCGGCAACGACTGCACTGCGCAACACTTTGCGCAGTTTGAGCGCGGGGCGTGCTTATGCGGGTGCGGAACAGCAGTTGGATTTTAGCTCGGTTGAACCCGAAGACATTGAAGATGCGGCGGAGCAATTTCTTGCCAACACTTATACCGTTGAGGGGATGGTGCCTGCGGTGGTGATTGAAGCGGGCAAACAGGGGATTGTGGCTTATATGCAAGGGGGCAAAAAGGCGACTTTGAAAATAGGCGACATGGGCATCGCGCGCAACGCCATCGGCAATAAAAAACTGGGCGACAAGGCAATTAAAGTTGGCTCGGTGATTCGCATCATGAAATTGAAAAACGGCAGTTGGACGGTTACACAGCAGCCTGAAATCCAAGGCGCGCTGGTTTCGCTTGATGCCCAAACGGGCGCGGTGCAGGCTTTGGTGGGCGGTTATGATTTCCACAGCAAGACGTTTAACCGTGCAACGCAAAGTATGCGCCAGCCTGGTTCTGCCTTTAAGCCGTTTGTTTACTCGGCGGCGCTGTCCAAAGGCTTTACTGCTTCTACGCTGGTAAACGATGCGCCGATTACGATTCGTGGCTGGTCGCCGCAAAACTCGGACGGCACTTATTCGGGCATGATTACGCTGCGCCAAGCCTTAACGTGGTCTAAAAACACGGTATCGGTGCGGATTGCGCAAGCGATGGGCGTGAGCTATTTGCGCGCTTATGTGCAACGCTTTGGCTTTACAGCAGACCAAATCCCGCCTGCGCTGTCTATTGCGCTGGGTACGGCTTCGGTTACGCCGATGCAAATGGCGGAAGGCTATGCTGTGTTTGCCAACGGCGGCTACAAAGTTGCCCATTATGTGATTGATAAGATTTACGACAGCAAAGACAATTTGCGCGCCGAAATGCAGCCTTTGGTGGCGGGCAAAACCGCGCCGCAAGTGATTGACCCGCGCAATGCTTATGTGATGACTTCTCTCTTGCACGACGTTGCCACCAAAGGCACGGGCGCGGCAACCAACGCGCTCGGTCGCAGCGATATTGCGGGCAAAACGGGCACAACCAACGACTTTAAAGACGCTTGGTTTGTGGGCTACACGCCTAAAATCGTAACCGCTGTTTACATTGGCTACGACAAGCCGCGCACCATTGGCAAAGGCGCGTTTGGCGGCAAAATTGCGCTGCCTATGTGGATAAACTATATGCGCTTTGCCCTTAAAGGCAAGCCTGTGAGCAAGTTTGTTGAACCCAAAGGCGTGGTGAAACGCGATGGCGAAGTGTACTTAAAAGAACGCCAAACCACCGATGAGCACTTGCCGTTGGACAACACCACCGACCAACCCGAAGTGGTGCGTCCGCTGAACCCGCCCAAAGCGCAAGAGCAAGACTTGTCGCCTGTTGATAACGACAGCGGCGCGGGCGAGCGCGAATTGCGCCCTGTACCAAGCAATGCGCCCAGCCGCAGCCGTGGCAGCGATGATGCGGCAAACGCGTTCTTTGAAGACTAGATGTTGAATCATCGCCAAAGGCAGCCTGAAAACTGCTTTTGGCGATTTTTTTGTTTACAGGATTGCGGATTGGCTCTGGGCAATTGGCTTTTTCAGGCTGCCGCAATTTATTGATTGTTACCGCAAAGGCAGCCTGAAAGCTGAGTTGGTTTGGTTAAAATCTATTCGCTTGTTTTCAGGCTGCCGCAATCTTTATTGATTATTACCGCAAAGGCAGCCTGAAAAGCGTTTCTTCGCGCACAACCCATCTGGTTCACCGCATCGTTTACATTTCATGGCAAACCGCAGTTTTCAGGCTGCCCAAACCTGCTACACTCCCGCCCATCGCATCATCCGCAAACAACCATCGCAAAGGAATCCACATGGCTTTTTCCATCCACATCACCCCCGAAACCATCCAAATCGCCCACGCGCAATACCAAGTGGAAATCTACCCCTTTGGCGCGCTGCTCAACCGCTTTGCCATCCGCCAAGCAAACGGGCAATGGCACAACGTGATTGCCGCCTATTCATCGCCGCAACACGCCGAGCATTCCATCACCCAACTGTTTCGCAGCGCCAAGCTCAGCCCCTTTGTTTGCCGCTTGGACAACGCGCAATACAGCCATCAAGGCAGCCTGAAAATGGTGAATAAATTCCTACTGGGCGACAGCGCCATCCACGGCTTGCTGTTTGACGCACCGTTCCAACTGCAAAGCAGCCACAGCAGCGCCGACAGCGCCAGCATCACGCTCGCCCACACCTACCGCAGCGAAGACAGCGGCTATCCGTTTGCCTACCAAATTCAAGTGCGCTACACGCTAGAAGCAAACGGCAAGCTCCACATCCGCAGCCAAGTGCGCAACCTGAGCGACAGCGTTATCCCCATTGCCGACGGCTGGCACCCCTATTTTGCCGTGGACGGCGACATGGCAAACTGGCAACTATTCATCCGCAGCCAACAACAACTCGCCTTCAACAACCACATGCTGCCCACGGGCGAAACCATCGCCAGCAACCCCTTCGCCCAAAGCGCGCCCATCGCCCAAACTGAGCTAGATAACTGCTTCGTGCTCACGCCCGACTTTGCCCAGCCTGCCGCCATCCTAAAAGGCGAGCGCGTTCAACTGAGCATCACACCCGAAGCAAGCTACCCCTTTGTGCAAGCCTACACACCGCCCACGCGCGATAGCATCGCGCTGGAAAACCTAAGCAGCGCGCCTGATGCCTTCAACAACCAAATCGGCTTAATCCAACTGGCACCGCAGCAAACGCAGGAATTTGTTACCGTTTATCAGTTGGAGCATTGTTGAATTGTTGGGTTGATTTGTTGGCGATAAAGGTTTTCAGGCTGCCTTAATGGCGCCCCCAAAAGGCAGCCTGAAAATATTTGAAGCACTGTTTTCTTTACATTGCTTAACCGAGTTTCTTTTATTTTCAGGCTGCCTTAAACAATTCCCACAAGGCAGCCTGAAAACGCCTACCGTTTAGCATCACATTTAGCCCACTCTGCCTTGTTTACATTTTCAGGCTGCCACTGTTTACCCATATTCCTTGCCACACAAGGCAGCCTGAAGACCACCACAATGGAACATTGGCGGCTCGCCGACATTTTGTCTAGGCAAACCAGCCATACCCTGTTTAATAAACTTAATAAACAATTGACGACGCACCCTCACCGCCCCAACCCATTTTCAGGCTGCCACAAATCCCCACAAGGCAGCCTGAAAAAACCAAACCGTTTGCTATCGCATCAAACGGTTCTTTTAGTCTAAATAGATTGAATTTCAGGCTGCCGTTCAGAAAACCCCAGCCGCAGCCCAAACCAAACTTCCCCACAACCACCCCCAGCAAACCAGTTAAAATACACCCCCTTTCCAACCCCATAACCCCAAACCACCATGACCCCAACCCAACTCACCCACACCGCCGCCGTTCTTGCCCAAATGTTCACCTTCGAGCAACCCGCCGATGTCGTCCTATCCAACTACCTGCGCAACCACCGCAAACTCGGGCGCAACGACCGCCACGAAATCGCCGAAACCGCCTTCGCCGCCATCCGCCATTATCAAAAAATCGCCACCGCCCTGCGCCGCCCCGCCGCGCAATCGCGCAAAGCCGCACTCGCCGCGCTTATTCTCGGACGCAGCGTAAACATCAGCCAGATTGAAGATTTGCTCAACCAAGACGACAACGAAAAAGAATTTCTCAGCAGCCTGAAAGCTCGCAAAAACGAATTTTCAGGCTGCCTCAACACCGCTGCCGAACTGCCCGAATGGCTTATCGCCCAACTGCAAAAACAGCTCACCGACGAGCAAATCCTCGCCTTCGGGCGCAGCATCACCCAACCCGCCCCGCTGGATGTGCGCGTGAACACGCTTAACAGCAAACGCGACAAAGCCCTTGCCCAACTGCAAACCGAATACCCGCAAGCCATCTCCACCCCGCTCGCCCTACACGGCATCCGCTTCCCCAACAAGCCCGCGCTCAACCAACACCCCCTATTCCTTGACGGCACCATAGAAGTGCAAGACGAAGGCAGCCAACTGCTCGCCCAGTTCGTCAACGCCAAACGCGGCGAAATCATCGTAGATTTTTGCGCAGGCGCAGGCGGCAAAACCCTTGCCATCGGCGCGCAAATGGCAAACAAAGGGCGCATCTACGCCTTTGACGTTTCCGAAAAACGCCTTGCCAACCTCAAACCGCGCATGACCCGCGCAGGGCTAACCAACATCCACCCCGAAAAAATCCACAGCGAAACCGACCCGCGCATCGCAAGACTCGCTGGCAAAGCCGACCGCGTGCTGGTGGACGCACCCTGCTCGGGGCTGGGCACGCTGCGCCGCAACCCCGACCTCAAATACCGCCAATCCCCCGACACCCTCGCCAGCCTGCAAAACCAGCAGCAAAGCATCCTGCAAGCCGCATCCCAACTGGTGCGCGCAGGCGGCAGGCTCGTTTACGCCACGTGCAGCATCCTGCCCGAAGAAAACGAAAACCAAGCCGAACACTTCTTGCAACCCCACCCCGACTTTGAACTACTGGATTGCAGCGAACTGCTCGCCGCGCAAAAAATCCCGCTCAACACGGGCAAATACCTGCGCCTAGACACCGCCACCCACAACACAGACGGCTTTTTCGCCGCCGTATTCCAGCGCAAGGGGGCGTAATCCCGTTTTCAGGCTGCCTTTTGCCCATCAAAATCAGCAAAGGCAGCCTGAAACACAGTTACCCGCTGCCGTCTTTCAGGCTGCCTAAACGATACGCAAAGAAAAACCATGCCCCACACCGCCAACAAAACCCTAGCCCAAGCCGAGCGCATCATGCTGGTATCCGTGTTGCTGTCCGACCAATATTCGGGCAGCAGCCAAACGCGCGAGCGCAGTTTTCAGGCTGCCTGTGCCGAAGCTGCCGAGCTGGTGCATGCCACAGGCGGCGAATTGGTTTGCAGCGAAACCAGCAAGCGCGACAAACCGCACACCGCGCTGTTTGTGGGCACGGGCAAAGCCGAAGAACTCGCCGATTTGGTCAAGCAACACGACATCCAGCTTGTGATTTTCAACCACGAGCTGTCGCCCACCCAAGAGCGCAATCTGGAACGCACCCTGCAATGCCGCGTGCTAGACCGCGTGGGGCTGATACTCGCCATCTTCGCCCAGCGCGCCCAATCGCAAGAAGGAAAATTGCAAGTGGAACTCGCCCAGCTCACCCATCTATCCAGCCGCTTGGTGCGCGGCTACGGGCATTTGCAAAGCCAAAAAGGCGGCATCGGCTTAAAAGGCCCGGGCGAAACCCAGTTGGAAACCGACCGCCGCCTGATTCAAACCAAAATCACCGCGCTCAAACGCCAGCTTGCCAACGTGAAAAAGCAACGCGAAACGCGGCGCAAATCCCGCCTTTCAGGCAGCCTGAAAACGATGGCAATTGTGGGCTACACCAACGCAGGCAAATCCACCCTGTTCAACCGTCTCACCAAATCCGACGTATTCGCCAAAGACCAACTGTTCGCCACGCTGGACACCACCGCGCGGCGGCTATATCTCAATCCCGAAGCCAGCATCATCTTGACCGACACCGTGGGCTTTGTGCAGGATTTGCCGCACAAGCTGGTTTCCGCCTTTTCCGCCACGCTGGAAGAAACCGCGCTGGCAAACGTGTTGCTGCACGTTGTGGACGCATCAGACCCCGAACACGAGCGCAAGATTGAAGATGTGAACGCTGTGTTAGCCGAAATCCACGCCGATAAAATCCCGCAGATTTTGGTGTACAACAAAATAGACTTGCTGCCCGCAGCCGAGCAACTGGCAGGCAGCCTGAAAAACACGGCGGGGCAAACCGTTGCCGTGCGCGTGTCGGCGGCGAGTGGCGCGGGCTTGGATGCGCTGCGCGAAGCGTTGGCAGAATGGGCGTGATGCGTTGCCTGCGCGGCGATGTGTTAAAATTTCGCCCATCTTGCCTTTCAGGCTGCTGCAATGTTTAGGCAGCCTGAAAAGCCAAAATCCCCTTTCCCAACCACCAATGGAGTAACTACCATGAGCATTAAAATTGTTGCCACCCTTGTTGTTAAACCTGAAAGCCGCGCCGAATTGCTGGCTGTGTTCCGCGATTTGGTGGGCAAAAGCCGCGCCGAAGCGGGCAACCTGCGCTACGATTTGCACCAAGATGTGCAAAACGAAAACCGCTTGGTGTTTGTGGAAACTTGGCAAGACCAAGCGGCGGTGGACAGCCACAACGCCAGCGCGCATTTCCAAAGCTTTTTGCAAGCGATTGATGGCAAAACGGATAGCGTGGATATTGTGTTGATGACGGATGTGAGCGAAAACGGTAACTAAATGCTGCATAATCCACGAATAAAAAGGCAGCCTGAAAATGAGAAAACGCATTTTCAGGCTGCCTAATTGTTTGCGCGCGGCAATTACCCCACGCGATAAAACGCCAAGCTGCCGAGCAAATTGGGCAGGATTTCTACGCGCTGGTTGCCCGTCATCACGGTGCGTTCCAGCACGCGGATTTGGTTTTTGGCGCACAGTTGATCAAAGTCTTGCAGCGTGCACCAATGGATGTTGGGCGTGTTATACCATTGATACGGCATCCGCTCGGACACGGGCATATGCCCGCCCAGCGCGATTTGCAGGCGGTTGCGCCAGTAGCCAAAGTTGGGAAAGGTTACGATGGCTTGCTTGGCAACGCGGGTTAAATCGCGCAGGATGTTTTCGGTGTTTTGCATGGCTTGGATGGTTTGGCTGAGCACAATCACGTCAAAACTTTGGTCGCCAAAGGTGGTCAAGCCGCGTTCCAAGTCGGCTTGGATGACGTTGATGCCGCGTTCTATGGCGGCTTGCACGCTGGCGGGGTTGATTTCTATGCCGTAGCCCGTGCATTGCTTGCTTTGGGTGAGCGCGGAGAGCAGCGCGCCGTCGCCGCAGCCGAGGTCTAGCACATGGGATTTTTCGGGAATCCAGTCGTAGATGAGTTGGAGGTCGTTGCGTAGGGGCATGGTTGGGGTCTCGTTTGGGATTTTCAGGCTGCCTCTAAGACGGGGCAACAGCAAAACACATTAGGCAGCCTGAAAATGGTTTTTTAAGAATAGATGGGTGTTACTCTGCCAATTCCCACGTTTGCTTACTGGATTGCCAGCGCAAATAGGGGGCAACGTAGCCGTCTTGGTAGCGGATTTCGTATTCGCTGGGGCTGTGGCGGATGTAGTTGGGTTGCCAGCCTTGTTTGTTGTGTTTGAAGCCGAGCGGGATAAGTTCGGCTTCATTGTTTTCAGGCAGCCTTTGGTGGCTGCGCTGGAATTGTTGGATTTGGGCGATGATTTGGTTGCCAAGCTGGATGTCTTTGTGTCGCCGCCATTGGATAGGCAGGTTGAGATACGCCAAGCCGATGGCGACGAGTATCGCCATGCCCAGCAGGGTTTGGAGCAAGGTTTTCATGGTTTACACGCTGATGTTGTTCATATAGGCGCGCACGGCGTTGTGGTATTGCGGGTCGTCCAGCAGGAAGGCATCGTGTCCGTGTTGGCTGGACACTTCTACATATTGCACATTCTTGCGCGCGGCAATCAGGGCGCGCACGAGTTCGCGCGAGCGTTCGGGGGAAAACCGCCAATCGGTGCTGAAACTGGCGATAAAGTAATGGGCTTGGGTGTGTTGCAGCGCGGCTTGCAGGTTGTTGTTGTATTCGGCGGCGGGGTCAAAATAATCCAGCGCTTTGGTCATTAAGAGATAGGTGTTGGCATCAAAGGTTTCGGCGAATTTGTCGCCTTGGTGGCGCAGGTAGCTTTCTACTTCAAAATCAATATCGTAGTTGTAGTTGTAGTGTTCGTTGCGCAGTTGTCGCCCAAATTTGTTGCCCAGCCCGTGTTCGGCGAGATAGGTGATGTGTCCCATCATGCGGGCGGTGCGCAAGCCGCGGCGGGGCTTGGTGTGGTGTTGGGCGTAGTTGCCGCCGTGAAAATCGGGGTCGGTGATGATGGCTTGGCGGGCGACGTCGTTGAAGGCGATGTTTTGCGTGGAGAGCTTGGGGGCGGAAGCGATAACGAGCGCATGGCGCACGCGGCTGGGGTAGTCTATTGTCCATTGCAGGGCTTGCATGCCGCCCAAGCTGCCGCCGACTACGGCTGCCCATTGTTCTATACCAAAGTGGTCGGCAAGCTGGGCTTGGGTGTTCACCCAATCGCGCACGGTTACCAGCGGGAAGTCTGCGCCGTATGGCTCGCCTGTGGCGGGGTTGATGCTGGTTGCGCCTGTGCTGCCTGCGCAGCCGCCTAGGTTATTGAGCGCGATGACGAAGAATTTGTTGGTGTCTATCGGTTTGCCTGCGCCGATCATGTTGTCCCACCAGCCTGCATATTTGTCGTTGGGATGGTGTCGCCCTGCAGCGTGGTGCGTGCCTGATAGGGCGTGGCAGATGAGCACGGCGTTGCTTTTGCTTTCGTTGAGCTCGCCGTAGGTTTCGATGATGAGTTGGTAGCCGGGCAGGGTGCTGCCGTTTTGCAGGGTGATGGGGTCGGGGAATGAGATGATTTGCGGGGTGATGAGGGTGGTGCTGGTGATGGTCATGGCGGGATGGGGTGGATAAAAATAAGGCGCGATTATAGCGCGAGTTGGGCGGGCGAAGGCAGCCTGAAAACAGGGAATGGGCGCGATTGCTGTCATCTGGTCGCGCAATTTACGCTACAATCTCGCCCTTTCAGGCTGCCTTACAAGGAAACATCATGTCGCTTAAATTCAGCAAAATGCACGGCTTGGGCAACGATTTTATGGTGATTGACGGCATCAACCAAACGTTTACGCCCAACCCCGCGCGCATCGCGCAATGGGCAAACCGCCATTTCGGCATCGGCTTTGACCAACTGCTGCTGGTGGAACGCGCCCAATCGCCCGCTGCCGATTTTCGCTATCGCATTTTCAACGCCGATGGTGGCGAAGTGCAGCAATGCGGCAACGGCGCGCGCTGCTTTGCGAAATTTGTGTACGACAAGGGCTTAACCGACAAAACGCACATCGCGGTGGAAACCGCTGCGGGCATCATCAAGCCGCAAATCCGGCCCGACGGCTTGGTAACGGTGGACATGGGCGCGCCGCGCGTGTTGCCCGACGACATCCCTTTCAGGCTGCCTGATGATGGCTCGGAAACGGCAGGCGCGCTCACGCATCAAATCGTGTGGCGCAGCGACCAACCCGCCGTTGCCGCCAGCCTGGTGAGCATGGGCAACCCACACGCCGTACTGCGCGTGGATGATGCCGAAACCGCACCCGTTGCCGAAATTGGCGCGGCGTTGCAGCAGCATCCGCAGTTCCCCGAGCGCGTGAACGTGGGCTTGATGCAGGTAATCAACCCCACCCACATCGCGCTGCGCGTGTTTGAACGCGGCGTGGGCGAAACGCTGGCTTGCGGCACAGGCGCGTGCGCGGCGGTGGTGGCAGGCGTGCGGCAAGGCTGGCTGGCGGCGGGCGAAACGGTGCAAGTGTCGTTGCGCGGCGGCGATTTGTTTGTTCAATGGTACAACGGCGCAAATGTGATGATGACGGGCGCGGCGGTGTTGGTGTTTGATGGGGAGTTGGCAGAGTGAATGCGGATGAGAGATGCGCCGCTATCGTGTTTGCCTACGATGCAGCCTGAAACCGATTTTTAGCTTTTCAGGCTGCCTATTGCATTGCCAGCAGTCGTTTATTTGATTAGCCGTTTAACCACCCAAAGCAGCCTGAAACCTAAAATGGAGCGGCAGCTCGCCGCCAAATGGCTTATTAAACATCGCATTGCTGGTTTACCAAGATGTCGGCGAGCCGCCGACACTCCATTGATTGCAGGTTTTGCAAAGATTTCAGCCCCCCAGAGTTCCCCATGATAAACGTAAACAAAGTTTGGTTTTACAGCACGGCGATGGCGGTCGTGATTGCAGGCGTGTATTTCAGCCTACCCAGCGAAAAACAACAAGCCAAGATGCAAGCCGCCGCTGCTAAGAAAAAAGCCGAGCGCGCCGCCAAGAAACAACGCGCCGCATCAGCACCCAGCGCATCCGCCCCAGTTAGCGCCACACCAGCGCAATAGTTTTCAGGCTGCATTTTTGTTAGCAAAACACGACAATCCAACCATAGCGCACCAGCCTTGCCAACGCGCTCACAGCGTGCCAAAGATAAAACATCGCGCCAAACGCCATTAGCCATTCCGTTTTTCAGGCTGCCTTATTGGGCGCACCGCAAACCCAATCCCACGACAATCAACAAAGGCAGCCTGAAAATCCGATTAACCCCATTCCCAAAGCTGCCCTTTTTTCAGGCTGCCCACCCACCCCATCCCCAACACCCCAACCATGTCCCAAATCAACCTTTTCACCGCCAGCCTTTTCGTCGCCCTATTCGTATTCCAAACCCTGCGCCATCGCCAATTCGCATGGCTTGCCCTGAGCATAGGGCTATTTATCGCCGCGCAATGGTATTTTCTACACGATCTCTCCCGCTATGCCCTGCCCTTTGTGCGCCCATACAGCATCGCCGCCCATCTCTATATCGCCCAAGCCTACATCCTAATCGGCAGCATCGCCTACCGCCGCCCAAAGCAGCCTGAAAACGCCAGTCTCTATCTCACCAGCCTAATCCACGCCAATCTTGCCATGCACCTCGCCTTTTTCATCCTAATCGGCTGCTGGTGGGCGATTTATCCGTATGGCATCAGCCCCTATTTCAGCGCTATTCTCTATCAACTCTACGCGCTAGACCCCACCACATGGCTCAGTTTCACCGCCTTTCTAATGCTGCTCAACAGCGCCCACCAAATCCTATTTAGGCAGCCTGAAAACTGCAAACCCGGCCGCCGCCAGCTTTCCGTCAGCATTCTCATTGCCCTCGCCATGCAAACGCTCTACATCCGCCAAACCCTGATTGACCTGTTCACCCAATTCCAATGACCCTCGCCGCCCTGCACCAAACCCAGCTCGCGCTTGCCCCGATGGCAGGAATCACCGACCTGCCCTTTCGCCAGCTCGCCCGCCAATTTGGCGCACAATGGGCGGCCAGCGAAATGGTAACCGTGAACCCCGATTTGCAGCACACCGCCAAAACCCGCCACCGCCAAAACCACGCAGGCGAAAGCGGCGTCATCGCCGTGCAAATCGCCGGCAGCGACCCCGCCCAGCTTGCCGCCGCCGCGCAACACAAAGTCGCCCTCGGCGCGCAAGTCATCGACATCAACATGGGCTGCCCCGTCAAAAAAGTCTGCAACGTGCTGGCTGGCAGCGCCTTGTTGCAAAACGAAAAACTGGTCGCGCAGATTCTCAACACCGTCGTGCGCGCCGTAAACGTTCCCGTAACCCTTAAAACGCGGCTCGGCTGGGACGACGCACACCAAAACATCCCCACCATCGCCCAAATCGCCGAAGACGCAGGCATCGCCGCCCTTGCCATCCACGGGCGCACCCGCAGCCAAATGTATCGCGGGCAAGCGCAATACGAACTCATCGCCGCCGTCAAACAACAAAGCCGCCTGCCCATCTGGGCAAACGGCGACATCACCACCCCGCAAAAAGCCGCCGCCGTGCTGGCGCAAACAAACGCCAACGCCATCATGATTGGGCGCGGCGCGCAAGGGCAGCCGTGGCTGTTTGCCGACATCCAGCATTATCTGCAACACGGCACGCTGCCTGCGCCGATGCCGTTTCAGGCTGCATCCGCCATCATCCTGCGCCACCTTGCCGCCATGCACGATTTCTACGGCGACAACGCAGGCACACGCATCGCCCGCAAACACATCGGCTGGTATCTCGCCCGCATCCCCAACAGCCAAGCCACCCGCCAACACCTCAACCAAATCAATCACGCCGCCGAGCAATACGACTATCTTGCCAACTATCTCGCCGCGCAAGCCCAGCACCACGAATACTGGCCACGCGATTATTAAACAATCTTATTGCGCTTATTTAGGCAGTCTGAAAACTCATCGCGCTTGAAAATAAACAACAGCGCCCAGCGGCATCGTGTTACCCAAAACCGCGAATACTGAGCTTTTAGGCTGCTTTAATGCAGCAATTATGTAACAAAACAACAAAACCAGCGCCAAAATGTTTAGATTTGCGAAGCAAAGCAACGCTTTATTAACATAAAATAACGGTTATAATGCGCGCGCTTCTAATTTCGTAATAATCATACAAAATGACCTTAACGCTTCTATTCCGCGAATATTGCAGTTTGTGCCACCAAATGCGCCAAGCCCTGCTGCCCTATCAACAGC
>CAUSAG010000026.1:0-26270 GCA_963529665.1 uncultured Kingella sp.
CTTCGCTGGCTACGGTGATGTCAAAGCCATCGGGGCGCATCACGCCATCGGTGGGCTTGCCTAAGCCGTTGATGATGTTGCGCAATTGGCGGTCGTTCATGTCCACCACGCGCCGCCACAGCACGCGCTTGGGGTCTATGCCCAGCGCGTTGCCTTGGTAGATGTGGTTATCCAGCATGGCGGCGAGCAGGTTATTCGCCGCGCCGATGGCGTGAAAATCGCCTGTGAAGTGTAGGTTGATGTCTTCCATCGGCACAACTTGCGCGTAGCCGCCGCCTGCCGCGCCGCCTTTGATGCCGAACACGGGGCCCAGCGATGGCTCGCGCATGGCAACGATGGCTTGCTTGCCGATACGGTTGAGTGCGTCGGTGAGCCCGATGGTGAGCGTGGTTTTGCCTTCGCCTGCGGGCGTGGGGTTGATGGCGGTTACAAGGATGAGCTTACCGCGCTTATTAGGCAGCCTGAACGCATCGGCGGGGTTGATTTTGGCTTTGTATTTGCCGTATTGCTCCAAATCATCGGGCGCAATGCCAAGCTGGGCGGCGATTTGGGCGATGGGTTGTAGGGTGGCGGCTTGGGCGATTTCTACATCGGTTTGCATGGGAGAACTCCTTGTGGGCTGTGGATGGGGTGCTGCGAACGGGTTGATTATACCGATTATGGGCAGCCTGAAAATGATAGGCAGCCTGAAAAAGGGTTGGCAACGATGTTTTAGCTTTGGTTGCACGCGCTTTGTGCGTTTCAGGCTGCCTTGCATTTCGGTTATAATTGCCGCCATTTTGCAACGAGAACAGTAAGTAAACATGAAAAAACCACAACGCAACGGCTACGCTCGCGTGGACCGTGTTAAAGAACAAATCATGCGCGAGCTTGCCGAGCTGATTCGCACCGAGCTTAAAGACCCGCGCACAGGCTTGATTACGATTAACGATGTGGAAGTAACCCGCGATTACAGCCACGCCACCGTCTATTACACCGTGCTCAACGGCGACCGTGCCGCCAGCGCCGAAGCCTTAGAGCACGCCAAAGGCTTTTTAAGAAGCGAACTTTCCAAACGCATCCGCGTTTTCCGCACCCCCGAACTGCATTTCAAATACGACGAATCGCTGGAACGCGGCATGAATTTGGACAACCTGATTGCCCAAGCCGCCGCAGAACCCAAAGTGCAGGACTGACTTTCAGGCTGCCCGTTCGTCTTTCCGCCAATCCCAACTGTTGAAAATAAATCATGAACCAACCTGTTTCCTCAAAAATTCTCCGTATCGGTATAGTCGGTTTCAGTCGTAACCAATTTGACAAGGCTCAGGCGCGCTCTGTTTTGTCCGAGCAATACGAAAATCTTAAAAATGAATTCGGATACGTGGAAATCGTCAGTGGCTACACTAATAGCGGCGTACCCAAAATTGCCTATGAATTGGCAGGCCGATTCGGTTTCCGTACTATAGGATTTTCAGCTCGTCAGGCACTGAAAGTGAGATGCGGTCTGTATCCCGTTGATGATGTCAGATTGGTCGGCAGCCGTTTCGGTGATGAGAGTGAAGCCTTTGTCCGCTATATAGACCGCCTTATCCGTGTTGGCGGCGGACCGCAAAGTCGGCACGAAGTAGAACTGTTCAAACAATTGAAGCCTGAAAACCAAACCACACCCAATCTGTACGAATTTGAAGTGGACTGGTTCGGCAGATGATTGGATCGTTTCCGATTTCCCATATTTTCAGGCTGCTTTACCGCAGATACTTTCAAAACCATATCAAAAGCCCCATTCAGACAACCCTGAGCAATTAAATTATTACGAGCCTTCCATGCAAAACAACGCCACCCAAATCGCCGAACGCGGCATCGCCGCCATTCAATCCGCAGAAAACACCCAAGCCCTAGAACTCATCAAAGCCCAATACCTTGGCAAAACAGGCGAACTCAACGCCCTGCTCAAACAACTGGGCGCGTTATCCGTTGAAGAGAAAAAAACCGTAGGCGCGCACATCAACGAATGCAAAAACCGTTTTCAGGCTGCCTACGATGCCAAACGCGCCGCCTTTGCTGATGCCGAATTGCAGCAAAAACTCGCCGCCGAAGCCTTGGACGTAACCTTGCCCGCGCGCGGGCAATCCGCAGGTGGCTTGCACCCTGTAACGCTCACTTTGCAGCGCGTGGTGGAGCTGTTTCATGGCATGGGTTTTGACGTGGCAGACGGCCCTGAAATTGAAGACGATTTCCACAATTTCCAAGCGCTCAACATTCCGCAAAACCACCCCGCACGCGCCATGCAGGATACGTTCTACGTGGCAAACGGCGATGTGCTGCGCACCCACACGTCGCCGATTCAAATCCGCTATATGCTGGCCAAAAAAAATCCGCCCATCCGCATCATCGCCCCCGGCCGTGTGTACCGCGTGGACAGCGATGCCACGCATTCGCCGATGTTCCACCAATGCGAGGGCTTGTGGGTGGAAGAAGGTGTGAGCTTTGCCGATTTAAAAGCCGTGTTCACCGATTTTATCCGCCGCTTTTTTGAGCGCGACGATTTGCAAGTGCGCTTTCGCCCCAGCTTCTTCCCGTTCACCGAGCCGTCTGCCGAAATTGATATCATGGGCGACAACGGCAAATGGCTGGAAGTGGGCGGCTGCGGCATGGTGCACCCGAATGTGTTGAAAAACGTGAACATTGACCCCGAGCAATACATGGGCTTTGCGTTTGGCATCGGGCTAGACCGCTTTGCCATGCTACGCTATGGCGTGAACGATTTGCGGTTGTTTTTTGATAACGATTTGGGGTTTTTGGGGCAATTTAGTCAATAGGTAAAAAAGGGTTTCAGGCTGCCTTTGTTGTGTGAACAGAGGCAGCCTGAAATCTATCTCATTCTATGTTTTCAGGCTGCCTTTGCGGATAACAGAGGCAGCCTGAAACCTATCCGCGCTGTTTCCATTTCGCCAACGCGGTCGCACTTAACAGCATGGCGATGCACACCAGCGAGATGATGATGACCAGCTTGTTTGCCAGCGCGTCGTCGCCCGCCTGCACGGCTTCATACACGGCGATGGAAAGCATTTGCGTTTCGTTGGGGATGCTGCCCGCCACCATCAGCGTTGCGCCAAATTCGCCCAGCGCGCGGGCAAAGGCGAGCAGCACGCCTGCGAGAATGCCGCGCCATGCCAGCGGCAGGGTTACATTAAAAAAGATTTGGCGACGCGATGCGCCGAACACGGTGGCCATTTTTTCCAGATTGGGGGCGATGTTTTCAAACGCGGCGCGGGCGGGCTTGGTAATCAGCGGGAACGTTACCACCACAGCGGCGATGACCGCGCCTTGCCATGTGAAAATCAGGTTGATGCCGAAGCTGTCGTTTAGCCATTTGCCGATGCTGCCTTGTTTGCCCAGCAGCACCAGCAGGTAGTAGCCCATCACGGTGGGCGGCAGCACCATCGGCAGCACGAGGATGGTGTCCAGCAGTTCGCGCCCGATAAAGCGTTTGCGGGCGAGCAGGTAGCCGGCAAGCGTGCCAAGCACGAGATTAACGGTGGTGGCGATAAGGGCGACTTTGAGCGAGAGATAAAGCGCGGGGAAGATTTCGGGCATGGTGAAATGGGCGGTTTGCAGTAAACAAGAAGCAAGGGATGGGAAACAATTGCGCGAACACGGGCTGCCATGCACGCAGGGAAAGGTTGAGTACGGCTTGGCAATATTCGGGGGAATAGGGGCGGATATGGATATTCATGAACGTGAGGATTGCTATAAGGTCGGCGGATTCGGGCGTACTTAACAGGCGGCGATAAACAGCGCAACGATACACATCAGGCAGCCGTACCAGATATTGGAGCGCAAGGCGGCCTTATCCTGTGCGTATGCCCAAATATAGGCGGCACGCAGCAGTAGGAATGCGGCGGACAGGGTATTAACAGTACTTTGCGCAGCTTCGCCTGTGGCGTGGGCAATGATGACGGCGGCGGCATAAAGCGGCAGCATTTCGTAGCCGTTCTGCTCTGCGGCAAAAAGCCGTGCCGCTTTGCCGGATGCCTGCGCGCGGTGGCGGCGGGGTTCGCGGTTGGCTTCGGCATCAAGCAGTCGGGCGGACTTCTTGGCCAAGAGGGAACACAGGCTGTTGAACAGGGCGAAGATAAGTATGCTGAAATAGGCGAAGGTCATCGGGGTTTCCTGATTATTGGGCTGTTGGGGCGGGATGATTTTCAGGCAGCCTTTGGGTTTTGGGGCTACCTGAAAATTGATGTGGAATGCTGCAGGCAGCCTGAAACGCATTTTGCGGGTTTTCAGGCTGCCTTTTGTGATGCGGATGGATTATTTCGCAGCGCTAAATCCGTAGCGTTGCAACACGCGTTGTCCTTCGGCAGAAAGCACATAGTTAACAAAGCGTTGCGCTTCGTTGGCGGCCTTGCTGCTTTGGGTGAGCGCGATGGGGTAGGCAACGGGTTTTTCGGTGGCAACGGTGGCGACGATGTTCACGGCGTGTGGTTTGAGCGCGGCATCGGTGCGATACACAAAGCCTGCTTCGGTTTCGCTGCGGATAACGTAATCAAGGGCTTGGCGCACGTTTTGAGTGTTAACCACTTTGGGTTTCAGGCTGTCCCACAATTTTTGTTTTTCCAGCGCGGCTTGGGTGTATGCGCCTGCTGGCACGCTGGCGGGGTTGCCCACGGCGATGCGTTTCACATCGTTTTGCAGCAAATCTTTGGGTTGGGCGATTTTCAGGCTGCTGTTTTTGGGGGTAATCAGCACCAGAGAATTCAGCGTGAAGGTTTTGCGGGTATTGCTTTGGATTAGGTTTTGCGCGGCGGCTTTGTCCATGGTGGCAAGGTCGGCGGTGGCAAGCACGTCAACAGGCGCGCCTTGGGCAAGCTGTTGCAACAAAGTGCCTGATGCGGCGGTGTTGAGTTTAATTTTGGCATCGGGGTGTTGTTTTTCGTATTGGCGCGCGATGTCGGTGAACGCTTCTTTTAGGCTGGCGGCGGCAGAAACGGTGATGTCTTCGGCTTGAGCGAGTGCGCTGCTGATCAGCAATAGGGCAGCGATTAGGGTTTTGGTTTTCATGGTTTGTCTTTCTAGTCCGTTTGGTGGAAAAAGCGCGTAGCCTAGCGCAAAGGTGGGGATTTGGGTATTAGCGTTATGGTGGATAGGGTGGGCTAGTTCTTTATGATTAGTTTGACGCGAAAAAGGCAGCCTGAAAATGGAAAATATCGTTTTCAGGCTGCCTTTGGGTTGTTTGCTTGTTTACAAAATCGCCAGCATGGTTTGGTTGGCTAGAAACACGGCGGTGATGCTTTGCCCTGCGCGCAGGTCTAGGCTTTCGCTGCTGTTGAGCGTGATGGCGGCGGCGAGTGAGATGTTGTCTTCGGTGCGCAGGCGCACAACGTTGTTAACCGTGCCTTGTTCAATGGCTTCCACGCGGGTTTCAATGCTGTTTTCGGCGGATAGGCGCAGCGGGCGGATTTCGGTGAACAAGGTAATCGCGCTGGCTTTGAACAACACCACGGCGGTTTGCCCAACTTGCGGTTTCAGGCTGCGATAGGCTTGTGGGCTGATGTGGCTGTATATCAGATGGTTGCCGCATTGAACGGCGATGTTGTAGCAGCCTGAAAAGTCTTCAATGTTGTGGATGATGCCAGTGAGCTGGTTGCGTGCGCTGCTTCTCATGGTGTGGTTTTCTGGGTGGATGGGGGTTGAAAATGGGCGATTTAGGCGGCTGATGCAGCCTGAAAAGCCAGACGGCGCGCATTTTACAAAATATTGCCTTGGGCGGGCTACTCGCGCCCACTCCATTCAAACAGCCCAATCGCTTCCACATGGCTGGTTTGCGGAAACAAATTCATCATCCCCGCTGTTTTGAAGCGATAACCCTTGCTAACCAGCACCGCTGCATCGCGCGCAAAAGTGGCGGGATTGCAAGAAATATACACAATGCGCTGCGGCAAATACGGCGCTTGCAAGGCTTGCACCACGGCATACGCGCCCGCGCGCGGCGGGTCTAGCAGCATTTTGTCAAAGCGCCCCAGCGCGGCGAGCGTTTCGAGCGTGGTGGTAAACAAATCTGCCGTGGCAAATTGCGCGTTGTGCAAACCATTGGCGCGGGCGTTGGCAACCGCGCGTTGCGTGAGCGCGGCGCTGCCTTCAATGCCGACTACTTCGGCGGCGCGCGTGGCAAGCGGTAGGGTGAAATTGCCCAGCCCGCAGAACAAATCGGCGATGCGCTCGTGCGGCTGCGGGTCAAGATAGCGCACCGCGCGCGCCACCATAATTTCGTTTAGCGGCAGGTTGATTTGGGTGAAATCGCCCAGCTGAAACGGCATGGTTAAGCCAAACTCAGGCAGCCTGAAAAACAGCGGCGGCGCATCTTTGGGCAACACGGCTTGTGGTTTCAGGCTGCCGCTTTGTTGCCACACTTGCCATGCTTGCTCGCCACGATTAAGGCAGCCTGAAAGCTCGCGCAACACGTTTTCAGGCTGCCTTTTGTTGCTCACAATATTGACCACGTTCACCTGCTCGCCCACGCTGATTTCCACGCTGCGCAGGCTCACCTTCGGCTGCTGTTGCACCATCTTTTGCAGCGCCGCGCGGATGATGCTCAGGCAGCCTGAAACATGGCGCGGCAGCAGCAAGCATTGCTCAATGCCCACAATCTTATGGCTGCGCTTGGCTTGGTAGCCCAAAATCACATCGCCGTTGGCGCGGGTGTGCACCGCAAGGCGCGTGCGGCTGCGGTAATGCCACGGCGCGCCGTAAACAGGCGGCAGCAGGCTTTCAGGCTGTACCTTGCCGATGCGCTGCAATTGCTCTTCAAACACGCGCTGCTTCATGGCAACTTGTGCGCCAAATTCAACGTGCTGCATCGCGCAGCCGCCGCAATCGCCATAATGCGGGCAAGCGGGCGTGCGCCGATAGGGCGACGGCTGGACAATTTGCACGACTTGTGCTTCGGCAAAATGGGCTTTGTCTTGCGTGATGCGAATTTGGGCGATTTCTTGCGGCAGTGCGTTGTTTACAAAAACAGTTTTGCCATTGAGCTTGGCAACGCCGCGCGATTCATAATCAAGCGAAAGGATGTGGGCAGTGGTCATGGTGGTTAAAAATGTTGTGCGGCTGCAACAATAAAAATTGTTCGTCAAAATAAACGATTATTTTCGCATAAAACTGCGCCCAACTAGCGTATCATGGCAAATTCTTTTGTTTGTACATTTCTCATCTCTCTTTATGAAACACTCTTTATTTAGCTTGGGCGCGATTGCGCTGGCTTCATCCGCTTTTGCGGCGCAAACAACCCCTGTGCCCGATATTGCCCCCGCGGCAGAAGGCTACCAAGTGGTAATCAACATCCCACAACAGCGCTTGTTTTTGTTTAAAGACGGCAGCCTGAAAAAAGTGTATCCCGTGGGCGTGGGCAAAGCGATGTCGCAAACCAATATCGGCGAGCACAAAATCGGCCCCAAAGCGTTTAACCCCACTTGGCACATCCCCTTGTCCATCCAAAAAGAACGCGGCGATGGCGTGAAAACCGTGCCGCCTGGTCCGAAAAATCCGCTGGGCCCCGTGTTTGTGCGCTTGGGCAATCCGCGCTTGGGGCTGGGCATTCATGGCACCAGCAATTCTGCCAGCGTGCCTGGGGTGGTGAGCCACGGTTGCGTGCGCATGAAATCGCCCGATGCGCTGGAATTCGCCAAAACCATCCACACAGGCTCGCCTGCCACGGTGAGCTATGAGCGCATCGCGTTAAACCAAGACGACGCGGGCAATTTGTGGCTGGCGGTGTTCCGCGATCCTTACAAAAAAGGCAGCCTGAAAACCACAACGCTGAAACAAAGCATCGCCGCTTGGAGCGAAGCGAATGGGCATAACATCAGCAACGCCAAAATTGACGCGGTGATTAAAGCGCAGGCGGCTAAACCCATTTGCTTGACTTGCTCGGGCAAGGGCGCGCGTATTCAAGGCAGCTTGACTTCCATCGCATGGAAAAGCGGCTCGGCTGATTTGACCGCACCTTACGGCGGCATGTCGGTTCGTCCTGATGAGCAGCAGGATGAAGTGTTGCCAGAGGGCAGCGAAATTGAGATTGATGCTTCCGATAGCGAAAAAATCAACAATTTCAAAGGCACTTCGGTGTTTGACGAAACGGGTGCGGTTTCTTTGAAGGCGTTGGAACAATAATTGGTATCGCTCAATAAATATTAAGGCAGCCTGAAAACGGGGAAACTGGTTTTCAGGCTGCCTTTTTGTGCTTGGTATTTTGTGAACAGGGCGGCTGGGATGGGGCAACGTGGTTTGGTGTTGATGCACGCCGCGCGGTTTTCAGGCTGCCTTTGGCGAACTCATTGGCAGCCTGAAACGCATTCTGAAACACATTAATTTGATTGGAACAATAATCTGCATGGCGAACAATCCAGCAGCCTGAAAACGGGAAACTGGTTTTCAGGCTGCCTATCAGGCTTTCCTATCTTGCTTTGCCAACTGGCTGCGCTGTTCCAAATACCACACCAACGCGGCGGCGGCGCTGGCGAGCGAGATGATGAGCGCTGTCCAAAAGCCGTAAATGCCCATGTGGGCGGCGTGGGCGAGGATGTAGCCCAAAACCAGCCCCAAGCACCAGAAGGCGACGGCGTGGATAATCATCGGCACGCGGGTGATTTTGTAGCCGCGCAGGGCGTAGGATGCGATGCATTGTGTGAAATCAAACACTTGAAATATGCCTGCAAAAATCAGCAAGCTGCTGGCAAGCGCGAGCACGGCGGCATCTTGGGTGTAGATTTTTGCCAAAGGCAGCCTGAAAACCAGCAGGGCAACAAGGGTGCACGCGCCCAAGCCCCAGCCGCACACAATGGCAACGCCTGAGATATAACGCGCGCGGGCAAATTGTCGCCGCCCAATGGCATAGCCCACGCGCACGGTGGCGGCCGAGCCGATGGCTTGCGGAATCATGTAAATCACGCTGCTCAGGCTTAACACGATTTGCTGCGCGGCAACGTAGTTCTCGCCCAAATCGGCAATCAGCCACACGATAAAAGTGAACAAGCTGGCTTCCAAAAAATACGACAGCCCAATCGCCCAGCCCAGATTGGCGATGTTTTTTTGCGTGCGCCAGTTGGGAAGGCAAAAGCGTTGGATGAAGCCGAAGCGGCGCAGGTCTTGGCTTTTGGCGATGTACAACGCAAGGGCGAAGGTGCTGAACCAAAACACGATGGTGGTCGCCACGCCTGCGCCCACGCCGCCGAGCGCAGGAATCGACAATTGGCGCAGCGTGGCAACCAGCGCAGGGGCAGCCTGAAACCGTTCGGCAAGCTCTGCGATGCCTGTTGCGCCGAAAATAAACAGATAATTCAATGGGATATTGAGCAGCAACGCCGCCCAGTTAATCCACATAATCGGCTGTGGTTTGTTGAGGCTGGATGCGTAGGCGTGCAGGGCGCGGTAGATGAGCGCGGCAGGCAGCCCGAGCGCAACGATGCTAAGATATTGGGCGAACATGGTTTTGATGTGCGCGCTCATGTCCAGATAGTTTTGCAGCGGCAGGATGAGCGCGAACAAAATCGCCATGCCGATGATGCCCAGCAGCAGCCCAAACCACACGCCTTGCCGCCCCGTTTCGCCCACTTCGTGCGTTTTGCCTGCGCCGTGTTGCTGCGCGATGATGGGGTTGAGCGCCGCCATGATGCCCATAAAGGTGATGAACAGCGTGGAAAACACCGAGCTGCCCAGCGCCACGGCAGTCAAATCATCCTTGCCTGCCGCGCCCGACATAGCGGTATCCACCACGCCGATGGCAACGGTGGCGATTTGCCCGAGCATCATGGGGATGGCGAGCGCGAGCAGCTGGCGGGTTTCGTGTTTGAAGTTGGCGGGGGAATAGCGGGTGAGATCAAAGAGCATAAGTGTGGATGTGTGTGGATTTTGTTGTTCAAATAATTGTTTCAGGCTGCCTCAATGCTTCAAGGCAGCCTGAAAACAGAAAGACGGGCGCGCCGCCTTGGAAGATGCGTTGTTGTTACTCGTCGTTCAATTTGCGCACGCGCAGCATGATGTCGGCAGCTTCGGGCGCATCTTTATCGGAAACGCGGATGTTTTTCTCGCTATCGGCAAGCACCTTGCCTTTGCTGCTGATGATTTTGAATTTGACATTGGAGTTTTTCAGGCTGCCTGAGCCTTCAAACGCCAGCTTGCCGTTTTCGTGGAAGGCTTGCACGCGCAATCTGTCGCCGATTTCTTCGGTTTTGTAAACGAGCTTGCCGTTTTCATAGCGACCTTGTGTGCCGCCTTGGTGGTTTTTGATGTCTTGAAACTTCAACGCTTCGCCTGTGGGTGTGTACCAAACCATGCGCCCATCGTCTGCCACCAGCGAATCAAAATTTTTCAAATCTTTTTCATTGGGGATGACCACGGGGTCAATCTGCTTGGTTTTGCTGTCTTGATAAAAATCTTGCACCACGGCTTTGCCATCGGCGGTGCGCCCAATCAGCATGCGATAAAAACCGCCTGCGCTGGCTTCGGGCACTTCGTCGCCATCGGCGTTGTAGTAGGCGACGGTGCGGGTTTCGGCTTTGGCAACAAGCTTGGCGGTGGCAGCTTCGGATTGCGCGGCAAGCTCGCTGGCGTTGGTGGGGATGGCGGGCGCGGCATCTTGTGGCGCGGCTTGGGCGGCAAATGCAACAGCCAGCAAGCTGGCGAGAAGGATTTTTTTCATGGTGTGATTCCTTGTGGATAGATGGTGGGGAAAGGGCAGCCTGAAAACCTTGTTTTGCTGTTTCAGGCTGCCTTTTAACGGGCTGTTTACTGCTTACAACGCCGCCAACACGGCATCGCCCATTTCGCTGCACGATACGCGTTTCGTGCCTTCTTCAAAAATATCGCCAGTGCGATAGCCTTGTTGCAACACGCGCTGCACGGCGTTTTCCACTTGCGCGGCGCGGGCTTCATCGTTCAGGCTGTAACGCAGCAGCATGGCAAGCGACAAAATGGTTGCCAGCGGATTGGCTTGGTTTTGCCCTGCGATGTCGGGCGCGGAGCCGTGCGAAGGCTCGTATAAACCTTTGCCGTTTTCATCTAGCGAAGCGGAAGGCAGCATGCCGATTGAGCCTGTGAGCATGGATGCTTGGTCGCTCAAAATATCGCCGAAGATGTTGCCCGTGGCAATCACGTCAAACTGCTTGGGCGCGCGCACCAGCTGCATGGCGGCGTTGTCCACATACATATGGCTCAGTTCCACATCGGGGTATTGCGGGGCGATTTCGTCAAAAATTTCGCGCCAAAGCTCGGTGGTTTCCAGCACGTTCGCCTTGCCTACGCTGCATACTTTTTTGTTGCGCTTTTGGGCAGCCTGAAAAGCAACGTGGGCGATGCGGCGGATTTCGCTTTCGCTGTACCGCATGGTGTTGAAGCCTTCGCGTTCGCCGTTTTCCAGCGTGCGGATGCCGCGCGGTTCGCCAAAATAAATATCACCCGTGAGCTCGCGCACAATCAAAATATCCAAGCCTGCCACGATTTCGGGCTTGAGCGTGGAAGCGTTTGCCAATTCTGGATACAAAATGGCAGGGCGCAAATTGGCAAATAAATTCAAATCTTTGCGGATGGCGAGCAAGCCGCGCTCGGGGCGCAAAGGGCGGTCTAGCTTGTCGTATTGCGGCGAGCCGACTGCGCCGAGCAGCACGGCATCGGCAGCGCGGCAAAGATTTTGGGTGAACTCGGGATAGGGCGCGCCGTATTGGTCGTAGGCTTCGCCGCCGAGCGGGGCGTATTGGTATTGCGCGTCTAGCCCTTGTTCAATCAGTTTGTCTAACACGCGCACGGCTTGGGCGATGATTTCGGGGCCGATGCCGTCGCCGCGTAGGATGGCAATTTTGTGGGTCATTGGGGTGTCCTTTCGGGGTGGGGATGGGGTGGGATTGTAATGGATTGTGAAGATTTTAGGCAGCCTGAAACTTAAAATGGAGCGGCGACGGTTCGTCGCCAAATGGCAGATAATATTGGACGTTATGAGTTGGCAATGTCGGCGAGCCGCCGACGCTCCATTTTGCGTTTTCAGGCTGCCTTTAATGCGTTTCGCCCCATTCTTCGCGCAGCTGTTGGGCAGCCTGAAAATAGTCGTGCAATTCTTGCGCGTTGCGGTTTTTCAGGCTGCGTTCTAGTTTTTCCAGCTGGTGTTTTTGTTCGCTGATCAGTTGCAATAAGCTGTCGCGGTTGGCAAGGGCGATGTCGCGCCACATTTCGGGGCTGCTGGCGGCGATGCGGGTGAAGTCGCGAAAGCCGCTGCCTGCGAAGTTAAGGTAATGCGCGCCTTGCGGGTGGTCTAGCATTTGGTGGACGTAGGCAAAGGCGAGCAGGTGGGGGAAGTGGGACACGGCGGCGAAGATTTGGTCGTGTTCGGCGGCGCTCATTTGGTGCACTTGCGCGCCGATGCTTTGCCACAGCGCGCCGATGGTTTTCAGGCTGCCTGTGTCTTGTTGCGCGTGTGGGCAGAGAATGAGTTTTTTGTTTTGGTATAAGCCAAACTGGGCAGCAAGCGCGCCGCTGCGGTCGGAGCCTGCGATGGGGTGGCTGGCGACGCAGCGGGGGTAATGCTGCGGCAGATGTTGGGCGAAGGCGGCAAGGGTGGCTTGTTTGGTGCTGCCTACGTCGCTGATGATGGTGTGTGGCGAGAGCAGCGGGGCGATGGCTTGGCAGATGGCAGGCTGGGTGGCAACGGGGGTGGCAATCAGGACTAAATCGCTGTTTTGTATGGATGATGGGTTGATTTGGGTGCTGGCGATGTCTATCACGCGGCGTTCTAACGCGCGTTCTAGGTTGGTGGGGTTGAGATCAATGCCGATGATGGTGTTCACGCGGCGTTGTCGTTTTAAATCCAGCACAAACGAGCCGCCGATTAAGCCCACGCCGATAAGGGTGATTTGGTTGAGTGTCATGATGGCAGCCTGAAAAGCGGCGGATGGATGGAAGAGGGCGCTTGCCGTCAACAAAAAACCTGCGTTGGAAAACACAGGTTTTTGCCGAGCCAATCAATATTTGGCAACAAAATCTGCAAAGCCGTTGATGAAGTCTTGCAGCATTTTTTGCACGGGTTCTAGCACCAATTCGCCTTGTTCGTTGAACACGCCGTTAAACACGCTGGCGACAACTGCGTTTTGCGAGAACACGGGCATATTCACAAACGCGCCCGATGCGATTACGCGCAATTGGTCGGCAACGCGCGTGCCGCCTGCCATGCTAGCGCCCACGGTAACGATGCCCAAGGGTTTGCCCGGCCATTTGCTTTGCCCCATCGGGCGCGAAGCGATGTCAATGGCGTTTTTGAGCATGGCGGAAAGCGCGCCGTTGTGTTCGGGCGATACCCACAACACGCCATCGGCGGCGGCAACGGCTTCGCGCAGCTGGGTGTAGCTTGCGGGGCTGTTGGCATCTGAATCGCGGTCGTATAGCGGCAGGGCGCTGATGTCCAACACGTTGAGTTTGAGCGCGGCGGGGGCAACGCTTTGCAAATAGCGCACAACGCCGTGGCTAAACGAGCTTTGGCTGCCGCTGCCCACTAAAACGAGAATGTTTTTAGACATGGTGATTTCCTTTCTAACAAGGGTTGCGAAGCGGGGGGATTATACCGTTTTCAGGCTGCCTTTTGGGATGGGGAAGGGGGTAAGGCAGCCTGAAAATGGGGTTGGGCTTGTGGGTTGGATTGGCTGAAATTCGCTGCGCTCGTTTTAGCTTCGCTGAAACTCGTTGCACTCGTTTTCAGGCTGCCTTTGCTACGCGGCTGCGCGCTTAAAACCCGCGCCCGTGTTCAGCCAAAAATTGCGTTTCTTTGGGCGTGTTGGTGCGCGCGGGCAGGGCGTTGCGATGGGGATAGCGTCCGAATTGGGCGATTAGGTCGTAATGCTTGCGCTCAAAATCTTGCACGTTTTCGTTGGTGTATTGGGCAAACAAGGGCTGGGCGGTTTGGTGCACGGCAAGGCTTTCGCTGTGCATATAGGGCAGCAGGGCAAATTGGCGGTATTCGTGCGGCAGCTTGGCAAATTCGGGCTGGGCAACGGCTTCTTGCGCCAGCTGCAAGGCGCGCGCGTCTTGGGCGAAGGCTTGGGCTTGGTCGCGATAGATGTTGCGCGAGAATTGGTTTGGGGGCTGTTTATATTTGGTATTGCGGCGGCTTTTGCGCCATAAAACAGCATTTGCTGCGTTGCAAATCCTCGCAAGGTGTTCAACCTTGCTGTGGTTTGCGCCTTGCATCTGCTATTTTCTGACGCAAAATCCGCTTCGCAAACCAAATATAAACAACCCCAGCACAATGATTTCAGCAACGCGCCCATGCATGGTGTTGCGTCAATCGGCAAGCTGGTTGGTAACGGCAGCCTGAAAAACATTGGCAAACTGCGTGCGGATGGTTTGGTCAAAATCGTTGCTTTGCGCGAACCAATAGGGCTGGGCGGCTTCGCTGAACCAAAAATCTAAAACGGGTTGATACGTCATGATGTGCTCTCTTTCTGTGTGGATAAGATGGAATAGGCAGCCTGAAAAAGCGGTTTTTTGTTTTTCAGGCTGCCTTTGGGGTTAGGCACTCAATGCGTTGAACACATCAAAATATTCGGGAAACGTTTTGCCCACGCATTTGGGGTCGTTGATGATAATCGGCACGCCCATTAGCGACACCAGCGAAAAACACATCGCCATGCGGTGATCGTCATAAGTGTCAATGGCGGCGTTGGGCGTGATCTGCGCGGGTGGTGTGATGTGGATGGCATCAGGCTCTTCCTGCACCGTTGCGCCCAGCTTGCGCAATTCGGTTGCCATTGCGGCGATGCGGTCGGTTTCTTTCACGCGCCATGAAGCGATGTTGCGGATGCTGCACGGCGCGCCCGTTGCCAGCGCCACCACCGCCAGCGTCATCGCCGCATCGGGGATGTGGTTGGCATCCAAATCAAACGGCAGCACGGCTTGCCCCGCCGCGCGGGAAACTTCAATAAAATCGTCGCCCCATTGCACCGTCCCGCCGATTTTTTCCAGTTCGTGCGCAAACGCCACATCGCCCTGAATCGCGTTGCGCCCCAAGCCTGTTACGCGCACAGGGTAGCCTGAAATCAAGCCCGCCGCCAAAAAATAGCTGGCGCTAGACGCATCGCCTTCCACGTTCACCACCTGCGGCGCATGGTAACGCGCGTTTTCAGGCAGCCTGAAAACTTGGTGCGACTGGTTTGCCACGTTTACGCCAAATTGTTTCATTAAATTCAACGTAATATCAATATACGGCTTGGAAATCAGCTCGCCATCCACGCGGATTTCAAACGCTTCGCCCGTGAGCGGCAACGCCATCAACAGCGCGGTTAAAAATTGGCTGGACACATTGCCTTTAATCGGAATCTGGCGCACGTTTTGCGCGGCATATTCGCCGATGTGCAAGGGCGGATAGCCTTCGTTGCCCAGATAATCCACGCGCGCGCCCGCAATGCGCAAGGCATCCACCAAATCGCCAATCGGACGCTCGTGCATACGCGGCACGCCGTGCAAATGGTAATCGCCGCCCAAAATCGCCAGCGCGGCGGTAAGCGGGCGAAACGCTGTGCCCGCGTTGCCCAAGAATAAATCGGCTTGTTTCACCGCAAACGCGCCGCCTTGCCCCGCAATTTTCAGGCTGCCTGCAACGGTTGTTTCCAGCGGCACGCCCAAGGCGGCAAGGGCTTCTAGCATGCGGTCGGTGTCGTCTGATTTGAGCAGTGAGCGGATTTCGCAGGCGTTGTCGGATAGGGCGGCAAGCAGCAGGGTGCGATTGCTGATGCTTTTGGAGCCAGGCAGGGCAACGGTGTTGTGCGCTTTAAGCTGGCGCGGTTGCAGCGTGATGGATTCGGTCATGATGATTGCGCTATGTAAACAAGAAAGGGCGGATTATAAGGGATTCGCCGTTTTCAGGCTGCCTAAACCATGCCGCATTGCTTGCGCCCTATGCCATAATCTCCCTAATCGCCCTTTCAGACAGCCTGAAAACGGCAACGGCCATCTGCGCCGCCTGTTTCCCCATCTTCACGATTCATCGCCATGACCAAATCCACCCGCCTGCTCAAACTCTTGCATCTCTTGCGCCACCGCAAACACCCTGCCACCGCCGCCGCGCTCGCCGCCGAATTAGGCATCAGCCTGCGCACGCTCTATCGCGATATCAACACCCTGCGCGCGCAAGGCGCAGACATTCGCGGCGAAGCAGGCATCGGCTATCAGCTACACCGCGACCACAGCCAACTGCCGCCGCTAATGTTCAGCCAAGATGAGCTAGAAGCCATTATCATCGGCATCCGCTGGGCAACTGCCCACACCGAGCCCGCCATCGGGCAAGCCGCCGAAAACGCGCTCACCAAAATCCGCAGCGTGCTGCCGCCGCATCTGTCGCACACCGCCGCCAATGCCCAGTTTTCCATCGCCCCCGCGCCGCAATACAGCGCGCCAGAACGCCACGCCCTTGCCCAAATCCGCCAAGCCCTGCGCGAGCAACGCCGCTTGCTGATTGATTACCTTGACCTAAAAGGCAATCCCAGCCATCGCCAAATCCAGCCCATCGCGCTGGGCTACTTCCCCGAAGTGCGCCTGCTTGCCGCATGGTGCGAAGAGCGGCAGGATTTTCGCCATTTTCGTTGCGACCGCATCCAAAACATTACGCTGGGCGAGCCAAGCCCCACGCCGCATGATTTATTGCTGCACCAATGGCAGCAACGTGAAAAAGCCCGCACGCCAGATTATTGACACAAACTGACGCCGCTCGCGTGTATGATGCCAATCCATTTTCAGGCTGCCTTTACGAATGCCCAGAGGCAGCCTGAAAACCATCCCACCCCATCCCCCAACCACAGGAGCAAACATGAAATACTGGATAGGCACCGTTTCCCAACAACACGTTTTACGCGGCGTGGCAGGTGGGTTTTGCCAAGTCTGCCACGGTAAAGCTGCCCCGCTCAACCGCATGAAACGCGGCGACTGGCTGCTGTATTACAGCCCAAAAATCCGTTTGGACGGCAACGAAAAGCTGCAAGCCTTTACCGCCTTCGGGCAAATTCTGGATGACCAAGCCTACCCGTTTCAGATGAGCGCAACCTTTATCCCCTATCGCCGCAATGTGGCGTATGCCCCAATCGTGCGCTATTGCCCGCTAGACATTGTCCGCCAACATAGTGAATGGAAACACTATGCCAGCCTGCTGCGCTATGGGCATTTTCAGATTTCCACCGATTTTTTTAACTGGATTACAAGCTATATGCAGCGGCAGCCTGAAAACGCCTCCGCGCCCAATCCACAGCAAGCCAGTTTGTTTTAGTTGTGCCAAACTGTGTTTCAGGCTGCCGTTGGAGTTTGCCAAAGGCAGCCTGAAACCTTTGCAAAACCTGCAACCGATGGAGCGTTGGCGGCTCGCCGACATTTTGGCAAATCAGTAATACTATGTTTAATAAGCTATTTGGCGACGAGCCGTCGCCGCTCCATGTTAGATTTCAGGCTGCCGTTGGAGTTTGTCAAAGGCAGCCTGAAAACCATCCCACTCCCATAACCCGCTATAATGCGCCCTTTTTATTTCAGGCAGCCTGAAAACCATGTTCACCCTCCACCACAACCACCCCCTGATTAACTGCACCACCTTCGCCCTGCCCGCCACCGCCGCGCATTACATTGAGCTCACCGACAGCGCCGACCTGCCCGCTCTGTGCCAACTGCCCGAATACGACCGCCAAACCGTTTGCTGGCTCGGCGGCGGCAGCAACACCCTGTTCACACGCGACTATCCCGCGCTGGTGGTACACATCGCCACGCGCGGCATCCGCGAAACCCATCGCGCGAACGGCAGCGTGCACATTGAAGCGCAAGCAGGCGAAACACTGCACGACTTTATCCAACACACCCTCGCGCTCGGATTAAGCGGGCTGGAAAACCTGAGCCTGATCCCAGGCACAGTCGGCGCTTGCCCCGTGCAAAACGTTGGCGCGTATGGCGTGGAAGTGAAAGACCGCATCGTTAGCGTGCAATGCTTTGATTTGCAAACACAAAACTTCATCACGCTCAGCAACGCCGAATGCCAGTTCGGCTACCGCGAAAGCCTGTTTAAGCAACAAGGCAAACGCCGCTACGTCATCACCGCCGTAACCTTCGCCCTAGACGAAACCTTCACGCCCAAAATCCAATACG
This sequence comes from uncultured Kingella sp., assembly GCA_963529665.1. GTDB lineage: Bacteria > Pseudomonadota > Gammaproteobacteria > Burkholderiales > Neisseriaceae > Kingella_B. The sequence goes on from CAUSAG010000026.1 coordinate 18,133, forward strand.
GCGACGTCGCCGCCCTGCTTGCCGAACAACACGGCGAGCGAGCGCCGACCGCGCAAGAAGTCGCCCAAGCCATCATCCAAATCCGCCGCAGCAAATTACCCGAGCCATCCGAGCTGGGCAACGCAGGCAGTTTCTACAAAAACCCCATCGTTTCCGCCGAACACGCCGCGCAAATTAAGCAACAATATCCCGCCATGCCCAGCTATCCGCAAGCAGATGGCAGCCTGAAACTCGCCGCAGGTTGGTTGATTGACCAATGCGGTTTGAAAGGCAAACAAATCGGCGGCGCAGCGGTGCACGACAAGCAAGCCCTTGTGTTGGTCAACAAAAACCACGCCAGCGCGCAGGATGTGCAAGATTTGTCAGATTTTGTCTGCCAAGCGGTGTGGGAAAAATTCCACATCCAATTAGAGCCCGAGCCGAACCTTGAACCGCATTGGTGAACCGCATTGGGATTGATGCGGCAGCCTGAAAACCCGCGCCGCTCGTTGCCAAGAAGCCAAAACGTTTCGCATTGCGTTTTGGCTTCGCGTTTTCAGGCTGCCTAAAATCTTATACAATCGCGCTATTTTCTTTTCCAAACAAAATATTAGCGAGCGCCACATGAGCAAAGAACCCCGCACCAATACCTACAACAAAATCATCGACGCCAGCCTGATGCTGTTTAACGAACACGGCGAGCGCAACATCAGCACCAATCATATTTCCAGCCATCTCAACATCAGCCCTGGCAATCTTTATTACCACTTTGCCAACAAAGACGAAATCATCGTGCAAATTTTCAAGCGCTATCGCCAAGAGCTGCTGGATTATCTGGGCAAAACCGAGCTGCCCGATGGCATTGAAGGCACCATGGTTTACATGAAAGGGCTGTATAACATTTTGTGGAATTACCGCTTTTTGTTTAGCGATGTGAACGCGCTGTTGAACCGCAGCAAAACGCTGCTGGGCGAGCATAACCAATTCACGCAAAACCAATTTGCCCCGCTGGCAACCAAACTTTTCGGCATGCTGCGCGACAAAGGGCTGATTAAAATTGACGACCGCGGCGTGAAAGATTTAACCGTAAATATGTGGCTGGTGGGCAAATATTGGTTTGACTTTGACGGCTCAATCAACGGACGCGATTCGCTGCGTGCCGAAGAGGTGAAAGCGCGCGGCGTGTATCGCACATTGAGCCTGCTGCGCCCGCATATTGAGCCCAGCCTTGTTGCCGAGTTTGATGCGCTGATGGATAGATTGGTGGGCGATGAAGCGGCGTGATGTGGTGTTGCCAAGCGCAGAATGAAGCAAAGGCAGCCTGAAAAGCGGGATTTGGTTTTTCAGGCTGCCTTTGTGTGTGGAGATTGCGTATTTATGCCCGATTTTTGTGAATGTGTAGTTACACACACATTTTGTCACTATTTTGCAGCAGTTTTGTCATTGCGCAATGACAAAACTGCTGCAAAATCATAGAATGTGTTGTTTGCAAATTTCATCACCACATTCATGATGTACCTCATTGATTTCAATCAGTTGTTTTGATGTCAGATAATTATTCTCCACAGCATTACTGTGCATTCAGGCTGCCTTGTGTGGCATTCTTGTTGCTATTGCCAATCGCTGCGCCCGTTGTCGCTCCGAGAAGGTTTGTTATTGCGCTTACGGTTTCTTTCTGTTCCGCCGTCAATGCGCTACGGTCTATTTCTCCATACAGCCAGTTGCTGATTACTGGCACAGCTGCTTCCGCACCGCCTGCGCTAATGGCTACTGTTAGGGCATTATTGTCTCCTGCCGCTGCAACCGCTGCACTCAATACCGCATGAGCTAAGATATGGGCAGATGGGCTTTCGGTATTTTTACTTTTGAAGTATTGCCCAATCTTATAGGAGATCATGGGCGAAGCAGTTGCCGCTGCAATAGCTGCCGCGCTTTGTGTCGGTGTGATTAATTCTGCGGCTATGCTGTTGAGTAGCACTTGTCCGCACTGCCAGTTGGCAACGCTGTGACCAACGCCGTTCCTATCCATTGCAGGATGGAGAGTGCGGCTGCCTGGGGCATTGAGGGATTCTTACCCTAATGTCCTGCCGCTGACGGCAATCTCGGTATCCACCCACAGGCTTTCGCCTTGATAGGCGCTGTGGTTATGCAGTTCGCTGAATGTGAGCGTGTCGGTACTGAATCGGTTTTTGCAGTTGTCTTCTACACTTGGCGTACTGGTGATAAGGTCGCCTTTAAGGTCTGTATGTGCGCCGGCATAGATGCCGCTTTGTTCGGTAACGGCTTCATGCTCGGCCCTGATGTTGCTTTGGCCGTAATTACCGTTGATACTTGCGCCGTAGCCTGCGGTTATCTGCAGGCTGCCGTTTTGCTGTTTGCCATGGTAGGCGGCGGTGTCTTACACACGTTCTATGTTGAGGTTTCGGCTGTCCGCCCGGATGCCTTTGCCGATCACTTGCGCACCTCTGAGTGAGGTGTCGCCGCCGTTTCGGATGATGGTTTGGCTGCCCTTGTCGCCAATATGGATATGCCGGCGGGTGTGGCTTTCGTCATCGCCACAGCTTTGCCAATATTGCCGCCAACACTAATGCCTAAGTTTGCACTATTGCCCAACTGCGCGACAGCCCTGCACCGGAAGCCTGCAGTAGGTTTTACCGCCGGCATGAATGCTGCTGTTGCTAAGGTAGTCACTAAAGCGCGGATCGGTTTCCACAACGGGCGGTCGGGAATGATGAACAGGAGGAGTAATGAAGGAGGTGAGACAAGGCAGTTTATGAGGAACTTTGTCATCGTGTCCACATGAATTTACATTTAAATTAATTCGCACTTAATTTAAATGTGTTTTTAACTGTGCTTTAATTTAAAGGCAATGAGAATGTGAAAGTATCGGACCAATCCCAAAGCAGCCTGCACTTTCGAAACGGGGTGCAGGCTGCTCTTTGGGGATTTCATAACCGTTTCAGTCTGCCTTATTCCGCAAATACCGTTTCCAACCCCAACCCGCTTTCTTTCACCAAGCGCAAATAAGCCAGCATGAATTTATACCGTGCCTGAGCCAGTTTCTGTTCTGCTTGGGCGACTTCCTGCCGTGCCCGTATTACTTCCAGCCGGTTGCGAATGCCGTATTGTTGGCCGGTTTCGGTCGATTTCAGTTTCAAACGGCTGCTTTCCAAAACCCGTTCTTGCGCCATGATTTGGTAACGCGCCGCACCGCTTTCGGTGTAAGCCTGGCGCACGGCGAGTTTGATGTGCCGCTCGGTTGCGGTCAGCTGGGCGCTGGCGGCTCCGTATTGTGCTTCGGCTTCATGGATTTTGCCCGACAATTCTCCGCCGGTATAAAGCGGCATATTCAGCTGTACGCCGATGCTCATCCCTTTGCCCCGATAGTGGTAGTCATTATTCTGCGCAGATGAAGTGTAGAGATTATTCTGATAGCCGACATGGGCGGAAACGGTGGGATAGCGGCTGTTCTGTGCCGCCCGAAGTGCCTGTCCGCTGCCTTGCAGGGCAAGCTGCTGCATCCGGTATTCATGATTGTTGGATAAGGCAATGCGCTGCCATTCATCCAGACTGTAACGTTCCAGCTTGGGCAGATAGCGGGCCAACAGGTTGGCGGTATCGATGGCCTCGATTTGTTTGCTGTCCAGACCGGTGTAGTCGTTCAGCTGGTTTTCATAGGTTTGTTTCTCGGCCAATACGGCGATTTCTTGGGCCAGGGCATTGTTGTAACCGGCTTTGGCTTCGTGAATATCCAGCGCGGTGGCAGCCCCTTTATTGAATAAAGCCTGCGCCTGCCTTACCTGCTGGGCATAAGCCTCTTTTTCCGCCGCATGGGCGGCAACGGTGTCCCGGCTGAGTAAAACGTTGAAATAACTTTCGGCGACTTTCAATAGCAATTCTTCGCGTGCCGCATCGAAACGCTGTTCTGCAGCCTGCGTATCGAACCTGCTTTGGCGGTATTGTGCAAATTTGGCAGCGTCAAATAAGGTTTGCCCCACCTGCACGCTCCATCCTTGTGTTTCGCGGGTGGAAGAAATCGATGGCGGCTGGCGCTGGTAGCTGGCATTGGCGGATACATGGGGAAGGAATGCGGCCTTGGCCTGTTGTTGCCGTGCGCGCACTGCATCACGCTGGTAATGGGACGCTTGAAAATCAGCCGAATGTTGCTGCGCCGCCCGCCATGCTTCAGGCAGCGTAAAAGCCGAAACGGATGGGGAAAGGGATAGGGGCAAGGTAAAAATCGAAACGGGTAGGATATATTTGGAAAAATAGGATTTCATAGCCGAAAATAGTTCATGTGGCAAATAGGGCGTCAGTGTCAGGCAAACGGAAATACCGTAATCTTGCATTATCATTATATTGGGCAATGCCATCCGGGCAATGGTTTCAGGCAGCCTGCATGCCCGAACCGGCGGATAACAAATACCCGGTGCGGCATCCGCCTATCGCTCCCTAAAGCTTTCGTCCAGTTTGGTTTGCAATGGGCTTAACAGATAATCCAGCACCCGACGTTTGCCGGTTTTAATCTCCGCCGTAACATTCATGCCCGCCGTCAGATTCACCGTTTTGCCGTCAATATTCAAGGTATGTTTGTCCAGCGACACCACCGCCGTATAGACCAAACCCAACTGCTCGTGGCTTATCGCATCATGGCTGACACTTTTCACCTTGCCCGTCAGATAACCGTAGCGCGTATAGGGAAAGCTCTCAATCTTCACCACTGCATCCTGCCCCGGTTCCACAAAACCGATGTCCTTATTCAACACCAAAACTTCCACATCCATTTTGTCGTCATCGGGCGCAACCACCATCATCTTTTGGGCAGCCTGCACCACCCCGCCCACCGTATAGGTGGCCAATTCCTGCACCGTGCCGTCCGCAGGCGACTGTATCGTCATCAGCTGCTGCCGCTGCTTTGCCTTATCCGTCTGGCCGCGGTATTGGTCAATCTGCTCGTTTGCCTGGCGCAGCGCATCCAGCGTATCCCGTTTCAGATTCTGCGTATTCAACACCCGATTCTGTTCCGCCTGTGCAATGGCCGCCTGAATCTGCCTCATCTGACCGCGCGTACTTTCCAAATCGTTCCGATTGCTGACCGATTTGCTCTGCTGCTCCAAAAAAGCGTGTTCGGAAATAAAATTGTCGGCCCGCAAACGGCGGTAGTCTGCTGTTTTCTGCTGCTCTATCGCCCCCACCGAAACCAGCTTCTGCTCCTGCGCCTTGGCCGACTGCAATTCCGCCTGATGGCCGCGCAAAGCCGACTGCAGTTGCGCATCCTGCGCCGCCCAAGCCTGATACTGATTCTGCGCCAATATCTGCGCAGATTGCACATCCGCATCGGAGAGGCCTAAAGACCGTGCCTGCGCCGTATCGATGTGCGGCACGGTACGGCTTTCCAGTGCCGCCAATACCGCCTCATAACGCAGTTTGGACAATTGGGCAGCCTGCAAAGCCTGCTCCGACTGTACAACATCGCTATCCGAGCCCACGGCTTCCAATTCCGCCAACGTTTCGCCCTGCTTCACATGCTGCCCGTCGCGCACATGCACCGCCTTCACCACCGCCGTTTCCAGCGGCTGTATGGTTTTGCTGCGCCCGCCCGACACCGTCTTGCCCGAAGCCGCCGCCACAATATCGATTTTGCCGAACCAAGACCACAGCAAAGCCAAAAGCGCAAACGCCATAATAAAACGCGCCGCCCATTTCGGAGCGGCAGAGACCGGCGTATCGGTCAGTTCCAAATGCGCGGGCAAAAACGCCAGTTCTTCCGCCGTACGCTTGGGCGGTTCCAACTGTTCGCGCACCGCCCAAACATTGCGCCATACGGTGATGTAGCGGGAAAGAAAGGATTTCAGGGCGGAAAAAAACATAACGGATATAACCTTGGCAAATAGAAACAGGAAACAATATAAATATGTAAAGGAATTTTAACGGAAAGCAAGCCAGCTGTTAAGGGAAAGACGGGAATATTGACAAAAAATATCCAAGTCGTTACAAGTATTCATTATTTTACTGCATAACGCAACACCGAAGTGCAGGCTGCTTTTGAAGTGCGGAAAGCTTCGGCAAAAAGCAGCCTGCACACACAACCACAGGAACAACCCATGTTTACCACATACGATTTACGCAACTTCCTAGAAGGCTTGGCCATCCTATTCGCCATCGGCTATTGGGGCACCATGCTGCTGTTGCTTTGGTTTCTCGTCCGCTTCGCCTATAAAAAGCCCAAACAGAACGCCGGCAAAATCCTTTCAGGCAGCCTGACTGCCGCCGCTATCCTGATACTGTTTGTTTGGATGATTCCCAAACAATTCGGCCCGAGCAAAGAAGAAATACAGGCACAAGAAGAATGGGAAATCGTCTCCCACATTGCCAACACCGGCACGGGCTTTTCCAGCACACCGTCTCGGCAACTAAAAATCTTGCGGGATTGGTGTAGAATTTAGGGCGAATCTACGTCAGCCCCAAATTATAATAGAAAGGAGTAATATATTTTTGAACTAAATTAAATTAACAAATCTATTTTATATCATTTTAAACTTATTAGGAGCTAAATAATGGCATTTGTAAATGAACGGGTTACTCCAGAAGACCGCGAGAAATATTTTCCAAAATATGAAATTTTGGAGAGATATTATCCTAGAGATTGGACAATAGATAAAGATAGGGAGAGCATTTTGTTTCTTTCTTATGAAGAAAGGGAAGATATGTATTCAGATGAGTTAAAAGATAAATATGGTGAATATAGAAGGCAGGTGGATGTTTTTATCTACCAAAACTGTATCATGGAGATAGAGATTATCCGACCATTAGATTTTGTTAATCAATTTAAAATTGATAAATTTATTATTGGAAAAATTAATATTTTAAATAATATAAAATATGATGAAACTTTGTTTAGGGAAATGTTCACGGAGGCAATGTCTGTTAATAGAGGATTTGGTATTTATATGAATCCTGATCGCTTAAATAGATTAAAATTTGAAATTGATTTTTCGGAGGTAGAATTATGAAATCATACATAGAAAAATAAATAAATAATGCATTAGATGAATTGTACAAACGTACAGCTGGTTTAGAAGGTTATGAACTACGTGCCGCATTAACTCAATTTCACGGCTACCCAAACCGCAGAGTTCGCCCAAAAATGGGAAATCGTCTCCCACATTGCCAACACCGGCACAGGCTTTTCCAGCACACCGTCTCGGCAACTAAAAATCTTGCGGGATTGGTGTAGAATTTAGGGCGAATCTACGTCAGCCCCAAATTATAATAGAAAGGAGTAATATATTTTTGAACTAAATTAAATTAACAAATCTATTTTATATCGTTTTAAACTAATTAGGAGCTAAATAATGGCATTTGTAAATGAATTTGTTACTCAAGAAGATCGAGATAAATATTTTTCAAAATATGAAATTTTAGAGAAATATTATCCTAGAGATTGGACGATAGACAGGGAGAGAGAAAGTATTTTATTTCTTCGTTATCGTGAGAGAGAGGATATGTATTCTGATGAACTAGAACATAAATATGGTCAGTACCTGTGTCAATGGGATATTTTTTTATTTAATAAATGTTTTGTTGATGTAGAAATCATATTACCTAAATATGACTTCAACCATAAAAATACATACAAATTCTTTATCACTAAGGTAAAAATATTAAACGAATCAATATTTAATAAAAATCTATTTATAGATTTATTCAGTGAAGCAATGGATATTAACCGAGGTTTTGGGATGTATTTAGGAAATAATGATTATAAACGTAAATTTGAAATTGATTTTTCGGAGATAACTATATAATAAAATCACATATAGAAAAAGAAATAAATAATACATTTAGATAAATATGAAAAAACATATAGCTAATTTTTAATGATATAAACTATATTAATCAAAATTTTATAGTAAATTTATCTTTTATTTCCATAAAAATTAAATAATTAGATAGCGTATTATGTTGTTATAATTTGTAAAGTGATGATAGAAAGGAGTAATATATTTTTGAGTTAACTTAAATTAACGAATCTATTTTATATTATTTTAAACTTATTAGGAGCTAAATAATGGCATTTGTAAATGAACGGATTACTCCAGAGGACCGCGAGAAATATTTTCCAAAATATGAAATTTTGGAGAGATATTATCCTAGAG
>CAUSAG010000027.1:0-26100 GCA_963529665.1 uncultured Kingella sp.
GCTGCTAAATAAGCGGTTGTGGGCAAAACACCGGTCTTTTGACCGGTGTTTTTTTTCGGAAACAAGCGTGCTCTTGTCCGACGACGTGCGCAGTGCGACTAGTTCGCACGCGCCGAAAAAAGGATGCAGCCTTCGGGAAGTCTGCGAAGCAGACCTGCACGTGGGGGTCGACTTTCTTTTGCTAGAACCTGTATTCGCTATCTGCGCGAGCGGATTTTGTATTCGTGTTCAATGAATGCAAAAGCAGCCGCGCAGATAGCGAATGCAGGTTCTTATTCTTTGGCGAAGCAAAGAAAAGTAAGTGCCCCGCTGACATGAAGCGCATGGTTAAAACTACACTCAAAGCTAACCACAAAGCACAAACTATTTTCAGGCTGCCTTACCCTGTAAGCAAAGGCAGCCTGAAACCCAACCCAACGGAACGTCGGCGGCTAGCCGACATCTTGGCAAGTTAGCCATATCCTGTTTAATAAGCAACTTGGCGACGAGCCGTCGCTGCTTCATCCCTTTTCAGGCTACCCCAATACCCCAACGCCACTTAACGCCCCACTACCCGCCATTCATCATCATTCAGATGAACCAACCGAATTCCCCCGTCGCGCGACACAAATCCCCCCTTCGCCGCTTCCAGCAACACCGAACGCGGCAACTTTGCCCAAAACAATTCCGCCGTTTGGCGATCTTCCGATAGCAACACATAAACCGCCATCGTCGCATTTTCAGGATCAGGCAAACGCATATCCGCATCCGCAAACAGGCGTACGCAGCGCTGGCGCAATTGCGAAAATGTTTGCCCTGCGCTGGCGCGACAGCCGTGCGCATCGGCATCATTGCCCACCATCGACGCAGGCGTTTGGCAAGCGCAGAGCGCGCAAGCGAGTAGGGCAGCAAAAATGGCTTTGTGCAACATCATCATTCCTTTAAAAAAAGGCAGCCTGAAAGCTCATCAATCCGCTTTCAGGCTGCCTTTGGCATGGTTTATTGAATGCCTTTGTTGATTAAATCTTGATAACCGCCGTGGTTGGTTACATTGGTGTAGCCCAGTTTTTTCAACTCTTCCAGCGCGGCTTCGGCGCGGCGGCCCGAGCGGCAATACAAGTTCACAGGGGCTTTTTTATCGGGGCTGATGCGAGCAATTTGGCTGGCGATTTGATCGTGTGGCACGTTCACCGCGCCTTGCAAATGTCCTTCGTTGAATTCTTCGGGCGTGCGCACGTCAATCCAAACGCCTTGGGCGCGGGCGGGCTGCTGTGTGGCGGTTTGGGCGGCGGTGGCAGCCGTTGCGGCGGCAGCGGCTTTTTTCATCGGCGCGGCTTTTTTGGCGTGGGCAGCTTTTTTGGCAGGCGCGGCTTGGCTGGCAAGTGGCGCGGCGATGGCGGCGGCAATCAGCGCGAGGTTGAGCAGTTTTTTCATGACAATTCCTTTCGGTTAAAAAGTGGGATAAACCCGCGCAGATGGCGGGAATAGGATTTTCAGGCTGCCTATTGGGTTAGCCAAAGGCAGCCTGAAAACGGTGGGCATTGTAGCGATGCGCTGGGGCAATGATTAGCTTTTTTGTCTCAAATCATGGCGAGATTAAGGCATCAGCATCCCGCCGTTCACATGCAGCGTTTGCCCCGTGATGTAACGCGCTTGGTCGGAAGCCAAGAATAGCACGGCATCGGCGATGTCTTGCGGCGTGCCAAAGCAGCCCAGCGCGGTTTGCGCTTCAAACGCCTTGCGCGTTTCTTCGGGCAGGGCGCGGGTCATATCGGTGTCAATAAAGCCAGGGGCAACGCAGTTCACCGTGATGCCGCGGCTGCCCACTTCGCGTGCCAGCGATTTGCTGAACCCTTGCAGCGCGGCTTTGGCGGCGGCGTAGTTGGTTTGCCCCGCGTTGCCCATCGTGCCAACTACGGATGTGATGGTGATGATGCGCCCCGCGCGTTGTTTCATCATGCCGCGCAACACGGCTTTGGACGCGCGATAAACGGATTTTAGGTTCACGTTCATAATCTCGTCCCATTCTTCTTCTTTCATGCGCATCAATAGGTTATCGCGCGTGATACCTGCGTTGTTCACCAAAATATCCAGCTTGCCAAATTCTTGTTCCACGCTGGCAATCAGTTCTTCCACGCTGTTGGGCGTGGCGGCGTTGAGCGTGCGCCCTGTGCCGTGCCATTGGGCAAGGCGTTCGGTGATGGCGTTGGCACCGTTTTCGCTGGTTGCCGTGCCGATAACGGTTGCGCCTGCTTGGGCGAGCGTGTCGGCGATTGCCGCGCCGATGCCGCGCGTTGCGCCTGTTACAAGAGCGATTTTTCCTGCGAGTGATTGAGTTGTCATGGGAGGTCCTTGTGGTTGAGTGGGGAAACAGGGGCAGCCTGAAAAAGGGATTCAAGGCGTGAGCTTTGTAGAAACTCGCTGCGCTTGTTTTCAGGCTGCCTATTTAGGGATTGGGTAACACAATTTTTTGATGCGGTTCAATGTTCAGCACATAGCGTATCCAGTTGCCAAAGCTGTATTTTTCGCGGATGGCAGGGTCTATTTCGTGATACGGCGTGGCGATAAATTCGTCTAAACCATCCAGCGTTTTGCCGTCCCAAATAAAGATGTTGCTGGGGTGGTAAAAGTCGTATTTGGCGGTTTCGGGATTGGTGGTGATGAGTTTTTTGCGGTAGCCCAGCGCTTCAAATGGGCGAAACGACATGCCTTTGTGGTCTGGGTTTTTGAAATCCAACAGGATGCGGCTGTGCATTGCGCCGAGCAGGTTGTCGCGGAAATCTTTGCTTTGGCGGATGGGGTGGATGAAAGGATGAGGATAGAGCGTGCTGTGTTCTGCCACGCCGCCGTCGTGGATGTGGTAAATGGCAAAATCGGTTTTTAGCCCTTTTTGTTCGGCGTATTGGGCAAAGCGCACGAGAGCGTTGTTGCGGTTTAGCCCCGGCCAGTGAATGCCTGTGAAATAAACATCGGATTGGATTTCGCTGATTTTGGGCATTTTGTCAAACCAGAAATTGGTGGCAGGCAGCGTGGTTAAACCGTTTTGTTCGCCCACATCGGCAGGGTCAAAAACGTAGTTGGTGTCAAAGCAATGCAGTTTGTTGAAAATTTCGCCAAAGCGGCTGAGTCCATCCCATTGGTAGTTAATCATTTTGCCGCGGGTTTTGTTACGAATCAGTTGCAGCGTGTCTTCGTCGTAGATGTCGCCGCGGATGAAAAGGGCGTTGTCTGCGCTGTTTTGCTGGATGGCTTGGATGATGGCTTGTTTGTCGCGTTCAATTTGTTTGAGGTTGTTGGCACTGATAACGTGGAGTTTGGCTTCTTTGTCGCGCAGGATTTTTTTGCGGTATTTGATGTGGATTTTTTCGGCTAGTGTGGGGTGGCGAAAGATGTCGTTGTTGTCGGAGAAACTTAAATCGCACACGGTAAAGCCGTGCGCTTTTAGGTGTTGGGCGATAAGTTTGTAGATGCCGTTGGTGGTGGGCATGGCGAGAAATAAGGTGCTCATTTTTTTACGAGTTTGGGTAGGGTTATTGGTGTGTTGGGTTCAATATCAAAGGCGTAGCGTATCCAGTTGGCAAAACTGTATTTGTGTTTGATGTGTTCGGGCAGCCTGAAATAGGGCTTTTTTAGAAATGTTATCAGTTCTGCGTGGTTGTCGCCTGTCCAGACAAGGATGTTGTCGGGGTGGTAGAAGTCGTAGTGGACGATGGTAGGGTTGGTGGTGATGAGCTTTTTTTCAAAGCCGATGGCTTCAAAGATGCGCAGCGATAGTCCGTAGTGTTTGGTGTTCAAAAAATCAACCAATACGCCTGCTTTTTGGGTGAGCAATAGGTTTTCGCGGTAGGGCAGGGCGTCTTGGTAGGCGAAGTATTGTATATCAGTTAGCCCTAGCTCGGCGCGGGCTTGGTCTAAATTTTTGGCGGCGATGCGAAAGTCAATCGGCAGCCCGAGTTGCTTGGCGGTTTGATAGAAGGCGCGGATGTCGGCAACGCGCTCTTTGTGGTGGGTGCCGATGAAAAAAAGGCTGTGGTTGTTTTCGTTGCTTTCGGGCAGGCAGTCAAAATAGAAGCTGGTGATGGGCACGAGTTTTTCGGCGTATTCGGGACGTTTGCCGATGTCGTAGGGGTCAAAAAACATGAATTTGTCAAAATAGCGGATTTTGTAGAATTCGTGTTCTAGGAATTCTAGGGTTTCCCAGTTGTAATGCACCATCAGGCGGCTTTTGTCGCGCAGGGTTTGCATGAAGCTGCTGGGGAATACACCCGGCCATATCATGAAGCAGTAGTCGGCTTGCCCTTGGATGCGGTCAAGTTTTTGTTGGAACTCGGGCAGATAGGGCTTGAAGAGTTGTTCTTTTTTGTATTCACGTTGGCGCAGTAGGTTGCGATAGAAGAGTTTTTTGAGCCGTTGCCAAAGGCTGGTATAGACGAATTTTTGTTCTTCGTAGATAAATTCAACGACTTCAAAGCCGTGGTAGCGTAGGTTTTCGGCAACGACTTGGTAGATGTTGAAGATGGGGGGCATGGCGAGGAGGACGGTTTTTTTGTTTCGCATGATAGGTGGATGGAATGGGGAGTTTGTTTTGCAGTAACTCGCGTTGCTTGTTTTCAGGCTGCCTTTTAGGGCAGGGGCAGGTTGATTTTCTGATGCGGTTCAATATTCAGCACATAGCGTATCCAGTTGCCAAAGCTATATTTTTCGCGGATGGTGGGGGCTATTTCGTGATACGGTGCAACGAGAAATGCGTCTAAGCCGTTGAAGGTTTCGCCGTCCCAAATAAAGATGTTATCGGGATGGTAGAAATCGTATTTTTGCACTTCGGCGTTGGTGGTGATGAGTTTTTTGCGATAGCCGATGGCTTCAAAGGTGCGCAGCGATAGCCCTTTGTGGGTGCTGATGACGAAGTCGGCGAGGATGTGGCTGCTGCGGGCGTAGTCTAGGTTTTGTTGGTAGCTGATGCCGTTGTGGAACTGGATGTTGTTTACGGGGTAGTGTTGTTCAACGTTGTGCGCGCCGTCGCGGGCGATTTGGAAGTTGAGCGCCCAGCCTGCTTGCTCGGCGTGTTGGCAAAAGCAGACGATGGGGGCGATGCGGTCGCTGCGGTGTGCGCCGAGAAAGTAAATGCGCGGGTCGCTGGTTGGCGCGGGGGGCAGGTGGTCAAAATAGAAGCTGGTGGCGGGCAGAAGCTGCGGGTTTTGCGCGATGTCGTTGGGGTCAAAGGCGTAGAAGCGGTCAAACAGGGCGATTTGGCTTTGGGCGGCGGCAAAGCGGCTCATGCCATCCCATTGGTAGTTCACCATTTGGCGGCTTTTTTGTTTGACTTGGCGCAGGAAGTGTTCAGGGTAGATGTCGGAGCGGATGAATAGGGCGTGGTCGTAGTGGGGGTGTTGGGCTAGGGTGGCGGCGATTTGTTGTTGTTTTTGCGCGATGATGTAGTCGCGTTTGGCGTGCTTGTTGCCGAGCAGTTTTTGCGCTTGCACGCGCAGCCGCGCCCATAGGTTGGGATAGCGGAAGGTGAGCGTGTCAAGCGAGTGATCGATCACGGTGAAGCCGTGGTGTGCGAGGCATTGGGTGACAATTTTGGCAATGCCTGCGTCGTTTATCATGCTGAGCAATAGGGTGGGCTGTGCGGGTGTATTCATGATTTCAGGCTGCCTTTGGGGGTGTGGGTGTGGGAATAATATTTTGCAAGGCGGCAATCATTTGCGCGGGGGTGATTTCTTGGATGTGTTGGTTAAACCAGATGATTTGGGCGTTTTCGCTTTTGGGATACCAGTTGGCGTAGTTTTGCGCGTCTTGGCGGTATAGCCCGATGATGGGTTTGTTTAACGCGGCGGCGATGTGGATGATGGCGGTATCAGGCGTTAAAACAGCTTGGGCATGGCGGATTAGGGCGATGCTGTCGTGAATGGTTTGGGTGTTGGCATAGAGTGTGGTGTTGGGCTGTTGTTGGCAAAGGGCAACTAGGCTGGGAGTGATCTCGGGATAGGTGAGCAGGATAAAGCGTTGCGCGGGAAAGGCAGCCTGAAAAGCGGTCAGCGTTTGGGCGATGGCTTCTAGGCTAAATCGGCGTGAATTGGCTGCACCGAAGAAGTTGAGCGCGATGTAGTGTTGTAGGCTGTTTTGCTGCAAGAAGGTTTGCACGGCAGCTTCGGCTGCGGGATTACTGGGCAATTCGGGCTGGGTGTTGATGTCGGCAAAGCCTAGCTCTTGCAGGGCTTGGGCGTACACATCGGCGAAGTGTTGTTGGGTGTTGCTGATGTTGTGGTTAAACAATTGATAATCGGCTTTGCCCAGCCCAACGTAATACTGAGCGTTGAGCGCGCGCAGCAGCAGCAAATCGCGCGGGCGCAGCGACAGCGTGGGGTCTATCACGGCGTCGTATTGCCCTGCCAGCGATTTGCCGACTTGGTAATAGCTGAGCGTGGATTTGGGCTGAACTTCGTGCAACGCATCAATATGCGGATTGTTTTCAAACAGTTGCCGATTTTTCGCGCTGCACACCACGCCGATTTGAATGGCGGGGTTGGCTTTTTTGATTTCGCGAAAGGCAAACGAGCTAACGATGTAATCGCCAATTTTGCCGTCTTGGCGCAAAAACAAAACAGCGCGCAGGTTTTGCGGATTGGGCGCGGGCGCGGCTTGGGGTGCGCGGTCTAGCCACATTTTGCACATCCGCAGCCGCGCATGGCGCCAATTGGCTTTGAATTGTTTGAAGCGTTGCTTAAACGACATTTTCAGGCTGCCTTTGGCTTACGCATGGGCGGCGATAAAGTCTTGCACGGCTTGTTGCGACACCAGCGCGGCGCATTCCATGTTTTTATCGGCGCGTTTGGCAAGCCCTGCTAACACTTTGCCTGGGCTGCATTCGGCAGATTGGGTGATGCCTTCGCGCACCAAAAGCTGCACGGTTTCTGTCCAACGCACGGGGCTGTATAGCTGGCGAACCAGCGCATCTTTGATTTGGGCGACATCGTTGTGCGAAGCGACGTCGGCGTTGTGAATCACGCGGATTTCAGGCTGCTGCAAGGCAATATCTTGCAAGGCAACGGCGAGTTTTTCGGCGGCAGGCTTCATCAAGCGGCAATGCGATGGCACGGATACGGGCAGCGGCAAGGCACGTTTTGCGCCTGCTTCTTTGGCGGCGTTCATGGCGCGTTTTACGGCGGCGGCGTTGCCTGCAATCACCACTTGTCCCACAGAATTGAAATTCACCGCTTCGCATACATCGCCTTGCTCGGCAGTGGCGCAGATTTGGCGCACTTGCTCGTCTTCCAAGCCCAAAATGGCTGCCATTGCGCCCACGCCTTGTGGCACAGCGCTTTGCATCAGTTCGGCACGCAAGCGCACCAATTTAACGGCATCGGCAAAATTCAGGCTGCCTGCGGCAACCAAGGCGGTGTATTCGCCCAAGCTGTGCCCTGCCACCACGCTCGGCGCTTTGCCGCCTGCGGCGAGATAGGCGCGATAAGTTGCCACGCCTGCGGTGAGCATCAGCGGCTGGGTGTTTACGGTTTGGCTGATGATGTCGG
Source organism: uncultured Kingella sp. (assembly GCA_963529665.1). Classification (GTDB taxonomy): domain Bacteria; phylum Pseudomonadota; class Gammaproteobacteria; order Burkholderiales; family Neisseriaceae; genus Kingella_B. The sequence continues at coordinate 7,515 of CAUSAG010000027.1, forward strand.
CATCATCGCCGTTCATCATTGCCCATAGGTCTTGATTGAGCGCGGCGGAGGCTTCGTTAAACGTGGCTTTTACTTCGGCGCTGCCGTCAAAGCCGTTCATCATATTGAGGCTTTGTGAGCCTTGTCCTGCGAAAAAGAAGGCGAAATTCATGGGATGTCCTTGCGGGTAAAAAAGGGGGTGAATTATAGCAGATTGGGTTTTCAGGCTGCCTTTGGCGCAAAGCATCAGGCAGCCTGAAAATGGATTTAGGCGTGTTTGGGCAATCCAAAGCGGTTGTGCCAATAGGGCAGGATGTAGCGGAACAGGGCGAGGTGGCACACCCACACCATCAGCGTGGCGGCGAATAAATCAACGGGGAAATGCGCGCCCAGTTTCACGCGGCTGTATAACACGCTCGCAGCCCAAAGCGCGACAAGGCAACGGGCGGCGATGCGGCTTCCCTTGCGCCAGTTTTGTGTGAAGCCGACCACCAGCAGCAGCCATGCCACGGCGAAGGTGGTGTGCCCTGATGGGAAAGAGTAGCCCAGCTCGTGCTGTTGGTAATCGGACAGGATTTGCTCGTCGGGATTATGCGGTGTGTGGGCGATGAGTTCGCGTTTTTCCGGTTTTTTGAGCGCGTAGAAATCGGCGGTGCTGATGTGTATTTGCTCGGCAAGTTGCACCACATAGGGGCGCGGTTCTTTGAAAATGGCTTTGGCGCCTGTTTTGATGGCTTGCGTGCCAACGATGGCGCAGATGCATACGGCAATCACGGTGAGTGGACGATATTGTCGGCGCACAAAATAGGCAAGGATGAGTGTGAACACAATGGCAAAGCCGATGGCATAGGGCTGGCTGCCGCCTGTTGTGGTGAGCAGGATGAGAAATTGGTTGAGATCGGGTGTTTGCGCGCTTTGCGCCAGCGTCCATGTGTAGGTGTTTGCCCAAAAACCGATGGGGATGAGCAGCATAAGCAGGGTGTAGAGCGTGAGCGAGATATTGAGATTAGGGTGTTTCATAAGGCAGCCTGAAAATGGGGAGTGATGGTTTTTCAGGCTGCCGTGTTAAGCATAAACATTAAGCGTAAACAGCAAATGTAAAGATAGGTAGCCTGAAAAGAGGGTGATACAAAAACGCGCTATTGTAGCAGAGTAGCAGGCGTATCCCTATTTTCAGGCTGCCTTGATGGCGCGTTTTGTGGCTAGTTTTGTAACGAGTTTTGTAAATGGCGCTTCACACAACCCCGCAATATTTTGACGTTTATCACACAAAAATCTTCATCTCGCGTTACAATGCGCCCGTTTTGTTCCACCAAAGGGAAAATCATGCCGCAGGCATCCAAGCAACAATCTATGCCCAAAGTAAACGCCGCCTTTGCCATCTTGCTCGTTGGTATGGTCGGCTATTTTATCTTTTGGGGATTGGGCTACACGCAATACAACCAAGTGAGCCTGTTTTTGCTAGCAACGCTGTTTGGCGTGTTTATGGCGTTTAACATCGGCGGTAACGACGTTGCCAATTCGTTTGGCACATCCGTGGGCGCGGGCACGCTGTCTGTGCCGCAAGCCTTGTTGATTGCCGCCGTGTTTGAAGTGAGCGGCGCGGTGATTGCCGGCGGCGAAGTAACCGACACCATCCGCACAGGCATTGTGGATTTGAACACGCTGCCGATGCGCCCTTTGGATTTAATCCTGATTATGATGTCCGCGCTGCTGGCTGCCGCGTTGTGGCTGCTGTTTGCCACCAAAAAAGGGCTGCCCGTTTCCACCACCCACGCCATCATCGGCGGTATTGTGGGCAGCTCCGTGTTGCTGGGCTGGCAGCTATCTAACGGGCAAGGCAGCCCGTTTGCACTGGTGAAATGGCATGAAATCGCCAGAATTGCCATGTCTTGGGTGCTCTCGCCCCTGCTGGGCGGCATCGTGTCCTACACGCTGTACACCATCATCAAGAAAAACGTGTTGGACTACAACGACACCGTTGCCGCAGAACTCAAAGCCATTAAAGCCGAGAAAAAAGCCTATAAAGAACAACACCGCCTGCGCTTTGACGCGCTGGATGAGCAACAAAAAATCGAAGTGTCCACCGCGATGGCACGCGACGCGCAAATTTACGGCGAAGACGATTTTGACCCCGCCGAGCTGGAATCCAATTACTACAAAGGCTTGCACGAAATCAACCAGCGCAAAGAGCAGATTGATGTATTCAAAGCGTTTTATACTTGGATTCCCGCCATTTCGGGCTTGGGCTGTATGCTGATTTCGTCCATGTTGATTTTCAAAGGCTTGAAAAACCTACATCTGGGTATCGCGCCGATGACCAGTATGTTTTTGATTTTGATGCTGGGCGCGGGCATTTGGGCGGCGACTTTTTTATACGCCAAAAGCCTGAAACGCAAAGACCTCAACAAATCTTCGTTTAAAATTTTCTCGTGGATGCAAGTGTTTACCGCATCAGGCTTTGCGTTTAGCCACGGCGCGAACGATATTTCCAACGCGCTGGGACCGTTTGCCGTAATTTTGGATGTGCTGCGCGCTAATGATGTGAACGCGTCTGCGCCATTGCAGCCGATTGTGATGCTCACCTTTGGCGTGGCGTTGATTGTGGGCTTGTGGTTTATCGGCAAGGAAGTGATTCACACCGTGGGCAAAGATTTGGCGGAACTGCACCCATCATCAGGCTTCACCGCCGAGCTATCCGCCGCTTCGGTGGTGATGGCGGCTTCCGCGCTGGGCTTGCCTGTGTCCAGCACGCATATTTTGGTGGGCGCGATTTTGGGCATCGGCATGGTGAACCGCAATGCCAACTGGAAAATGATGAAGCCGATTGGCTTGGCGTGGGTGATTACTTTGCCTGCGGCGGCGATGTTGTCGGTGAGCTGCTTTTTGGCGCTGCGCATGATTTTTTGATGAACTCGCCTACCGCGCTAAGATAAATTTCAGGCTGCCTTGATGTGATTACATTGGGGCAGCCTGAAAATCTAATCCATCCAGCAAAAACCGTTTGGCTTATTACTCAACGGTTTTGCGTTTTCAGGCTGCCTAAAATTTTAAGATACGGCAGCCTGAAATCAATCAACACACGTTTTATCAATCCAAATCCTATTGCCCTAAAAACTTTCAGGCTGCCTTAGCGCAATCAACTAAGGCAGCCTGAAAAGCCTTTATCGCTCACAACACGCGATGCTGCAACGCAGGCAAGCGGGTGCGGATTTCGCGCAGGCGCTCGCTATCAATCGTGGCGATGGCGATGCCTTCGTTTTCAGGCTGCATGGCGATGATGTCGCCCCACGGGTCAATAATCATGCTGTGCCCAAAGGTGCGGCGACCGTTTTCATGCATGCCTGTTTGCGCGGCGGCGACAAGGTAGCATTGGTTTTCCACGGCGCGGGCGCGCAGCAGCATTTCCCAATGGGCTTGGCCTGTGGTGTGGGTGAAGGCGGCGGGCAGCATGATGATGTCGGCAGGCGATTGGGCGCGAAATAGCTCGGGAAAGCGCAAGTCGTAGCAAATGCCTTGCGCGATGCGCCAGCCGTTGATGGCAAGCTGGGGGATGGCTTTGCCTGCTACTAGCGTGTCGCTTTCGCAATAGCGTTCGCTTTCGGCTTGATAGTTGAACAGGTGGATTTTGTCGTAGCGCGATAGGCATTCGCCGCTGGGGCTGTACACCAGCAGGCTGTTGCACACTTTGCTCGGCGTGTTGCTGGCAAGCGGAATGGTGCCGCCGAATAGGTGGATTTGATGCTGCTGGGCGGCTTGGGCGAGCGCGGTTTGCAAGATGCCTGCGCCGTAGGGTTCGGCGTGGGCGAGTTTGTCGGCATCGCGCAGCCCCATAATCGCCCAGTATTCGGGCAGCAGCACCCAATCTGCACCTTGTGCGGCGGCTTGGGCAACGAGTTTTTGCATGGTGGCAATGTTGTCGGCAATGCGCGGCGTGCTGGTGAGCTGGATGGCGGCGATGGTGAGTGTGGTCATAATGGTTTACTCGGTGGGTTGTGGCAGCCTGAAAATGGCGATGCGTTGCGGTTTTAGCTTCGCAGAAATTTGCAAACGTCGTTTCAGGCTGCCTTGGGGTGGATGGGAAAAGGCAGCCTGAAAACCGTTTATTCAATGTTTCAGGCTGCCTTTGCTTGCTCGATTATCCTGCTTTGCCGTCAATGCGCGGCTGGGTGAGCCACGGATAATAGCGCACGAAATAAATCGCCAACGATGCGGCAAACAGCAGCGAAGCGCAGGCAAGGGCGTGTTGATACCAGCTTGGAGCGAGCAGCAGCACAAACGCGGCGACAACGCGCATGATGGTGGCGGCAATCATCAGCCAAAAGGCATAGGGCAGATATTTGGGCACGGGGTAGATGGTGCGCCCTGTGTGCCCCAGCGCGGTGCGTGTCATCATGCTTAATGTGAGCAAGCCGATGCCGCCCACGGCGATTAGGTGCGTGCCCAAGCTGGTGAGTTTGGGGCTAATAAAGCCCAGCGCGAGCACCACCAGCCCGATGGATGTAAACGCGTAGCCCAAATGCAGCGTCCACAGCATCGGCTCGCCGAGAATGTCTTTGTGAAACCAGCGCTTGCTTTGTACGCAGCCCATGATGCCCGCGAACAGCAAAAAGTAAAACGCGAGCGCAACGGCGGTTTGCGTCATCATCAAGGCGGCGGCGGCCATCGGCGCAACCAGCGAGCCAACCATTGCCCATTGTGGGCTGTTCACGCGGGGCGTGTTGAGCCGTGTGCTGGTGAAAAAGGGGATGATGCGCCCGCCCACCAAGCCGATAAAGCCCGCAACGAGAATCAAGCCTGCCAACAAGCCGTTGGTGAGCGCGGAAGGATTGCTGCCCTGCGCGATGTGAAACGCCAAATGGCTGCATCCGAGCAAAAACAGCGCGGCAACGGCGATGTAGTTACGCTGATTGCGGCTCACCCACACGGCTTCGCCCATGCCATAGCTGGCGAGCCAGTAAAACGCCGTGCCAAAAAGCCCTGTGAGCCAGCCCCAAGGCAAAAAGGCGGTGAGACGAGCGGCGATGTAGCAGCCCACAATCGCCATCAAAAATTTGCCGCGCACGGGCGGTTGTCCCGTCCACGTTGCGCCTGCGGTGAGCAAAAAGGCAACCACAACCGCGCCGCCATAGCCCCACACCATTTCGTGCGCGTGCCACAAAAAGGCAGGCATGGCGTGCGTGCCTGCGTAGCCAAAGCCCCACAGCACAATGGAAATAACGGCATACAACGCGGTGAGCAAATAAAGCGGGCGAAATGCCATTGCCCACACGGGATGGCTGGGGTTGAGATAGGAAAGCGTGGTTTTGGGGATTTTAGGGGGAGTGGGTTCGGCGATGGTTTCTAAGCTCATGGTGGGTGTCCTTGGGTGGTTTGTTATTAAAAATAAGGGGGGATTTTGGGTTTTCAGGCTGCCTGATTGTGTTGCGAATAGTTTTTATGTTGTGCAAACAGCGCTGCATTGTAAGATGCGCCGCCATAGGTAGCCTGAAAATCATTCTGGCGGCAAGGCGTTTTGTTCCAGCGCGGGGAACAGCTCTCGTTCTTCAAATCGCGCATGATCGCGCAACAGTGTGGCGAAGGTGGTGTTCCATTCGGCGTGGTCAAACTGCGCTTCGCGAAATAATCGGCGCAATTCGGCGTGGTCGTATTCAAAGCGCTGGCGCAAATCGGCGCGGTTCAGTTTGTCCCACAAAGGCGCGAACAGCGTTTCTTCGTGGATAAAATGTTGTTCTAAATCAATATAATGCTCGGTGATGTCTTTTTGATGATTTTGCTCGGGCGCGCGCAAAATGCGCAGGCAAAGCGCCAGCGTGTGATGATGTTCATGTGATAGTTGAATTAAGGTAGAATGGCGTTTCATGATTTGTGCTTTCTATTTTTTTGTGTTGTTGTAAAATTTGGCAAAAAGATGCGCGTATTATGAAACTTTACCCCCAACCCTGCAACAAAATAAAAACATGTATTTAACCCAACAAACCGACTACGCCTTGCGTGTGCTGATTTACGCCGCGGTAAACGATGAAAGCCTAGTAAACATCGCCACCATCGCCGAAACCTACAACATTTCCAAAAGCCATTTAATGAAAGTGGTAACCGCGCTGGTAAAAGGCGGTTTTTTAACCAGCATTCGCGGCAAAGGCGGCGGCTTAAAACTCGCCAAGCCGCCCGAAGAAATCCGCGTGGGCATGGTGGTGCGCGTAACCGAGCCGTTGCAGCTTGCCGAATGCTTTGGCGACAACAACCAATGCCTGATTACCCCCGCTTGCCGATTAAGCCAAATTTTAAACAGCGGCTTAACCGCGTTTATCAATCATTTGGATGGCTACACGCTGGCGGATTTGGTGAACACGCCCACGCGCGAAATTTTGCGCCCTGTTGCCAACAAAATCCCGATTACCCCTACATAGGCAGCCTGAAAAGCAAAAACGGCTTATCTTAATTTTTCAACCTAAGGCAGCCTGAAAGTGGCTTTTCGCGCTTTTGCCAAGCCAAAACCATTTTCAGGCTGCCGATTTCATCTGCAAAATATCATGCCCCATCCTAAAACGCTCACCATCGCCAGCCGCGAAAGCGCCCTTGCCATGTGGCAGGCGCGCCATATTCAAGCCCAGTTGCAAAACCTGTATCCGCAATGCCAAATCAACATTCTCGGCATGACCACGCAAGGCGATCAAATTTTGGATAAAACGCTGTCTAAAATTGGCGGCAAGGGTTTGTTTATTAAAGAATTGGAAACCGCGCTGCAAGAAAATCGCGCCGATTTGGCGGTGCATTCTATTAAAGATGTGCCGATGGATTTGCCGCAAGGCTTTGCGCTGGCGGCGATAGGCGAGCGCGCTAATCCGCTGGATGCCTTTGTTGCCAATCAATACGAGCGCTTGGAAGATTTACCGCATGGCGCGATTGTTGGCACATCCAGCTTGCGCCGCGAAGCCCAGCTGCGTGCCCGTTTCCCACATTTGGAGATTCGCCCCTTGCGCGGCAATGTGCAAACCCGCCTTGGCAAGCTGGATAACGGCGATTACGACGCGATTATTCTGGCGGCGGCAGGACTGGAACGACTGGGGCTGCACGAGCGCATTCGCAGCACGCTTTCGCCTGCTGATAGTTTGCCCGCTGCGGGGCAGGGCGCGTTGGGCATAGAAATCGCCGCCCATCGTACCGATTTAATAGAAGTGTTGCTGCCGCTCAATCATCCGAAAACCGCTGCTTGCGTAACCGCGGAACGTGCGTTGGCGCGTGCGCTGGGCGGCAGTTGTCAAGTGCCGCTGGCGGCGTATTGCACCGCCGATGAACACGGCTTGCTCACGCTTAACGGCTTGGTGGGGCATCCCGATGGCTCGGTTATTTTGACCGCGCAAGCGCAAGCGCCTGCCGAATACGCCGATGCGCTTGGACGCGCAGTGGCGAAGAAATTGGCGGATGATGGCGCGCAAGAGTTGATTGCGGCGGTGTTGCATGATGCAGCCTGAAAAACGTTAAACCTTTAGCAAGAAACACAAAACAGCCCACGCGTGAGATGTTGCTCAACGCGTGGGCTGGTTTTTTTTTGGGTGCGAAACGGCATTTCAGGCTGCCTATTTTAGCAGCGCGCTGGTCCAAATATTGCGGTACGACACATAGCTGATAATGGGGAATACGGTGAACAGCGCGGTATAAAAAATCAGCAACAGCAGCAAAAAGGTAAAACTAAACCCATGTTGCGCCAACGAAGCGAAGACCTTGATTGCCGCCAGCCAAATGCCAAACACAACCGTGAGTATCGCCACCACAAAGCCTGCCAGCGGCACAATATTTTTCAGGCTGCCCACAAGACTCATCCAAATGGCATCCAAGGGCGACACGCCTTGCAGCATAATCAAGGGCAGCACCATCCAATTGCATAGCAAAAACATCACCACCACAGGCAAGAGAACCCACGGCGAATTGCCCAGCTTGGCAATGCCCAGCAGCATGCCCAGCGCAAACGACGCCAGCAGCCAAAACAGCAACAGTTTAACCAGCTGCCCAAATTGCTCACCAAAGCCTGCGAACAGGCGGCTGAACACGAATTCGCCCTCTTCCGCTACGCCTGCCGCGATGGATACGAAGCCTGCGGAAAAAACCAACGGCAGCATACCAAGCGCCAACGCCCACATTTCCCTTTGGCGAAACGCTTCGGCAACCCCCAATGCTTCCAAGCCAAGCGTCAGCACGAAACCAATCGCCATAATGCTGGCAAGCATCAACACCATCGCTAAAATCCATTGCAGCAGCTTGCCGCCGAGCATGAGCAGCGCGTGTTTCAGCAGCACCAGCGTATCGCTTATCGGGCGCAGTGCGGGTTGTTCCATGAGATACAGCATGCCGCTGTCGTAGTCGTTGTTGTAGCCGTAGTAGTTGTCGTCGTTTCGCATGGAAATATCCTTGTGTTGAGTGGTTGAAAAGGGAGATGGTTATTCAGGTCTGAGTTTTTCAGGCTGCTTTGGGGGATTGGGCAGCCTGAAAAGGGTAAACGGCTTTCAGGCTGCCTTTTGGGGTTAATTAGTAAACCGTTACCCATTGCGCCCCGCCTGTGTCAGCAAAGGCAGCCTGAAAACGGCAAACCGCTTTTCAGGCCACCTAATCCACCGCCAGTACGGCGCAGTTGCACAAATCGCTGCTTTCAAACTGCGTGATGTCGCCGACTTTCAGGTTGGGCACGGGGAACAGGCGCACGGTGAGTGGTTTGTTCAGGCGGAACGCCATGGCGGCGGTGTCGCGCATCAGGGCGTGGATTTTGTGCGCGGGAGTGTCGCCGGGGATGGGAACGGTATCCAGCCCGATGCCGCAGACGCTGCTGTATGTGAGCAGGGCGCGCAGGTCAAAGCTGGGGATTTGGCTGGCTTGGGCGAGGCCGCTGTCTTCGGTTACGGCGAGCATCAGCCCCGAGAAGCCGACGGCGCGGACGTTTTCCAGCGTTTTGAATACGCGGGTGAGCAGGGCGGAGGCTTCGATGCTGCCTGCCGCGCCGAAATGCGGCACGCGCAGCAGGCGGTAGATTTCTGCCATGGAGGTGCAGTTTTTGGAGGGGGCGGCGGAGGTGTCCATGCCCGCATAGTGCCAGCCGCCGTCCAGCGGGGTGGCGGCGATAATGGCTTGCACGGCGTCGGCGTGGTATTGCAGGGCTTGGCGCATGGCGGCGTAGGCAGCCTGAAAAAAGGCGGACTGGTTGGCGGGCGACGCGGCGATGCTGCGGATAGCGGCGGCGAGCAGGTCGGGGGTTTCCAGTCCGACGACGATGCAGTCGCCGTCTGCGCCACGGTGGTAGCCGGCGGGGAAATAGGGAATCAGCGGGGCGCAGTTGAAATTGACGGTGAAGTTGAAGTTGCCTTCGCCGCGCGGGGTGATGCGGGCGATTTGTTGCACGGCGGCGGTGCAATGCTCTATTTGTGCGCTGTCGGGCAGCCCGTTTTCGTCGGCGGCGATGTTGACGCAGGCGTTGGCAAGGTCGCCGTAGTCGCGGATAAGCTCGGGCAGCAGGGCGATTTCGGCGGCGCTGCGGGCTTCGCCGATGGCAAAGCGGATGCGCAGCCCGTTTTGGTTGAGACTGCCGAGAATGTCGCGGATGCGTGCTAAGCCTTGTTTGGCAGATTCGGGGCTGGCGGTGTCCAAATATTCGCCGAAGGGGTTGGCGACAATGCGCACGGATTGGACGGTGTAGCCTGCTTGTGCGAAGGCGGCGGCGAGGCGGTCGCATTGTTGCTTGGCATCTGCCAGCACGCTCTGCCAGCTTTGCGCGTCGGGAGTGAGCGTGGCAAAGGCGGTAATGGCGCGGACGCGGCACAGGGTGGGGGATTGCAGGTTCATGGGGTGGCTCGCTTTCTGGGTTTGAGGGAGTGGATAAACAGTTGAGATTAAGGCAGCCTGAAAATGGTTTTACATCTTTTCAGGCTGCCTATTGCGGGGATGAGCCGCACGGATAAATCGTCAAACTACCGCCCAGCGGCTGCTGGATGCCGAGCAGGCGGTGGGTTAGGTTGCGTATCAGGCGTTGGTAGTCGGCAAACGGGAAATCGGGGATGACTAACGCCTGTTGCCCGTATGCTTGGCAGAGGGCGGTGTAGCGGTGGTTGTGCGGATTTTTGCGGTGTTCGGATTTGAACAGCAGCAGGCGGTCGCCGTCAAAGGCGGATGAGCCGCAGGGCAGGGCGTTGTGTTGGGTAAAAACGTATGCTTCGGCTTGGGCGGGATGGATGTCGCGCAGCGGCGTGGTGCGGGGGGCGGTGTGCAGCGTGTTTAGGTTTGTCAGCACTGCTTGTAGGGCGGCGGTGGTTAAGCCCAAAGTTTCCCAGCCTTCGCCCAGCACGGTATCGCCGATGCGCAAAGACAGGCGGACAAAATTGTGCTCGCCGCTGCTTGCTATGTTGCATGAAAAGCTGATATTCATGGTGTGTCCAATTGTTGTGTAAAGGCAGCCTGAAAAGGGATTGGGTGTTTTCAGGCTGCCTTTGCGTTTTCAGGCTGCCTTATCTGAATAGGCAGCCTGAAAATCCATTGCGCGGCATCAGCCCAGCTTGGCTTTCACCAACTTCTGTACCTGCGCGGGGTTGGCTTTGCCTTTGCTGGCTTTCATCACCTGCCCCACAATCGCGTTGAGGGCTTTTTCGTTGCCCGCTTTAAACTGCTCCACGGCTTTGGCATTGTTGGCGAGCACTTCATCCACCATCGCTTCAATCGCGCCGCTGTCGGTGATTTGTACCAAGCCGTGTTTCTCAATGATTTGTTCGATGGTGGCTTCGGGTTCCGCCCACATCGCTTCAAAGGCTTTTTTCGCCAGCTTGCTGCTCAATGTGCCGTCGGCGATTTTGCCCACCAGTGATGCCAGACGCACCGCCGTAATCGGGCTTTGCGCCAGCTCCAAGCCTTCGCGGTTCAGCGTCGCCGCCAATTCGCCGTTCATCCAGTTGGCAACCAGCTTGCCCTGCCCGCTTGCTTGGGCGGCTTCGCTGAAATAGGCAGCCTGAACGCGGCCGGCGGTGAGCAGGCGCGCGTCGTATTCGCTTACGCCGAACTCGCTGACAAAACGCGCCGCCATTTCTTTGGGCAGCTCTGGCATTTCGCTGCGGGCGGCTTGCAGCTGTGCATCGGAAATGATGACGGGCAGCAGGTCGGGGTCGGGGAAATAGCGGTAGTCGTGCGCGTCTTCTTTCAGGCGCATCACGCGGGTTTCGCCTTTTTCGGGGTCAAACAGCATGGTCGCCTGCTGAACCTTGCCGCCGTCTTCCAATAGCTCAATTTGCGCTTCCACTTCGTAGTTAATCGCCTGCTCCAAAAAGCGGAAGGAGTTTAAGTTTTTGATTTCACGCCGTGTACCAAACTCCGCCTGCCCTTTGGGGCGCACGGAGACGTTGGCATCCACGCGGAACGAGCCTTCGGCCATATTGCCGTCGCAGATGTCCAGCCACGTTACCAAGCCGTGCAGGGCTTTGGCATAGGCAACTGCTTCGGCAGCGGAGCGCATTTCGGGTTCGGACACTACTTCCAGCAGCGGCGTGCCGGCGCGGTTCAGGTCGATGCCGGTGGCGCCGTTCAAGCCTTCATGCACCGATTTGCCCGCGTCTTCTTCCATATGGGCGCGGGTTACGTTGATGGTTTTGACGTCGTCGCCGATCACGATTTCCAGCTTGCCGTGCTCCACAATCGGCAGGTCCAACTGGCTGATTTGGTAGCCTTTGGGCAGGTCGGGATAGAAATAGTTCTTGCGATCAAACACGTTTTTCTGGTTGATTTGGGCATTCAGCGCCAAGCCGAGCTTAATCGCTTTTTCCACCACTTCGCGGTTCATCACCGGCAGCGTGCCGGGCAGCGCGCATTCCACCACGCTAGCATGCGCGTTCGGTTCTGCGCCGAAGGCGGTACTCGCGCCGCTGAAAATTTTGGATTTGGTATTGAGTTGGACGTGGATTTCCAATCCGATTACGGTTTCCCAGGTCATGTTTTTGTCTTTCTGATTTAATGGGTTAAGGAGTTTTCAGGCTGCCTGAAAAAGGGCGAATTATAGCAAGCTATGGCGTTTCAGGCTGCCTTATTGGGCTTTCGTTGCTGCCATTGTTGTCGCTTGGTATGGATGCTTCGGCTAATGCGTTTTCAGGCTGCCTATCGGGGCTGTTTTCGCCTGCTTTGTCCCACAAGATCCGCACGTCAAAAAAATGCGCCGATAGCATGGTGAGAATAACCACCAAGCAGAAATAAATGGCGGCGGGACCAGGGGTTACGCGGGCGATGTTGGTGTGGAAGATGCTCATCATAATGATGATGACGAAGATGTCTATCATAGACCAGCGCCCAACGCGCTCGGTGATGCGGTATTGCACGGAAAGCGCATGGATGGGCAGCAAGGGGCGCACGGCGGCGCTGTAAAGCAGCATCAGCATGGAGATGATTTTGAGCGTGGGCACGGCGATGCTGGCGCTGAAGATTACGCTGGCGATAAAGCGGTCGCCATTGTTCCACATAAAAATAATGCCGCTCATGATGGTGCTGATTTCTTTTTCCACGGGGTTGGTGGAAATCATAATGGTGAGCAAGTTGGCGGGCAGATACAAAATCATGGCGGCGAGCAAAAAGCAGGCGGATACTTTCAGGCTGCTGGGGCGGCGGTGGAACAGCTCCGAGCCACACACGCCACAAAATGTTTCGCTGGCAGGGCGGTAAAACAGGCAGCGTTTGCAGCACAGGGTATCGGGGGCAGCCTGAAAAAAGGCTTGATGCTTGGCGCGGCGGATTTGGTAATACACCCAATGGCTCGGCGTGGCAACGGCGGTGCGCAACAGCAGCAAAGCCAGCACAGGCATCAGCCAAAACGCGCTGCCAAATTTCACCGATGCCACGGCGCTGAGCTTGATATACGCCACCAGCATGGAAACAAAAAACACATCCACCATAATCCATTCTTGCAAACGGGTGAGCAGGCGAGCCGCGCCGAGTAGATAACGCACGTTGCGTTCAAAAATCAACGCGCTGTAAACATAAATACACGACAGCAAAAACACCACGGGCGTGCCAAAGGTGAGCAAGGTGAGCACGATGCCGAGAAAGCTCCATCTGCCGCTGCCAAGCAGCGTTATCATCATTTCAGGCAGCGTTAAGTTGGCATACATCCCCGTCATCATCACGCGCACAAAAGACTGGCTATATACCAGCACCATCAAAATCAGCGCGGCGATGGCGCAAGCCAGCACGATGGGATAAGGCTCAGGCTCAATGCTCACCAAATGATGATGGCAACGCGGGCATTCAATGCGCTGCCCTTGCCGCAGCTTGGGCAGATGGGTGTGCAAGCCACATTCGGGGCAGGCGACATCGTGCGCGGGCAGGGTGGCGTTGGGGAAATAATGCTTTGCCCATTGATGCTGGATGCGGCGATAAATGGCGTGGCGCAAGCGAGGCATTATTGGGCAACCACGTTGAATTGATGCTCAATTTTTTGCCATTGCTCGGCTTCTTCTTGCAGCGCGGCATAGGTGAGCGGATTGTTGTTGAGCCATGCTTGTGGGGCTTTGAGCGTGTAGCGGTTGGCGGGCTTGTCGTATTGCAGCGACAAACCTTGCGGCAGCTGCAACGGCAAGCGGGCGCGACAAAACAACACGGCAAGGCGCAAGGCAAGCACGGCGTGCCAGCGCATGGTGTCGTTGCGGCTGAGCGTGTCGCCCATTTTTTTCAAATCGCCGCGCTGCCCCAGCGTGAGCATGGACAGCAATTCTTGCTCTTGGCGCGAAAAGCCCGACATATCGGCGTTTGCCAACACATAAGCAGAATGCTTGTGATAAGCGGTGTGGGCAATATCCACGCCCACTTCGTGCAACTGCGCCGCCCAGCGCACATAGTTTGACCAATAATCCAGATCTTGCACGGTGGCGGTTTGTGCTAAGTTGCGCAAAAACTGCAAGGCAAGCTGCGACACGCGCTGCGCTTGGTTGGTGCTGACGTGGTAACGCTCTTGGAACTGGCGCACGGTTTGTTCGCGCAAGTCTTCGTTTACATTGCGCCCCACGGTGTCAAAAAACACGCCATCGCGCAAGCCCGCTTCGTTGAACGCCATGCCTGCGATGTCCAACTCTTCAAACGCCGCCATCATCACCGCCAGCCCGCCCGCAAACACTTCCACGCGCTCGGGCTTAATGCCATCTAGCTTGGCTTTTTTCACGCTGCCCGCATCGGCAATTTTGTTTGCCAACACGCGCATGGCATCCAGCGTGATGCGCTCGCCCATGCCTTGTGCGGCGATGACGGTGGCGATGGATTTGGCGCTGCCTGATGTGCCTAGCGCGATGTCCCAGCCTTGTTGTTTGTAGATTTTGCTGATGCGCTGGATTTCGCCACGCGCGGCGTTGATGGCAGCCTGAAAATCTTTTTGACTGATTTTGTTTTGGAAAAAGCGCAGCGAATAGGTTACGCAGCCCAGCGGCAGGCTTTCGGTGTGGGTGGGCTGCAAATCGCTGCCAAGAATGAATTCGGTTGAGCCACCGCCGATGTCAATCACCAGCAGTTTTTGCCCGTTGTTGGGATAGGTGTGGATCACGCCAGTGTAAATCAGCCGCGCTTCTTCGCGCCCTGCGATGACTTCAATCGGAAAGCCCAACGCGGCTTCGGCTTTGGGCAGAAATTGGGCGATGTTTTTGGCCACGCGGAAGGTGTTGGTTGCCACCGCGCGCACTTGCTCGGGCGCAAAGCCGCGCAGCCGTTCGCCAAATTGGGCAAGGCAGGCAAGGGCGCGCTCTTGGCTGCTTTCGTCTAGGTTTTTGTTGGCATCCAGCCCGCCTGCGAGGCGCACCATTTGTTTGATGTTTTCTACCACTTGCGGCTGCCCGTTATTGTTTTGGCAGATTTGCAGGCGAAAGCTGTTGGAGCCTAAATCGACAGAGGCGAGAAGGGGGGCGGTGTTTTCCATATCAATTCCTTTTTGGATGGGGGATTTGCGAATTAGGCAGCCTGAAAAAGGGTGGAGAGTTGGTTTTCAATCTTGCGCGTTGCGCTGCGATATACCCCTTTGGCTTTGCATCAGTTCGCATGGTTAAATCAAAGATTTAGATGCTTACTGATACCCAAATCAAAGATTGGGGCAAAGGAGCAAGGCTGCCTATTGTTGTGCGCGGGTTTATGGCGCGCTAATGGTGTCCAGCACGATTTGCGCTACTTTATCCGCGCTGTGCGGCATGGCAAGCGTGCGGGCGTTTTTTGCCCATGCAAGGCATTGTTCGCGCGTTAAACCGCTGATGATTTGGGCGAGATTTTGCGCGGTGAGCTGCGATTGCGGCAGCAGCAAGCCTGCTTCGGCGGCAACCATATAGCGGGCGTTGGCAGTTTGGTGGTCGTCCACGGCGTGTGGGAAGGGCACGAGCAATGCGCCCACGCCTGCGGCGGTAAGCTCGGCGATGGTGAGCGCGCCTGCGCGGCAAATCAGCACATCGGCTTCGCGGTACACGGAAACCATGTCGTCCACAAATTCAATGCATTCGGCTTCCACGCCTGCTTGTTGATAGGCGTTTTTGAGCGCGTCTAAATTGCCGCGCCCTGATTGGTGGACGATGCTGGGGCGTTGCTCGGCGGGCAATTGGGCAAGCGCGGCGGGCACGGTTTCGTTGAGCACTTGCGCGCCCAAGCTGCCGCCCACAATGGCGATTTTCAAGCTGCCTTGGCGTTCGGCAAAGCGGCTTTCGGGCGCGGGTAGGGCGGCGATGTCGGCGCGAACGGGGTTGCCCACCAGTCCATCGGGGTATTGCGGGAAGGCTTGGGGGAAGGCATACAACACGCGCTTTGCCCATTGGGCGAGCCGTTTGTTTGCCATGCCCGCCACGGCGTTTTGCTCGTGTACAAAAATGGGCACGCCTAGCAGCTTGGCGGCAAGCCCACCGGGGAAGGTAACAAAGCCACCAAAGCCGATAACGGCGCTGATGTTGTGCTTGCGGATGATGGCTTTGGCAGCCTGAACGCAGTTAAACAGCATAAAGGGCAGGGCGAGTTTGCGCAGCAGCCCTTTGCCGCGCACGCCTTTCATGGCGATGAGTTCCAGCGGGATGTTGTGCTGCGGCACGAGGCGTTGTTCCATGCTGTCGTGGCTGCCGAGCCAGATGACACGGTGTCCTTGTTGTTGCAGGGATTGGGCAACGGCGAGGGCGGGGAAGATGTGTCCGCCTGTGCCGCCTGCCATCAGGAGGATGGTTTTGGGAGTCATGGTTGGGCTTTCTGGTTGGACTGTTTATTAAATGGGAGCGATGGGCAGCCTGAAAATTGTTTTTGCTTATATAAAGCGATGCTTGTGTGATGCTAAATATTTTTCAGGCTGCCTTTTGCTGCTTGGGCATTATGCGTTTTCAGGCTGCTTTTTGCTGGGTTTGGCGTTGCGCTCGCGCGGGTCGGAGACGGAATAGCCGCGCAGGGAAAGGCGGTTTTCATAATCCACGCGCAAGAGCATGGTAAAGGCAATCAGCATAATCACCAGCGATGAGCCGCCATAGGAAACCAGCGGCAGGGTGAGCCCTTTGTTGGGCAGCAGGCTGATGTTGACGCCGATGTTCACAAAACTTTGCGCCGCCACCCACACGCCTACGCCTGTGGCGATAAATGAATTGAAATGCAAATCCAAATCGCGGGCTTGTTTGCCGATGGAAAAGGCGCGCCAAATAATCCAGAGATACACAAAAGCCAGTGCGGCAACGGCGATTAAGCCAAGCTCTTCGCCGATAACGGCAAGGATGAAGTCGGTGTGGGCTTCGGGCAGAAAGCCGCGTTTCATGATGGCGTTGCCCAAGCCTGTGCCAAATAAATCGCCTTGGTTCATGGAAAGCAGCGAGCCTAAGCCTTGATAGCCTGTGCCTGTGGGGTCTTTCCACGGCTGCCACATCACTTCCATGCGGCGCATGCGAAATTCGGACGTGATAATCATCAACACGGTGGCGGCGATGGTTACGGCAACCGCGCCCCAAAACCATTTCATCGGGATGCTGGCAAGATACAGCAAGCATAGGAAGATGGCGACAATCACCATTGCCGAGCCCAAATCGCGCGTGAGCGCAACCAGCGTGATGCCTGCGGCGATGGGGATGCCAACCATTAACACGCGACGAAAGTCGTGTAGCACGTCCACGCGGCGTTTGAAAAAGCTCGCCATATACATGATGGTGATGAATTTAAACAATTCGCTCGGCTGCATTTTGAAGCCAAATGGCGTGGCTAACCAGCGGCGCGCGCCGTTGACCACTTCGCCAGTAAACGGCACGAATATCATGATAAACAGCGTGAGCAGCAGCAGATAGGTTGTCCAGCGTTGCCAGCGCCACATCGGCACGCGCATTAAGCCAAACGAAATTGCCAGCCCGAGCAGGGCAAATTGGGTTTGTTTGATGAGGAAGAAGGCGCGGTTTTCATAATGGTGTAGCCCTGCTTGCGCGCCTGATGCGGAATACACCATGACTAAGCCGAAACACAGCAGGCATAGCAGTAGCCATACGAAGGTTTTGTCGTAGGTTTCGCCGCGTTTGAGTAGGTTGCGGTCTAGGAGTTTGTCTAGCAGTGGGGTTTTGTGTGTGGTGGTGGACATGGGTAATGCTTTTCAGGCTGCCTTGGGGCGGCGCGGTTGTGGGTTGGGGAAACAATGGGGGTTGAAGTTTGTGAACTTGCTTTCAGGCTGCCTTGTGTGGATGGGCAGCCTGAAAACATAGGGGCGTATTTTAACTGGATTGCGCGGGTTTTTCAGGCTGCCTTTGCGATATAGGGGGATTTATTTTGTTTACGGCGGTGTGGGCGGGGATATGGGCAGCCTGAAAAGTGGGGCGACAGGGTTTCAGGCTGCCTTTGGCGTGGGCTAAGTTGCAGCAGCCTGAAAACGGTGGGATTAGGCGGTGGCAGTAGACAGCCTGAAAAAGGTTGGGCAACGCAAGCGTGGTACGCGGCGCAACGTGTGAAATGGCGAATGCAGGGGCAGCCTGAAAAGCAGGGCGACATGGTTTTCAGGCTGCCTATGCAATGGGCGGCAGCAGCAAGGGGATTTTTTGCGTGCTGATGATACGGCTGCGGGCGTGTTGGCTGGCGTAGGCAAGCAGGTTGAGATGGGGGCGGGCGGTGAGTGCGCCGAGTTGTCCGATTTGTTGGGCGTAGTGGTATTGGGGGTTGGCGCAGAGGGCGCTGTTGAGCTGGGCGAGCGCGGCGGCGGATGGGGCGTTGTTAGTTTCGTGCCATAGGATGTAGTGCGGTTGCGGCGTGCTTGTGCCTTGCAAAAATAGGCAGCCTGAAAGTGGAGTTTGGGCGATGGCGTTGGCAACGAAGGCTTCGTTGAGTTTTTCGCCAACGAGATCGCTGTTCAGGCTGCTGCGCCCGATAAAGTGCAGGCTGGGAATGTTGGCATAGGGCGAGGGCTGGGCGAGCAGCCAGTCTTGGGTGTCGTAGCGATAGAGTCCGCCTTGGGTGGTGAGCAGTAGGCGGTAGCGCGCGCCGTGTTGCAGTTGGTGTAGGGGGTGGATGTTGTCGGCTTCGTCGGCGAATTCGTAATAATGGCTGGTGAGCGCGGGCAGTAGGCAGCCTGAAAAGGGGAGGGTGGTGATGCCTTCGGTGGCGAGCAGTCCTTTGCCTTGCAGGTGGGCGTGGG
>CAUSAG010000028.1:0-24282 GCA_963529665.1 uncultured Kingella sp.
CAGCCAGCCAGCCTAGGCTAAATTCCGTCCGCGCTTTTCGCGCATTCTTGCTTTTTTCCGCATCTTTTCTTTCCCGCGCTTTACCGTCCTGCGGCATGGAGATTTTCCATGTCGGATAAACAGGTCAAATCCAAAGCGCGCGTCGCCAAACACGGCGAAGTCTTTACCAACCCCCGCGAAGTCAATGCCATGCTTGATTTGGTGCAAGACCAAATCACGCGCATCGATGCCACGTTTCTCGAACCCGCCTGCGGTTCGGGCAATTTCCTCGTGGAAATTCTGCGCCGTCGCATGGCGTATCTCAACCAAAAATACAAAACCAGCCTTATCCAATACCAGCCCGCCTCGGTGCAAGCCGTGTGCGGGCTGTACGGCATTGAGCTGCTTGCCGACAACGCCGCCGAATGCCGCGAGCGGCTGCTGGAAACCTTTGCACAGCACTATTCCCTCCCATTTCAGGCTGCCCAAGACTATCCGCGCGTGCTGGATACCGTGCGCCGCGTACTGGCGAAAAACATCGTTTGCGGCAACGCGCTCGATTACCGCGATTCAAACGACCTGCCCATCATGATGACCGAGTGGCAGTTTATCGGGCGCAACCAAGTCAAAGCCAAATGGTTTGAACTGCAAAACACCGTCGAAACCACTGGCGGGAAAATCGGTTCGCAACACGCCCTGTTCGGCGACAACGGCGAACCCGCCCGCATCATCGCCCACAACAAAGAATTTCCCCCCGCACACTACTTGGAGATAGGCCGTGAACGCGCATAACCACAACCCCGACATCCTCTCCTGTCTTGCCAACCTCAGTAACGACGAAGTTTTCACGCCGCCGCACATCGCCCGCCAGATGCTTGATTTGTTGCCCGCAAGCCTGTGGCGCAACCCCGAAGCTAGATTTTTAGACCCCTGCACCAAATCCGGCGTATTCCTGCGCGAAATCGCCACCCGCCTGATAGAAGGGCTGAAAGACTGGCAGCCCGATTTGCAAAAGCGCATCGACCATATCTTGGGCAAACAGCTTTACGGCATCGCCATCACCGAGCTGACCGCCCTGATTTCCCGCCGCACACTTTACTGCTGCAAAACCGCCAACAGCGAGCTTTCCATCGCCACCATATTCGACGATTCAGACGGCAATATCCGTTTCAACCGTGAAGCGCAACACGAATGGACGAAAGAACACAAATGCAAATATTGCGGCGCGAATAAAGAAAAATACGACCGTGGTAGCGAAGCGGAAAACCACGCCTACGAATTTATCCACACCGACCAACCTGAAAAGATTTGGAACAATATGAAATTTGACGTGATTATCGGCAATCCGCCGTATCAGATGGAAGACGGCGGCGGAACAGGTTCATCAGCCCGTCCCTTGTATCATTTATTTGTACAACAAGCTAAAAAACTTAATCCGCATTATTTGATAATGATTACCCCAAGTCGTTGGTTCTCTGGCGGTAAGGGTTTAGATGATTTCCGTGATGAGATGCTTAATACAAAAGATAATCAAGGCTCTATAAAAACTATCGTTGATTATATTGATTCAAATGACTGTTTTCCTGGCGTTGATATTTCGGGTGGTGTTTCATATTTTCTATGGGAGACAGGATACCGTGAAGATTGCTTAGTAAGAACTATCGAGAGTGGCGAAATGGTATCCAGTATGAAGAGACCATTAAAAGAAGAAGGGGCTGATGTATTTATACGTTTTAATGAAGCCATTTCAATTTTAAGAAAAATTAAGCAAGAGAATGAGGAAAGTTTTAGTTCGTTTGTTTATTCAAGAAAACCGTTCGGGCTACCATCATCATTTATAGGAAAACAGAAAAAAAGAGATAGTGATGTATTGGTGCACACCAGCAAAGGGGAAACCTATATAGATAAATCTGAAATAAATCAAAATTTTGAGCTAATTTTCAAATACAAGGTTTATATTGCAAAGGCGTATGGTGAAAGGATTTCGTCAAATTTCTGGGTGTTAGGAAAACCATTTTTAGGAGAACCTAATACCGCTTGTTCGGAAACATATTTAGCTATTGGAGCATTTGATTCAGAGAGTACTTGTCAAAATGTGATGTCTTACATCCGAACTCAATTTTTTAGGTTTCTAGTTTTATTGAAAAAGAATACGCAAAACAGTTCTAAAAGCACCTACCAATTCGTCCCCATCCAAGACTTCTCCCGCCCGTGGACAGACGCAGACCTTTACGCCAAATACGGCTTAACCGCAGACGAAATTGCCTTTATCGAAAAAATGGTGCGCCCGATGGATTAAGCCGTTCAGACGGCCTTTTCAACAAGCCTGAAAGGCCGTCTGAAACACTTTTCATCAGCACCGGTTCAAAAAATCATTACGGAGCAAGCTTATGGCCGATTTGAACATTCAGCCGAAAAATATCCCTACCGTTTATGCTTATACCGACACGCGCTTTTCAGGCTGCCTGAAAATCGGCTACACCGAGCGCGATGCGGCGCAGCGCGTGGCGGAGCAGTATCCGGTGAAGCTGCCGCAGCAGTCTTATGAAATCGTGTTCAATGAGGTGGCCATGCGCGACAACGGTACGTTCTTCGACGACCACGCCATCCACAAACGGCTGGCAGCGCAGGGTTTTATTCGCGAAAAAGGCGAGTGGTTCCGATGCAGCCTGAAAGACGTGCAGGCGGCATTTATCGCCGAAAAACAAAGCAAACCTTTATCCGAAAAACAATCGCGCACGCAGGATTTTCCGATGCGTCCAGAACAACGGGCGGCGGTGGAGAAAACTGCCGCGTATTTCCGCGAATTTCAACGCGAAGAGGGCATTACGCCGCATTTTTTGTGGAACGCGAAAATGCGTTTCGGCAAAACCTTTGCCGCTTATCAGCTTGCTAAGGAAATGGGCTGGAAGCGGGTACTGGTGCTGACTTTCAAACCGGCCGTGTTGTCGGCTTGGCGCGAGGATTTGCTGTCGCATACGGATTTTGCGGGTTGGCAGTTTGTATCGAATTACGAAGAGGATTTGTCGTTTGGTGCGGCGGACAAAACCCGCCCGCTGGTGTTTTTCGGCTCGTTTCAGGATTTGCTCGGCAAAGACAAAAGCGGCGGCATCAAGGCGAAAAACGAGCAGGTACACACGGTTAATTGGGATTGCGTGATTTTCGACGAATACCACTACGGCGCGTGGCGCGAAAAATCCAAAGATTTGTTTGACAAGGAAGAGATGGCGGCGATTAAAACCATCGAAGCCGAGCTGGCAGATATGGAAGCGGACAACCCCGATTATTTTGATGAAAGGCTGCTGCCGATTACCACGTCGCACTATCTCTATCTTTCCGGCACGCCGTTTCGCGCGATTTCGTCGGGCGAGTTTATCGAAGAGCAGATTTTTAACTGGACCTATCCCGACGAACAAAAAGCCAAACGCTCATGGCCATCTGAAAACGGCGCAAATCCGTATGCCGCGTTGCCGGGCATGAAGATGTTTACCTACACGCTGCCCGAAAGCATCCGCCACGTTGCGGAGCAGGGCGAGTTTGACGAGTTTGATTTGAACGCGTTTTTCGCTACCGAGGGCAGCGGCGAAGATGCACGTTTTAAAAACGAAGAATATGTGCAGAAATGGCTGGATTTGATACGCGGCAGCTACCGCGACACCATTGTTGAAGATTTGAAGCTGGGCAAGGAAAAGCCGCCGATGCCGTTTTCCGATGTGCGCTTGTTGGGGGTGTTGCAGCATACGTTTTGGTTTCTGCCCAACGTCGCCGCCTGTTTTGCGATGCGGAATTTAATCAAGCAAAAACAAAACCGCTTCTACCACGATTACACAATCATCGTTTGCGCGGGCATCGGCGCGGGCATCGGCGCGGAAGCCTTAAAGCCCGTTCAGGCTGCCATGAAAGGCGGGCTGGATACCAAAACCATCACGCTATCGTGCGGCAAGCTGACCACGGGCGTGTCGGTTGCGCCGTGGTCTGGCGTGTTGATGCTGCGTAATCTTTCCAGCCCCGAAACTTATTTTCAGACGGCCTTCCGCGTGCAAACGCCGTGGGTGTTGAAAAACCCCGCCGCCGACGCCGCGCGGCGCGAAGAAATCGTCAAACACGAATGCTACATTTTCGATTTCGCCCCCAACCGCGCCCTGAAACAGGTACAGGAATATGCCTGCAAACTGGACAGCAACCCCGATACCAGCCCCGAGCAGAAAGTGAAAGACTTTATCAGCGTACTGCCGATTTTTTCTTACGACGGCAGCGCGATGCGCGAAATCGACGCGGAAGGCGTGCTGGATTATGCGCTGAGTGGTACAACGGCAACGCTGCTTGCCAAACGCTGGGAAAGCGCCTTGCTGGTGAATGTGGACAACGTTACCCTGCAACGGCTGCTCAACAGCAAGGAAGCGATGGACGCATTAAGCCGCATTGAAAAATTCCGCACGCTCAATCAGGACTTGGAAACCATCATCAATAAATCGGAAGCGGTAAAAGACGCGAAAAAGCAGGCTGCCGAAGAAGGACGCGAGTTGACCGCAAAAGAGAAAAAAGAGCTGAGTGACGCGGAAAAAGAATACAAAAGCAAACGCAAAGAAATTCAGGAAAAACTGATTGCTTTTGCCACGCGCGTACCTGTGTTTATGTATCTGAGCGACAAGCGCGAACATACCTTGCAGGATGTAATCACTCAGCTTGAACCCGAACTGTTCCGCAAGGTAACAGGGCTGTATGTGCAGGATTTTCATTTGCTGGAGCGGCTTAATGTGTTTAACGGCGCGTTGATGAATGATGCGGTGTTTAAGTTTAAGCGTTATGAAGACAGCAGCTTTGACTATGCTGGAGAAGCATTGAACCGCTATCAGAAAGACCGAATCGGCGGGTTTAATACCAGCCTGACGGTAGCGGAGCACCAAAATTTATATGGCAAATAAATTTGAATTGTTTTAGCTCCCTAAAACAGCGCTAAACTTTACCATGATAGATTGTTTATTAAGACAAAAATCGGATTTCCCACGCAGGAGAAATCCGATTTTCTATTTTCAGGCTGCCTTAAACTAAACAGCCCAAGTTAATTAACCCTTGCGAGCAGCGGTTACTTCGGCAGCTACGTTAGCAGGTGCTTCGGCGTATTTCGCAAACTCCATAGAGTAGGTAGCACGACCTTGGGTAGCCGAACGCAAGTCGGTTGAGTAACCGAACATTTCAGCCAAAGGCACTTCGGCGCGAACTTTTTTGCCACCGATGCCGTCGTCGTCCATACCCAACACGATGCCGCGACGACGGTTCAAGTCGCCCATCACATCGCCCATGTAGTCTTCGGGTGTTTCCACCTCAACCGCCATGATGGGTTCCAGCAACACAGGCGATGCTTTGCGCATACCTTCTTTAAACGCTTGTGAAGCTGCCAATTCAAACGCCAGTTGCGAAGAGTCCACATCGTGGTAAGAACCGAATACCAAGCGGATACGCACGTCCACTACAGGGAAGCCTGCCACCACGCCGTTTGGCAAGGTGTCGCGGATACCTTTATCCACAGATGGAATAAATTCGCGTGGAATCACGCCGCCTTTAATCTCGTCGATAAATTCGTAGCCTGCGCCACCCGGTTCCATAGGCTCCATTTTGATCACAACGTGACCATATTGACCTTTACCACCTGATTGTTTGGCGTGTTTGTATTCCGCTTCCACTTCTTTGCGAATGGTCTCACGGTAAGCCACTTGGGGCGCACCGATGTTGGCTTCCACCGCAAATTCGCGTTTCATACGGTCAACAATAATCTCCAAGTGCAATTCGCCCATACCAGAGATAATGGTTTGACCTGATTCTTCATCAGTACGCACACGGAAAGAAGGGTCTTCTTTTGCCAAGCGGTTCAAAGCGATACCCATTTTTTCTTGGTCAGCTTTGGTTTTTGGCTCAACGGCAACGTGAATTACAGGCTCTGGGAACTCCATGCGCTCCAAGATGATGGGCGCATTTTCAGCACACAATGTTTCGCCAGTAGTAACGTCTTTCAAGCCGATAGCCGCAGCGATGTCGCCAGCGCGCACTTCTTCAATCTCGTCGCGGTCGTTGGCAGTCATTTGCACCAAGCGGCCGATACGTTCGCGTGAACCTTTTACCGAGTTGATTACGGTATCGCCAGATTTCAAAACGCCTGAATACACACGGATAAAGGTTAAGTTACCCACATATTTGTCGTTCATCATTTTGAATGCCAAGGCAGAGAAAGGCGCTTCATCGCTGGCTTGGCGTGTAGCTTTCTCGCCATCAGGCAATTCGCCTGCCACAGGAGGAATGTCGGTAGGCGCGGGCAATAATTCTACAACCGCGTCCAACATACGTTGCACACCTTTGTTTTTGAAGGCAGAACCGCACAGCATAGGTTGGATTTCGCCGTTCAAAGTGCGGGTACGCAATGCGCCAACGATTTCTTCTTCGGTCAGCTCTTCGCCGCCCAAGTATTTATCCATCAGCTCTTCGCTGGCTTCGGCAGCGGCTTCAATCATGTTTTGACGCCATTCTTCGGCGGTTTCCACCAAGTCAGCAGGGATGTCGCCGTAAGTAAAGGTTACGCCTTTGTCTTCTTCGTTCCAAATGATGGCTTTCATTTTCAATAAATCCACCACGCCTTCAAACGCATCTTCTGCGCCAACGGGGATAACGATGGGCACAGGGTTGGCACGCAAGCGCGTTTTCATTTGTTCTACAACGCGGAAGAAGTTGGCACCTTGACGGTCCATTTTGTTTACAAATGCCAAGCGTGGCACTTTGTATTTGTTGGCTTGACGCCATACAGTTTCAGACTGGGGTTGCACGCCGCCTACGGCACAGTAAACCATTACCGCACCGTCCAATACACGCATAGAACGTTCTACCTCAACGGTGAAGTCCACGTGTCCCGGGGTGTCGATGATGTTGAAGCGGTGTTCCGGGAACTGTTTCGCCATACCTTTCCAGTATGAGGTTACTGCCGCAGAAGTAATGGTGATACCGCGTTCTTGTTCTTGTTCCATCCAGTCGGTGGTTGCCGCGCCGTCATGCACTTCGCCCAGTTTGTGGGTCAGGCCGGTGTAGAACAAAATACGTTCGGTAGTGGTGGTTTTGCCCGCGTCGATGTGGGCGGAAATACCGATGTTGCGGTACAGGTTAATAGGGGTTTTACGAGCCATTTTTTTATCCTCTCGATATTAGAAACGGAAGTGAGAGAACGCTTTGTTGGCTTCTGCCATGCGATGTACTTCTTCGCGTTTTTTCATTGCGCCGCCGCGACCTTCGGCTGCGTCAATCAATTCGCCAGCAAGGCGCAAATCCATGGATTTTTCGCCACGTTTGCGGGCAGCATCGCGTACCCAACGCATTGCCAATGCCAAACGGCGTGCAGGGCGCACTTCAACAGGAACTTGGTAGTTGGCACCACCTACGCGGCGGCTTTTTACTTCTACAAGCGGTTTGGCATTGTTGATGGCTTCATTGAATACTTCAATCGCTTCTTTGCCTTGTACTTTTTTGGCAATTTGTTCCAATGCGCCGTATACGATGCGTTCTGCAACGGCTTTTTTGCCGTCAATCATCAATACGTTCATGAATTTTGATAATTCTACGCTGCCGAATTTTGGATCAGGCAGAATCTCGCGCTTGGGGACTTCTCTACGTCTTGGCATTTTAATTCCTTAATGTCTATTCAGTTGGGGCATTCCCATGAATGCTCATACGGGGCATTCACTTACTCGGCGGCTTTTTTCAGGCTGCCGATGTGCCAGTTGGTTTAACAAATTATTTAGGGCGTTTCGCACCGTATTTAGAACGAGCTTGTTTACGGTCTTTCACGCCTGCGGTATCCAAAGAGCCGCGAACGGTGTGGTAACGCACACCTGGCAAGTCTTTTACACGACCGCCGCGAATCAGCACTACGCTGTGTTCTTGCAAGTTATGACCTTCACCGCCGATGTATGAAATCACTTCAAAACCGTTGGTCAAACGCACTTTGCAGACTTTACGCAAGGCTGAGTTTGGTTTTTTAGGGGTTGTGGTGTAAACACGGGTGCACACGCCGCGTTTTTGTGGGCAGGCTTCCAGTGCGGGTACTTTGTTCACATAAACAGGTTTTTGACGACCTTTGCGAACTAATTGGTTGATAGTAGGCATATTTTTCTTTTCCTGTTGAATAAAAAATACTTGCTAGCACCATGCCAGCAAGCCGCGCATTATAGTATTTTTGCAAGATATTGGTCAATAAGGGATTTCGGGGCAGCCTGAAAGGGTGCAAAAGATGCGATTGGTGCGTTGTTTTGCAAAAAGAGTAGCTGGGCTGTGTGTTTTCAGGTTGCCTATGGACGAGAATTATTTGTTTGTTTTCAAATGTTGCTCAATCACATCGGCAATGCGTTGGCTGGCGCCGCGATGTTGGGCAAGATATTCGGCGGCGCGGCTGGCTTGCTGGGTGTGGATTTCAGGCTGCGTGAGTTGTTGGGTAACGGTTTGGACGAGTTCGCTTGCGCTGTGAATTTGCTGGGCAACGCCTGCGCTTAGGGCTTCTTGGCAGGCAGCCTGAAAGTTGTAAATGGATGGGCCAAACAACACGGGTTTGCCGCATTGCAGCGGTTCTATAATGTTTTGGCAGCCTGTATCAACAAGGCTGCCGCCGATGAAAACGATGTCGGCAGCCTGAAAATAGGCATACATTTCGCCCATGCTGTCGCCAATCCAAACTTGGGTGTCGGGCTGGATGGGGGTGTTGTCGCTGCGTTTTTGGGTTTTGAAGCCGCGTTGTTGGGCGAGATCGTAGGCAGCCTGAAAACGCTCGGGGTGGCGTGGGATGATGATGAGTAGGGCATCTGTGTTGTGCCATGCGTTAAGAATGAGCTCGGCTTCGTCTTGTCCATCTTTTTCGCGCAAACTGGCGGCGAGAAAGACGCGGCGGTTGCCGATTTTTTGGCGAAATTGGGTGGCAAGTTCGCTGATTTGCGGCGGAATGGGGATGTCGTATTTGGTGTTGCCGCAGACGATGGGGTTGGGCGCGCCCAATTGTTGCAGGCGTTGCGCATCGGCTGGGGTTTGGGCGCAGATGGCGGTGAGTTGGCGCAGGGCAGGGCGGATTAGGCTGGGGATTTTTTGATAACTGCGTTGCGATTTTTCGGATAGGCGGGCGTTGGCGAGAAAGAGCGGGATGCGGTTTTTATGGCAGCCTGAAATCAAGTTTGCCCAGATTTCGGTTTCCATAAGGATGCCGAGTTGCGGGCGGTGTTCGCGCAGGAATTGCGCTACCCAATCGCGACGATCGTAAGGCAGATAGCGGCATTGGGCCTGCGGATAGAGTTGGGCGGCGGTGGCGCGTCCTGTTGGGGTCATTTGGGTGAGCAACAGAGGGGCGTTGGGGAAGCGGTGTTGCAATTCGGCGATGAGCGGTTGCGCGGCGCGGGTTTCACCCACGGATACGGCGTGTATCCAGATGGGCTGTTGCATGGGGCTGGGGTGGGGTTCGCCGAAGCGTTCGTTCCAATGTTCTAGGTAGGCGGGGTTTTTGCGAGCGCGTTGGCGCAGATAGCGGCGGATAAGCGGCGGGGCGATGCGCCAAAGGGCGTTGTAAAGCGTGGTTAGAAGCATTTTGAATACGGTAAACAAAAAATTTCAGGCTGCCTATTTGCGTAGGCAGCCTGAAAATAGATAAACGATTAGTCAACCAAAGTGAGTTTGCCGTTCATAGTTGCGTAGTGGCCAGGGAATGAGCAGTAGTACTCGTATACTTCGCCTTTTGCCAATTTAGATACGTCAAATGTTACGCTGTCTTGCTCGCCGCCGTTCAACAGTTTGGTGTGGGCAATCACGCGCTCGTCGCCAGCTTTAACGTAGTTATTTGCTTCGCCAGCAGTTTGACCATCAGCCAATACGCCGTCTTTGTCGGCAGCTTTGGACAATACGACGTTATGACCCATTGCTGATTTAGGCATTTTGCCTTCGTGTTTCAGGGTGATTTTGTATTGTTTGCAGCTTGATTTAACTTGGATTTCTTTGGGGTCGAATTTCATTGCGTCGTCGCTTACAATCACGGCTTCGCATTCGCCGCCGGCGGCAGCTTCAGCAGGAGCAGCAGTTGTAGCAGAAGCGGGTGCAGGTGCAGCTCCGGAAGCGGCAGGTGCAGCAGTTTCAGAAGCAGGAGCGGCTTCAGATGCAACAGGAGTAGAAGCGGGAGCGGCTTCAGATGCTATAGAAGTAGCAGCAGGAGAAGCTGATTCAGCTGGTTGAGCAGGTTTGTTATCGCCACAAGCGGTTAAAGTTAATGCAGCAGCTGCGATGAGACCTAGATAGATTTTCATAATGAGTCTTCCCTTAAAGTTTAGTGATATTAAAGTTCGTCTTTTGATTTAGAACAAACTTCCATTGAACAAGGGCGCGATTATGCCCCCAGTCAATAGGAATTTGTTTGATGCAAGTCAAGTTTTTTGTTAATTATCGTTAGTTTGGCGGTTGTTTTTGACTAATTTTCGCAATGCAGCGGCAAGTTTTGGATGGTGGGCGACTTTTTCGGCGGTTTGTTCAAAGCTGTTTAGGGCACGGTCGCTAAGGTGAAAATTTTTGCTTTTTGGGGCTTCGGGATTGGTGGGGCGCGTTTTGATTTGGACGCGGACGATGCTGGGGTCAAGTTCTTGCAACTGGGGCAGCAGATTGGGCAGCAGCATTTTGAGCCGAGTGGCCGCCATCGGTGCGCTAACGTGGATAATCAACGCGCCCTCTTCGATACAGGCGACGCGAAAATGTGGATGCAGATTGGCGGGCAGCAGGTGTTTGGTGGCAGCGTCAAGCTGTTGCCAGTAGCGTGCGCGTTGCAGGAGGTTGGCTAGGGGGGAATTGGCGGGGATGAGGGGGGTAAATTGCATGGGGTGCGGTTTAGCTGCGTTAAATTTTTTTCAGGCTGCCTATTCATCGAGCGCGGGTTGGCTTTTACGCAACTCTTCCAATTCATCCAGCAGGCGCATGATGAGCGCGGTGGCGGGGATGCTGGCTTCAAAATCGCGCCCAATGCGGGTGGCGCGACGGATGCGGGCAAGTTGGAAGCCGCTGTATGCGCAATTTTCAGGCTGCCCTTGCACCACAATCACTTCTTCTTCTATCAGCCCCAGCAACCATTCGCGCGGGCAGCCGCCTGCGGCGAGGGTTTGTTCAAAATTTAAAAAAACGTCGGTTTCGTGTTGCATGATGGTGTCCTTTAATGTGCGGATTGGGCGTAGTGGTCGGCGAGTTGTTGCCATAGGGCGCGCTCGGCTTCGCTGTTGGCTTCGGGCACGACAATATGGATGATGAGATATAAATCGCCTGCTTCTTTGGCGGGGATGCCTTGCCCTTTGAGGCGGATGGTTTTGCCGTTTTGGCTGTTGGCGGGCAGGGTAACGTGTAAACGCCCTGATGCGATGGCAACGATAATTTTGCCACCCAATACGGCTTGCCACGGCATCACGTTGATGGTTTGGTACACGTCTTTGCGGTTTTTAACGTATAAATGGGGGCGGGCATGGAAGCGGATTTTTAAGTATAAATCGCCGTTTTCGCCGCCGTTGTAGCCTGCCAAGCCTTGCCCTGCGAGGCGGATTTGTTGCCCTTCGGCAATGCCTTTGGGGATTTTGACGTTAAGCGTTTTTTGCTGCACGGTTTGGTGTCCTGCGGCATCCAGCGTGGGCACATTGAGCGTGAGCGTGCGTTCTGCGCCTGCATACGAGGCGTAAATATCAATCGCCAATTCGGCGTGTTGGTCTTCGCCGCGTTGTTTGCCTTGTGGGCGGCGGGCGTGCGCTTGCTGCCGGGCAAAGGCGGAAAACAGGTCTTCAAACTGGAAATCGTCTGCGCCAAACGGTGCGCCGCCTGTGTATTCGTAGCGGAAGCCCTGCTCGCCAAAATGTTTTTCGCCAAACGGATTGCCACCGCCCGCTGCGCCTTGGAACGGATTGCCGCGTGGTTGGGCAAGCTCGGCATCGTATTGGGCGCGTTTTTCGGAGTTGGACAGGGTTTCGTAGGCAAGGTTGATTTCGGTGGTGCGCTCCGCCGCGTCGGGCTCTTTGCTCACATCGGGGTGGTATTTGCGCACCAGCTTGCGGTAGGCTTTTTTGATGGTTTCATCGTCGGCGGTTTTTTCTACGCCTAAAATTTCATAATAGTTTTTTGCCATGATGGTCTCTGGGATGGGTTTTCAGGCTGCCCATTGGTGTTGCGACAGCATTGAGGCAGCCTGAAACGAAGTTCAGCGGAGCTAAAACGGGTTGCGCGGTTGGATGGCTTGCGTGTTACTCGGGGCGCATCTGCGGGAACAGAATCACGTCGCGGATGGTCTGCGTATCGGTCAGCAGCATCACCAAGCGGTCAATGCCGATGCCGCAGCCGCCGGTGGGGGGCAGGCCGTATTCCATCGCGCGGATGTAGTCGGCGTCGTAGTGCATGGCTTCGTCGTCGCCCGCGTCTTTTTGTGCCACTTGCGCTTTGAAACGCGCGGCTTGGTCTTCGGGGTCATTCAACTCCGAATAGCCGTTTGCCAATTCGCGCCCGACGACGAACAGTTCAAAACGCTCGGTCAGCCCCGCTTTGCTGTCGGATGCGCGCGCCAAGGGCGACACTTCCACGGGGTAATCGACGATAAAGGTGGGGTTCCACAATTTGCTCTCGGCGCAGCCTTCAAACAGCGCCAGTTGCAGACTGCCCAATCCCGCGGCGTGCGGCAGGCTTTCGCCGTGTTTGACGATTTCTTTTTTCAACCATTCGGCATCGTTCAGCTGCTCATCGGTGTAGTGCGGATTGTATTTTTTGATGGCTTGCAAAATGGTGAGGCGCTCGAACGGGCTTTCCAAATCCACTTCTTTGCCGTTGTATTCGATTTTCAGGCTGCCTGAAACGCTGCGGCAGGCGGCGCGGATGGTGTCTTCCGCCATTTGCATCATGCGGTTGTAGTCGCAAAAGGCTTCGTAGAACTCAATCATGGTGAATTCGGGGTTGTGGCGCACCGACATGCCTTCGTTGCGGAAGCTGCGGTTGATTTCAAACACGCGCTCCAAGCCGCCCACCACCAGCCGTTTCAAATACAATTCGGGGGCGATGCGCAGGTAGAGCGGAATATCCAGCGCTTTGTGGTGGGTAACGAAGGGCTTGGCGGTTGCGCCGCCGGGGATGGGGTGCATCATCGGCGTCTCCACTTCAAGGTATTGTTCAGCAACCATAAAATTGCGCACAGCTTGGATGATTTTGCTGCGCTTGATAAACACGTCGCGGCTGTCGGCGTTGGCGATTAAATCCACATAACGCTGGCGGTATTTGGTTTCTTGGTCGCTCAATCCTTTGTGTTTATCGGGCAGCGGGCGCAGCGATTTGCTCAGCAGGCGGATTTGCGACACGCGCACGGTTAATTCGCCGTGGTTGGTTTTGAAGAGCGTGCCTTCCGCGCCGATGATGTCGCCCATGTCCCAATGGTTGAACGCATCCAGCACCTCTTGGCTCACACCTTTGTTGTTCAGATAAAGCTGGATTTGCCCGGTTGCGTCTTGGATGGTGGCGAAGCTGGCTTTGCCCATTTGGCGTTTGAGCATCATGCGCCCGGCGATTTTCACGGGCACGGCTTGCGGATCCAGCTCTTCTTTGCTCATTTCGCCGTATCGCGCGTGCAAATCGGCGGCAAAAGCGTCGCGGCGGAAATCGTTGGGGAAAGCGATGCCTTGTTTGCGGATTTCGTTGAGTTTTTCGCGGCGCAGGGCGATGATTTGGTTTTCGTCTAATTGCGGGATTTCGGGGGATTGGGTTTGCTCGGTCATAATAAATAGTTTCCAGTAATGATGCGGCTAATAAGGCAGCCTGAAAATAGATAAAAGAAAGCCGCGCATTTTACGCGGATTTACGTTTGCCCTAAATAGCTTGCCCCAAATAATTTTGCCGCCAGCCTTCGCCTATTCGGCATTTTGCTTGCTTG
Source organism: uncultured Kingella sp. (assembly GCA_963529665.1). Taxonomy (GTDB): domain Bacteria; phylum Pseudomonadota; class Gammaproteobacteria; order Burkholderiales; family Neisseriaceae; genus Kingella_B. The sequence goes on from CAUSAG010000028.1 coordinate 13,919, forward strand.
TGATACCAAGCTGGTCGCCGCCATTTGCCATCACGAGAAGTATTGCCGTATGTTAAAATTGCAATATGAAAAACATGATACGGCGAGCGTTTAATCCGCTGTAAACCAACACAAAAAGGATTGATTAACCCATGCTCAGCTTATTGATTGCGCCAGATTTTCCGCCCGAATTTTTTGCCAACTGGCATATGTTTAACACGCAATTGCAACGCGCGTTAGACACCACTATTCATCTGCACATCCCCACGGGCTATCGCGAGCAGCAAACTTTAATAGACAGCGAAACCGTTGCGCTGGTGTATGCCAACCCGCTGGATGCCAACAGCTTGATAACAGAAAAAGGCTATATTCCGCTTGCCAAGCCCGATTTGCCCAGCGAACAAGTGTTGGTGGTTGCCCCTGCCGACAGCGCGATAACCGCGCTGAGCGATTTGCCAGCCGATAGCCGCGTGTTGATTACGGCGAACCACGATAGCGAAGCCATTGCGCTGGATGTGTTGCAAGGCACGGCGATTACGGCGGATTCGGTGCAATGGCTGCCCACGCACACCTTCCCCGAAATCGCGCGGCGACTGATGGCAAACGAAGCCGAAATCGGCTTGCTGCTTGCCCGTTCGTTTCGCAGCATGAACGCCAGCACGCAAGGCAGCCTGAAAATCTTGTTTGAAACTGAGTTTAACGATTTTGGGCACATCATGCTGCTGCATCCCGATTTTGCCGCACAGGCGGATACGCTGCGCGCGGCGTTGGTGAACATGGTGCAATCGCCTGTAAACAAAATGACGCTGGAAGATTTGGGCTTGCCTAAGGGATTTGTGGCGGTGGCGGCTGAATCCGAAGCTGTTGCAGCCGCAGAAGTTGAGCCTGAAACAATTGAGCCAGCAAGGGCTGAGACAACAACCGCGCAAGAAACGGCGGAATCCACACCCAACGCCGAATCAGCAGAAACTGCTGAACAGCAGCCTGAAAACGAGCCAAGCAAATCTCCATCAGGCGAAAACAGTTAAACCCCGCTTGGCAAATATCGCCCAGAAGTTTGTAAACCCACTTTCAGGCTGCTGATTTCGTATTTCGTATCGCCATCCCCAAAGGCAGCCTGAAAACAAGTTTACGCGCAGAGGCAAAGCCCAAACGCATTTTTGCCAATGCCGCCAATTTTCGCTAAACTTGCCCCGTTTTTATTTTTGCAACCACACAATGAACGAACCCGAGCAGACAAACGGCAATCATCGCCGCCCCTGCACACCCCAATAGCCCAAAGGCAGCCTGAAAACGTATAAACCGATTTAGCTTGGCTAAACGTGTTTTGCCGTTTTCAGGCTGCCTTTTGCGGTTTAGGGGTGCGGATAACACGCATCGCCGCTTGCTTAAACAGCGGCAGCCTGAAAATCCCATCGCATTCGTTCGCATCAAAGGACTGCTACCACAATGGACATCAGTTGGCTCGCCGAGCCGCAAACATGGATAGGTTTCGCCACGCTGCTTATATTGGAAGTGGTGCTGGGCATTGATAATCTGGTTTTCGTAGCCATCCTAGCGGGCAAAGTCAAACCCGCGCTGCGCGACAAAGCCCGCATCACAGGGCTGGCGCTTGCCGTTGTCATCCGCATCATCATGCTCGGCTTTATGGCGCACATCATCACGCTCACCCAGCCGCTGTTTCACCTAGGCGCGCACAGCGTATCGGGCAAAGATTTAATCATGCTGTGTGGCGGCATTTTTCTGCTCTACAAAGCCACCACCGAGCTACACGAGCGGCTAGAAGGCGAAAACCATTTCCAAGTTGCCGACACGCAAAAAAAACACGCCCTCTTTTGGAGCGTGGTGGCGCAGATTGTGGTGCTGGATGCCGTGTTTTCCATCGACAGCGTGATTACCGCCGTGGCGATGGTGGAACACATCATCGTAGCGATGGCGGCGGTTGCCGTTGCCATGACCGCGATGATTACCGCCAGCAAAGTGCTCACCAATTTCGTGGACAAGCATCCCACCGTGGTGATGCTGTGCTTGGGCTTTTTGCTGATGATAGGGTTTAGCCTGATTGCCGAAGCCTTCCATTTCCACATCCCCAAAGGCTATCTCTACGCCGCCATCGGCTTCTCCATCCTGATAGAAGTGTTTAACCAAGTGTCGCAAAAAAACACCAAGAAAAACGACTATGCAGGCAGCTCATGGCGACAACGCACCGCCGAAAATGTGCTGGGCATGATGGGCATCCGCGAAACGCTGCTGAGCAAAGATGGCAGCGACAATGGCGACAGCGAGCATTTTGAAGACAACGAAAAATCCATGATTCGCAGCGTGCTCACGCTTGCCGAGCGCCCCATTTTTGGCGTGATGATTCCGCGCAGCGACATTGAACGGCTGGATATTTCGCAAAGCAAAGACGAGCAAAAAACCAAGCTGATTGAATGCCCCTATTCGCGGCTGTTGGTGGTGGGCAAGGCAGGCGTGGACGAACCCTTGGGCTACATCAACAAAAAAGACTTGCTTGCGCAAATCTTGGAAACGGGCGAAACCCATATTCAGGCTGCCTTAAAGCAACCGCTGATGCTACCTGAAAGCGCCACCGCGCTGCAAGCCATTGAGCTGTTTCGCAAACACAGCGCGGATTATGCTTTGGTGGTGGACGAATTTGGCGCGGTGCTGGGCATGGTTACCATGAAAGACTTGCTGGAAACCATCGCAGGCGAGTTCCCCGAAGAATTTGAGCGCGAAGAAGAACCCAGCGTGCAAGAAAACACCGACGACAGCTTAACCGTGGACGGCGCGCTGGAATATGTAGAACTCGCCCCGCAGCTCAACCTGCCGCCACCCGCCGAAGATGCCGATTTTCACACTGTGGCGGGCTTGATTATGGAGCAAATGCAAGACTTGCCCGAAGTGGGTGACAGCATCCAGTTTCATGGCTGGCAGTTTGAAGTATTGGAAAAAGACGGGCATCGCGTGGAGCGGGTGAAGATTAGCCGCGTGCCCGAAGAAGAATAGGCAGCCTGAAAACGCGAAAACGGTTTTCAGGCTGCCTTACTCCACACCATAGGCAGCCTGAAAAACAATAAACACCATCACGCCCCACTCGCCCAAAAACTAAAAGGCAGCCTGAAAACGTCTAAACCCGTTTTCAGGCTGCCTTTGTATTCGCGCGAAGCCGCAATCAAATCACTTCTTCTTTTGCCTGCGCTTCATCTTTCGCATGGTTCAACAACGCGCTAAGGCTGCGCCAATAATCATTGTTCAAATCCAGCATCATCACGCCGTTTTCTTGCGCCAGCGGCGACTGCGTGCGGCTCATCGCCACTTTACGCATCAGCGGTTCCGCCGTTATCGCTTCTTGCAGCGATTTCAGGCTCATATAAACATGGTTGGCATTGTTGGAAAGCGTGTCTTGCGACGCTTGCGCCAAATTGGCTTCGGGCTGAACGGCTTGCGGCGCAGCATCATCATTAGCCGCCACCGCCATGCTGTCGCCCGCTTTCAGCGCTTCAATGCGCACATTGGTTGAACCTTGTTGAATAAAGCCCAACGCCTTTGCCGCGCCTTTGGACAAATCCAACACACGTTTGCCGTGGAATGGCCCACGATCGTTGATGCGCACCACAATGGTTTTGCCGTTGGCCAGATTGGTTACCCGCGCATAGCTGGGAATCGGCAAGGTGCGGTGGGCGGCGGTTAAGGCGTTCATATCAAAACGCTCGCCACTGGAAGTTTTTCTGCCGTGAAAGCCTGGACCATACCAAGAAGCACGTCCTGTTTGGCTAAAATTTTTCTCTACGCTTTTTCTTGGGTAGTAGCGTTTGCCCGCCACTTTGTAGCTTAAATTGGCGGTGGAATGCAAAGCTTCTGCCTTAACGATTTTGGCTTGCTCTTGCTGCGCCTGCGCGGAAGATTCCGTGCGCGTGGTTGAGCAGCCTGTTGCCAGTAATACAAAAACGCCCGATAAAAGAGTATGTTGAATTTTAGTCAAAATGTGTTCCAGTTCTTGAGTTGAAGATATTTGCAAGCCTAAACAACTATATATTGTGATGCGTATAGTTGTTTTGGGGGTTTACGAGCCGCCTGCGTAGCCCAGTTGTCGCCATGCTTCAAACACCGTAATCGCCACGGTATTGGCTAAATTCATGCTGCGATTGTTTGGCATCATGGGGAAACGAATTTTCTGATTTTCAGGCAGCGTGTCCAACACCGTAGCGGGCAAGCCGCGCGTTTCGGGGCCAAATAAAAACACATCGCCCGCCTGAAAAGCTACGCTATCGGGGCGCGTTTTGCCTTTGGTGGTGAGCGCAAAAATGCGTTGATTTTTGAGCGCATCCAAACATTCGGCAAGATTCTCGTGCACAATCAGCGTGGAAAATTCGTGGTAATCCAAACCCGCCCGCTTCATTTTCGCGCTATCCAGCGGAAAACCCAACGGCTTGATCAGCCGCAATTCGCAGCCTGTGTTGGCGCAAAGGCGAATAATATTGCCCGTGTTGGGCGGAATCTCGGGTTCAAATAATACAACGGTGAACATCGTTTAATCCTAATTCTTTGATTACAAATAATTTTTACAAAACTTGCGCCGTTGCGAACCGTGCAATATGCGCCTTTTTGCAACAGCAAGTCAAATATTTTTTCATTTATTACACGCGATTACACAGGCATAAACTTCGGCAGCCCCCGATAACAGCAAGGCGCGGGATAATTCGGCGATGCTGGAATGGGTGGTGCTAACATCATCAATTATCACAACTTTACAGGTCTTAACGTTTGCATGAATGCGAAATGCGTCGCGTATGTTTTGTGCGCGCTCGGCGGCGGAAAGGGTGGATTGCGGCGCTTTGGGCGCGCGATGCACTAAATTGGGCGCTAAAAGGGGAATTTTGTAGCGCTGTGTAATGGCTTGGGCAAGGCTGTCGCATTGGTTGAAACCGCGTTGCAAGCGGCGTTCGCGGCTGATGGGCATGACGAGCACAGCATCAAAGGCTTGGCTGGCGAGCCACGGCGGTGGATTGGCGTTGAGCAGCCAAGTGAACACGGGGGTGAATTGGCGGTTGCCGTGGTGTTTCCATGCGTGCAGCAGGGTGGGGATGGGGGCGGCGTATTCGGCGCACGCCCAAAAGGCGGCATAGGGCGGCGGATGGTGCTGGCAGTTGCCGCACAGGGCTTGGTTCAGGCTGAATTCGCCGCAGCGCGGGCAAAGCTGTTGCGCGTTGGGGAAGAGCGGACGCAGCTCGGTTTGGCAGGCGATGCAGATGGCTTGCGCTTGGATGTCGTGGCAGATAAGGCAGCTTTGGATGTTGGGGAACATGGTGGGGTTGGGTGGTGAGTGGTACGGTGGGATGGCGTGCGCCAAAGGCAGCCTGAAAATGGGATTGCGTGGCAATGGCGGATGGTTTTGGCTTCGTTGAACCTTGTTTCAGGCTGCCTTTGTTTAGATGATTTCTCAATGGTTAAAACTATGTTCGCTAAACTGCGCTATTTTAAATTTTTGATAACACATACAATGCGCCATCTCAATTCACACAGGAAAGAAAACTATGTTTACTCGTTTACAAAATTTACAAGACGCGGCGTTGTGCTTGGTGCGCGTGGTTACGGGCTATATGTTTTTGCAACACGGTTTGGCGAAATTTTTTGAATTTCCCGTTTCCATGACAGGCGGGCATGGCGCGGTGCCGTTGTTTTCGCTGTTTGGCGTGGGCGGCGTGTTGGAATTGGCAGGCGGCGTGTTGCTGATACTGGGCTTGTTTACGCGCCCTGTGGCGTTTTTGCTGGCGGGGCAAATGGCGGTGGCGTATTTCTTTATCCACGGCGGCAATGTGCTGCTGCCGATGACCAACGGCGGCGAGTTGGCGGCGTTGTATTCGTTGATGTTTTTGCTGCTGGTGTTTACGGGCGGCGGCAAATATGCGCTGGATGCGGTGCGCGCTAAACAATAAGATGCGGCATAGGCAGCCTGAAAATGTTGCGGGCTGGTGTGTTGTTTGATTTTGGTTTTCAGGCTGCTTTGTGTGCGATGTTTGGCAAAAAGGCAGCCTGAAAACTATATATAAGCACGAAAGCGCGTAAACGTGCTTTCAGGCTGCCTGAGCAGGCTTAATCAACGTACTCATCAGGCTCTGCACCAAAGTGGTTGTCGCCCGCCGTGCCGTTAAGGCAGAGCAGCGCAAACAATATCGGCTCGTCCGCATAAGGAATCAGCCCCAGCAGCAGCCACCAGCCCGAATAGCCGCTGTCGTGCAGACGGCGCGCGCTCACGGCGCAAGTAGGCACAAAAGTTGCCAGCACAAACAGCACCATCACGGCAAACGGCAGCCTTGCCGTGCCCAAGTCGCGCTAATGCAAATCGCGCAGGCTGTTCACGCCATCCAACTGCACGGGAAACTTTGCCACCAGCCAAACCGCCAGCGCACAAGCAATGCCGATTTGCACCAGCGAAAAACGCCAATATTCCTTGCGCCCTGCGCGGTCCGTTAAAGTTGGCGTATTGTTTGAGCACGGCGAAATATTCGTCCATTTTGTTCCCCTTTTTATGTTTTCAGGCTGCCTTACGATAATGAGGCAGCCTGAAAACGTTTTTCTAGCCCAAAATCTTGTGTGCAATCAGCTCTTTCTTTAAATAGGCATAGCACACGGGCGCGAGCACAATCCCGCCGATGCCAAACAAATGCTCAAACACAATCATTACCAGCAGCAATTCAAACGCCTTGGCGTTCACCTGCTCGCCGATGATCTTCGCGTTTAGAAAATACTCGGCTTTGTGAATCACCACCAAAAAAATCAGCGAAACAATCCCCGCCGTCAGCGAATTGCCCAAGCTGATGATCACCACGGCGGTGTTGGAAATCAAATTGCCGATAACGGGGATTAACCCCGCCACAAACACCAAAAAAGTGAGCGTGGTTTTAAATGGCAGCGAAATGCCCGCCGCAGGCAGCGCAACGAATAAATACAGCACGGTCAGCAAAGTGTTCACGGTGGAAATTTTCACCTGCGCCACAAACACATCTTTAAACGATGTTTTAAAGCCCACCATCCGCTCAACCAAGGCTTGCGACAAAAATCCCGTGTATTGCGCCGATTGGCTGTGCACGACGTGCGTTTTCAGCATGATGCCGATGATGATGCCGATTAAAACGTACACAAACGAAGTCAGGCTGGTTTTCCCTGCCGACATGATATTGGCGCTGTGCGTTTTGAAAAACAGTGCGATTTGCTCGCCGATGTTGATTTCTTCGGGCAGATATTTGTCCACGCCGTATTGGGCGATGATTTGCGGCAGGCGGTGATACATGGCTTCAAATTCGGCGATGTTGATTTTTGAATAGCCCGCGTAAACCGCAATGCTGAGCATGGTGCAAATGGCAATCACGATAGACAGCGCCGACACCAAATGAATGTGTTTGTGTTGCAGCCGCCCGCCCAATGCCTTGCCCAGCATCGCGTTTGCGCCTTCAATCAGGCAGTAAGTCATCAAAATGCTGACAAACAGCACCACAAAATGAAAATGCAGCACGCAAAACAACACCAACACGGCAATCGCAAACGAAATCAAAAAAGGCTTGCCCGTGTCGGCAGGCGGTGGCGTGTTGGCAGTATGATTATCGGTATTGGCTGGATATTGGCTCATCTGGTTGCTCCCAAAAATAAAAACGCAATCTTAACAGAAAGGGATTTTGCCGAGAAATCATGCCCAAAGGCAGCCTGAAAATGGCTAAAACGCATTGCCGCCAAGCCAAACAGCCGTTAAAAGCATTTTCAGGCTGCCTTTGCCCTTGCAATCCGCCCAATATTCCCCATTTAACAGAACCTATTCTCAACAACGCCAGAAAGCGCATCATGTCAAACAACACTTTGCTTCATCTTCACCACGAACCCGATTTCGCCGCCATCCGCGTGGACGACATCAAGCCCGCCATGCAAACCGCGATGGCAGAAGCCCGCGAGCAGATTGCCGCGATTAAACAGCAGCCTGAAAACGCTGCCAACTGGCTCAACACCGCTGAACCGCTCACCGATTTAACCGAGCGCGTGGGGCGCATTTGGGGGGTGGTCGCGCATTTAAATTCCGTGGTGGACACACCCGAGCTACGCGCCGTGTATAACGAGCTGATGCCCGAAGTAACCGTGTTCTTCACCGAAATCGGGCAGGATATTGAGCTTTACGAGCGTTTCAAAGCGATTAAACAATCGCCAGAATTTGCCACGCTCAGCCCTGCGCAGCAAACCAAATTGGCGCACGATTTGCGCGGTTTTGTGTTAAGCGGCGCGGAATTGCCGCCCGCGCAGCAGGCAGAATTAGCCGCCTTGCAAACCGAAGCCGCCCAGCTTTCTGCCCAATTCTCGCAAAACGTGTTGGACGCCACCGATGCCTTCGCACTTTATTTTGAAGACGACAGCAGCCTGAAAGGCTTGCCCGAAGACGCGCTGGCAATGTTTCAGGCTGCCGCAGCCGCCGAGCAAAAAACAGGCTACAAAATCGGCTTGCAAATGCCGCACTACATCGCCGTGATGCAATACGCCGACAACCGCAGCCTGCGCGAACAGGTGTACCGCGCCTATGTCACCCGCGCCAGCGAATTTGGCAAGCCCCAATGGGACAACACCGAAAACATCAACCGCTGCCTTGCCATCGCTTTGCAAGAAGCGCGTTTGCTGGGCTATCAAAATTATGCCGAGCTATCGCTGGTAACCAAAATGGCGGAAACGCCTGCGCAAGTGCTGGCTTTCCTGCGCGATTTAGCCCAACGCGCCAAACCCTTTGCCGAGCGCGATTTAGCCGAAGTGCGCCAATACGCCGCCGAGCATCTGGGGCTGCCTGAAATCCAATCGTGGGATTTGGCGTATGCCAGCGAAAAACTGCGCGAAGCCAAATACGCCTTTTCCGAAACCGAAGTGAAAAAATATTTCCCCGCCGGCAAAGTGTTGGCAGGCTTGTTTGCCCAAATTGAAGCCTTGTATGACGTGAAACTGCGCGAAAAAAGCGTGCCCGTTTGGCATGACGACGTGCACTATTTTGAATTGGAAAAAGACGGCGCCATCATTGGCGCGGTGTATATGGATTTATACGCGCGCGAAGGCAAACGCGGCGGTGCATGGATGAACGATTACCGCGGGCGCAGACGCTATCTTTCAGGCAGCCTGAAAAACCAAATACAAACGCCCACCGCCTATTTGGTGTGCAACTTCACCCCGCCTGTCGCTGGCAAAGAAGCGCGGCTCAGCCACGACGAAATCATCACCCTGTTCCACGAAATGGGACACGGCTTGCACCACCTGCTCACTCGAATCGACGAACTGGGCGTGAGCGGCATCAACGGCGTGGAATGGGATGCGGTGGAGTTGCCCAGCCAGTTTATGGAAAATTTTGTGTGGGAATACGCCGTGTTGCGCGAAATGTCATCGCACGAAGACACAGGCGATGCGCTGCCCGAAAGCCTGTTTGCCAAAATGCTGGCGGCAAAAAACTTCCAGCGCGGAATGTTCCTCGTGCGCCAAATGGAGTTCGCGCTGTTTGACATGCTGATTTACAGCCAAAACGATGCAGGCAGCCTGAAAAACTGGGCGCAAGTGTTGGCAGACGTGCGCCGCGAAGTCGCCGTAGTGCAGCCGCCCGAATACAACCGCTTTGCCAACAGCTTCAGCCACATCTTCGCAGGCGGCTACTCGGCAGGCTATTACAGCTACGCATGGGCGGAAGTGTTGAGCGCCGATGCTTACGCCGCGTTTGAAGAAAGCGGCAACGTGCGCGCAATGGGCACCAAATTCTGGAACGAAATCATCAGCATGGGCGGCAGCCGCAGCGCAATGGAAAACTTCAAAGCCTTCCGCGGGCGCGAACCGAGCATTGATGCGTTGCTGCGGCACAGCGGGTTTGTGGATTGACTAATCGCGCATAAACATAAAAAGGCAGCCTGAAAAGCGGGGGAAGGGCTTTTCAGGCTGCCTATCCGTTAAAAAACGCAAACAATATTTTATTTAAATTAAACGAGATAGGTTGGGAGTATGTAATGTTTTCGCGCCAATGCTTGACGGAATAAGCGTTCGCCTGTATGATTCGCGCTTTTCGGGTCGTTAGCTCAGTCGGTAGAGCAGCGGACTTTTAATCCGTTGGTCGAGCGTTCGAATCGCTCACGACCCATATAAAAAGCCAAGTTTTCAGGACTTGGCTTTTTCTTTGCCTGCTGCATCAGGCAGCCTGAAAATAATCTGCTTGATTTTTTTATCAAAAACCGCGATAATCGCGCGTTTCAATTTCACGGAATAGCGCAACCGCGCTGTTTCATTTTTTGTGTAAGATAAACTCTTACTTGTTCTTTATATAAGGATTTTAGCTCATGGCTAAGGAAAAATTTGAACGTAGCAAACCGCACGTAAACGTTGGC
>CAUSAG010000029.1:0-21611 GCA_963529665.1 uncultured Kingella sp.
CCAACGTTTACGTGCGGTTTGCTACGTTCAAATTTTTCCTTTGCCATGGCAAATTCCTATTCAGTTAGTTCGTTAATAAATTGGATTTGGAAATATTTCAGATGGTGCCCATGGGCAGATTTGAACTGCCGACCTCTCCCTTACCAAGGGAGTGCTCTACCCCTGAGCTACATGGGCTTTAATTTGGAGCGGGTGAAGGGAATCGAACCCTCACCGTAAGCTTGGAAGGCTTCTGCTCTACCATTGAGCTACACCCGCTTATTCTCTACTCCAAATACAGCAAGAATTTTATGGTGGTGGGAGAAGGATTCGAACCTTCGAAACTTTCGTGGCAGATTTACAGTCTGCTCCCTTTGACCGCTCGGGAATCCCACCAAAAGAGACGCAACTATACGTTAGTTTTTAAATTTCGGTCAAGCGGTTGCTTGTTATTTTATTGGATGTTTTTGTTTTTGTGCTTATTTTTCTTGGACAATTTTATAGTATTTAGCGAGTAATTGCTCGTGAGTTTCAGGGTGTTCTTCGTCGATGAGAATGCAATCTACGGGGCAAACTTGTTGACATTGTGGCTCGTCGTAGTGCCCGACGCACTGGGTGCATAGGTTGGGGTTGATTTCGTAGATTTCTTCGCCTTGTGAGATGGCATCGTTGGGGCATTCGGGCTCGCATACATCGCAGTTGATGCATTCATCGGTAATGAATAAGGACATTTTGGCTATTCCGTGTGTGTTTTGAAATGGGGCTAAATTATAGCGGAATTTTCGTTTTCAGGCTGCCTTATGCAATGTGTTTTACAGTTTGAGAATGGTTATTATATTTATTTTAATCAGTGAGTTGGGCATAGCGGAGCAGGAGAAATTGGCTTTGCCCTGCTTTGCCTTGTCTGTGTATGGGTAGCCATTCGGGAAGCGGTGGAATGGTGTGGGCTTCTAGGTAAATATAGGCTTGGGTATGCAGGTGGGATTGCAGTAGCGGGAATAGGGTTGCCCAGTCGTTCCAGGCGTAGGGTGGGTCTAGGAATATGGTGTGGTATTGCTGGACGGTGGTGCGCAGGTGGCTGATGGCGTCTTGTTGGTGGATGTGGACTTGGCTGGCGATATTGAGCTGCTGGGCGATGGTGCGGAGTTGGCGTGTGGTTTGGGGATGGTTGTCGCACAGGGTGGCGCTTTGGGCGTGGCGAGAGATGGCTTCAAAGCTGAGTACACCGCTGCCAGCGAAGGGGTCTAGCGTGTGTTGGGCGGTTAAATCTTGCCCGAGCCAGTTAAATAAGCGTTCGCGCACGCTATCGGGGGTGGGGCGTAATCCGTCTGCGCTGATGAAGGGGATTTTTCTGCCGCGCAGATCGCCGCCGATGATGCGGACTTGGTTACTGTGTTTGGGGTTGTGTTTTTTGTTGGCGTTCATGGATGTTGTGCGATGAATGGGCGTTTTTATTTTGCGGAAATGATGCGGTTTTCAGGCTGCCTGAAAGGCTTGTTGATTGCGTTGGATGGCTTGGTAGATTTCTTCTACGCTGGGTGGGCTGCCGATGTTGCCGTGGTTGCTTGCCCATGGACTGGTTTGCACACCTGTTTTGTTGGGGTCGCTATCGGTGTAGATGCCGACAAGTGGGCGGTTGACGGCGTTCGCAAGATGGAGCAATCCTGTATCCACGCCGATGATGCTTTGAGCGCGCTGCAACAGGGCGGCAGCTTGCAATAGGCTGAGTTTGGGCAACACTTGGGCGCGTGGGATTTGGGCGGCGATGTGTTGGGCGCGTTGCTGTTCGGCTTCGTTACCCCACGGCAGCAGCACGGGCAATCCGTCGGTTTGATGCAGTCGTGTGAGCAAGTCTAGCCAGTTTTGCATTGCCCAGAGTTTGCTGTCGCGGCTGGTGGCATGAAGGGCGACGTGGTATTGCAGTGGGGTTTTCAGGCTGCCTAATGCGTCTGGTGGGATGACCACGCCAAAATCGGGGGCGGTGTTGAAGGTGTAGCCGTATGCTTGGGCAAACAGTTGGCGGTTGCGCCAGACGGCATCTTCGCCTTTTTTAACGGGATAGGCGGTGGTGTAAAACCGTGCTGCCAGCGACTCGCGTGCGGAGTGTTTATCCAGCCCGATGATGGGGGCGTTGGCTTGCGCGGCGAATAGGGCGGATTTGATTAAGCCTTGGCTGTCTAGCGCTTGGGTGTAGTGTTCGCTGCGTAATGTGGTTTTCAGGCTGCCGATTTCGCGCCATGTGGCAGCCTGAAAAAGGTGTTTGCGCCAATATCGCCAGCGCAGGGTGTAGATGCGTTTAACGAAGGGGTGCAGGCGGGCGATGTCGGCAAAGGCGGCTTCGCACAGCCAATGCAGTTCCACTTCGGGGCGATGTTGCGCAAGGTCGGTGATGGCGGGGAGCGTGTGGATAAGGTCGCCCATGCTGGATAGGCGGATGAGTAGGGTTTTCATGGGGTGCGATTATAGCGGATTTGCGTGTGGCAGCCTGAAAGCGAGTTTACGAGCTTCTGCGAAACCAAAACGACGGCTTTAACGAAGTGAAAGCAGGCTGACGGGGTTTTCAGGCTGCCTTATGGTATGCAAGCTGGCAAAGCGACGCCGTTTTCTTGTTTACCGCGTTTACAACAGAATGTTTACTGCAAAGGCAGCCTGAAAACCCTGTTCACTCGTTTTCAGGCTGCCTTAGATGTTAAAATTTCGTTTTTACTCAAACTCAATCAACAGGACAAATCATCATGGCAAACCGCAACGAACAACTCTTCGCCCGCGCCAAAGAAATCATCCCCGGCGGCGTCAATTCTCCCGTGCGCGCATTCGGCAGCGTGGGCGGCGTGCCGCGTTTCATCAAAAAAGCGCAAGGCGCGTATGTTTGGGACGAAAACGGGCAGCGTTACATTGACTACGTCGGCTCATGGGGCCCCGCGATTGTGGGACACGCCCACCCCGAAGTGATTGAAGCCGTGCGCGAAGCCGCGTTGGACGGCTTGTCGTTTGGCGCGCCCACCGAAGCTGAAATCGTCATCGCCGAAGAAATCGCCAAAATTCTGCCCAGCGTAGAACGCCTGCGCTTGGTTTCATCGGGCACGGAAGCCACCATGTCCGCCATCCGCCTAGCGCGCGGCTACACCAACCGCGACAAAATCGTGAAATTTGAAGGCTGCTACCACGGACATTCCGACAGTCTGCTGGTCAAAGCAGGCAGCGGCTTGCTCACCTTCGCCAACCCCAGCTCAGCAGGTGTGCCCGCCGATTTCACGCAGCACACCATCGTCTTGCCGTATAACGATGTAGGCAGCCTGAAAACCTGTTTTGAGCAGTTTGGCAACGAAATCGCCTGCGTGATTTTAGAGCCGATTGCAGGCAACATGAATCTGGTTAAACCCAGCGCAGAATTCGTCCAAACGCTGCGCCAAATCACCGCGCAACACGGCAGCGTGTTGATTTACGATGAAGTGATGACTGGTTTTCGCGTGGCATTGGGTGGCGCGCAATCGGTGCACGGCATTACGCCCGATTTGACTACTATGGGCAAGGTTATCGGCGGCGGCATGCCGTTGGCAGCGTTTGGCGGCAAAAAAGAAATTATGGACTGCATCTCGCCCTTGGGCGCGGTGTACCAAGCAGGCACACTATCGGGCAACCCCGTTGCCGTGGCAGCAGGCTTGAAAACGCTGGAAATCATCCAACGCGCAGGCTTTTACGAAAACCTAACCGCCCGCACCGAGCAGCTGGTAAACAGCATCAACCAAGCTGCCCAACAAGCAGGCATCACCTTCACTGCCGACAGCATTGGCGGCATGTTCGGCTTTTATTTTGCCGACCGCGCCCCGCAAAATTACAGCGACATGGCAGCGTCCAACATCGCCGCGTTCAAAACCTTTTTCCACGGCTTGCTGGAACGCGGCGTTGCACTCGGACCGTCGGCGTATGAAGCCAGCTTTATGTCTGCCGCGCACACGGCGGAATTGGTGGACGAAACGATTGCGATTGCGGCGGATGTGTTTGCCCGAATGGCAGCCTGAAAACCGTTTCTGTCGCGCGCAAAAAGGCAGCCTGAAAAGCCAAAATCACTTTTCAGGCTGCCTTTATATTAGCCTACTGCTTAATACATGCCCTCGCGTTCCTCGCGCGTAGAGATGTAAATATTTTTAACTTGCGTATAGGCTTCCAGCATCATTTTGTGCGTTTCGCGCCCGATGCCCGAAGTTTTGTAGCCACCAAATGGTGCACCAGCAGGCAAGCGGTTGTAGCAGTTCACCCACACGCGACCTGTTTCCAGCGCACGCGACACGCGCAGCGCACGGTTGATGTCTTTCGTCCACACCGCGCCGCCTAAGCCGTATTCGCTATCATTTGCCATCGCAACCACTTCGTCTTCCGTTTTGAACTTAATCACGGTTGCCACAGGGCCAAAGATTTCCTCTTGCGCCACACGCGCGCTGTTGCTGTTCACCTCAATCAAAGTCGGCTCAACAAACTCCCCGCCAGCCAAATCGCCCGCCACTTTTTTACCACCCGTGATGATGCGGCAGCCCTCTTGCTCACCAATTTTCACATATTTCAAAATCGTTTCCAGCTGCCCCGCGTTCACTTGCGAGCCCATTTGCGTATCATCTTCCCAAGGCAAGCCCAGTTTCACTTTCTTAAACTCTTCTGCCAGCGCAGCCACGAATTTATCGTAAATCCCCTCTTGCACAAAAATCCGCGAACCCGCGCAGCAAACTTGCCCTTGGTTGAACAAAATACCTTTTTGCGCACCTTCCAAGGCTTTGTCAAACGGCATATCATCAAAGAAAATATTGGCAGATTTGCCGCCCAATTCCAAAGTGGACGGAATCAGCAATTCAGCCGCTGCAATGCCCACGCGGCGACCCACCTCGGTTGAGCCAGTAAACGCCAGCTTGTTGAAGCCTTTGTGATGCAGCATATATTCGCCAGATTTGCTGCCCTTGCCCGTAATCACGTTCAACACGCCTTTTGGCAGTAAATGGTTGATTTTTTGCGCCAACGACAGCAAGCTCAAAGATGTGCTAGACGATGGATGAATCACAATCGTGCAGCCAGCCGCCAATGCAGGCGCAATTTTCCAAGCTGCCATCAAGAATGGGAAATTCCACGGAATAATTTGTCCCACCACGCCAATCGGCTCACGCAAAATCAACGACAAATCTTCTTCATCCAATTGCGATGCGCTGCCCTCTTCGCCACGAATTACGCTGGCAAAATAACGGAAGTGATCCGAAGCCAAAGGAATATCCGCCGCGCGGGTTTCGCGAATCGGTTTGCCGTTGTCCAACGTTTCTTGCAGCGCGAACAATTCGGCGTTTTCGTCAATCACATCGGCGATTTTGTTCAAAATGGCGGCGCGCTCGGTGGTGGTGGTTTTGCGCCAAGTTTTAAATGCTTCTTGCGCCGCTGCAACCGCCGCATCCACATCGGCATCGCTGGCATCGGTAAATTTTGCCAGTTCCGCGCCATTGGCGGGGTTGTAGGAAGCGAGCAAATTGGCGGGCTTCGTCCACGCGCCGTTAATCAATAAGCCATACTCTTTGTCAAACACGTTTAGATTTTTAGCCATGACGGTCTCCTTGATGAGTTAAGTTATTTGCGGCAATGCCAAACAAACCAATGGGAATACTTATGAAACAGGGCGTTGCCTTACGCGACTGCGCAAATGTAGTATGATGTAGTTAGAAAAAAGAAACAAGGTTGAATGTTAATCTTTTTTAAGCTGAAAATTTAAACGGTTGATTTTGCAATATAGTAATAAAGTTTCAGGCTGCCTGAATATCACATCAGGCAGCCTGAAAAACGTTTTATGCTGAATTAGTTGCAATATTTAGCAATATCGGCATCGTATTTAGGAATCAACGCATCTTTATTTTTGGCGTTGGCTTTGGTTACGGTTTCTTTATTCATTTGCGCCGCTTTGCAGTTTTCTTTTTTCACTTCTTCCATTTGTTTTTTGTTGGCTTCTTCTTTGCGGCGGTTTTCTTCTTCAATTTCTTTATTCAATGCGGCTTGCTTGTCGGCTGTGGACATATTGGGGTCGTCTTTTTTCACAACAGGCGGTGGTGTTACGGTGCGGGTGCGCACGTTGATGGTGCTGGCGGCTCCCATTTTCAAGCCTGGGGGCGTGTCGGCAAATGCGGTTGCGCCACTGCGTTGTTTCCAGGTGAAAATAGAAGTATCGGCGGCGATGGCAGATGATGCGGCGATTGCCAATGCGATGGCAGATAAAGCAATTTTCGTTTTCATAATCTTTTCCTTGTTTAAGTTATCAAAGCACAGTTAAGTGTAAATAAACTGAATTTTAATAGGTTTTTTGCACGCTGTCATAAAAACCGTTTTCAGGCTGCCTGAAAGCGCGTCAATTATGCTACAATCGCGTGCATTTTAACCCGCTGCAAAGGTGTGTGAAAAAATGCGTATCATAGAAAAAGCCTACACGTTTGACGACGTTCTGCTTGTTCCTGCTCATTCTCAAGTTCTTCCCCGCGATGTCTCGCTCAAAACTCCGCTCACAAAAAAAATCACGCTCAATCTGCCCATCCTTTCCGCCGCAATGGATACGGTTACCGAAGCGCGTTTGGCGATTTCTATGGCGCAAGAAGGCGGCATCGGCATCATTCATAAAAACATGACGCCCGAGCAGCAGGCGTTGGCGGTTCGCAAGGTGAAACGCCACGAAAGCGGCGTGGTGAAAGATCCTGTTACCGTGTCGCCCGATAAATTGATTGGCGAATTGCTGGCAGAGCGCAAGGAGCGCAAACGCAAGATGTCGGGCTTGCCTGTGGTGGAAAACGGCAAGGTCATCGGCATTGTTACCAACCGCGATTTGCGTTTTGAAACGCGCTTGGATTTGCCCGTTCGCGCGATTATGACGCCGCGTGAAAAGCTGATTACCGTGCCCGTTGGCACCAGCATTGATGATGCGCGCGAATTGATGCACAAGCACAAGATTGAGCGTGTGTTGGTGTTGAACGACAAGGACGAGCTTAAAGGCTTGATTACGGTTAAAGATATTGTGAAAACCACCGAGTTTCCCAATGCCAATAAAGACGACGAAGGCCGTTTGCGCGTGGGTGCGGCGGTGGGCACGGGCGGTGAAACCGAAGAGCGCGTACGTGCGCTGGTTGCTGCGGGCGTGGACGTGATTGTGGTGGATACCGCGCACGGGCACAGCCAAGGCGTGATTGACCGCGTGAAATGGGTAAAACAGAACTTCCCTGATGTGCAGGTAATTGGCGGCAACATCGCCACGGCAGCGGCGGCGCGCGATTTGGTGGCGGCTGGCGCGGATGCGGTGAAAGTGGGCATCGGGCCGGGTTCTATTTGCACCACGCGCATTGTGGCAGGCGTGGGCGTGCCGCAATTAACGGCGGTTCACAATGTTTCTGAAGCCTTGAAAGGCTCGGGCGTTTCGGTGATTGCCGATGGCGGCATCCGCTTTTCGGGCGATATTGCCAAGGCGTTGGCGGCAGGCGCGGATTGCGTGATGCTGGGCGGGATGTTTGCCGGCACGGACGAAGCGCCAGGGGAAATTGATCTGTACCAAGGTCGCGCGTATAAATCGTATCGCGGCATGGGTTCGCTCGGGGCGATGAGCCAAGGTTCAAGCGACCGCTATTTCCAAGAGAAAACGGATAATACGGATAAATATGTGCCCGAAGGCATTGAAGGGCGCGTGCCGCACAAAGGTCCGATTATCAATATTATTCATCAGATTATGGGCGGCTTGCGTTCCAGCATGGGTTATTTGGGCTGCACGAATATCGCGGAAATGCACGCGAAAGCGGAATTTGTGGAGATTACTTCGGCGGGCATGCAGGAATCGCATGTGCATGATGTTCAGATTACCAAGGAAGCGCCGAATTACAGCCGTTGATGGATTGCGCGATAAAAGGCAGCCTGAAAAGCGTTTTTGCTGTTTTCAGGCTGCCTTTTGTTTGCCAAACAATATGCTATGTTCACTTCAAGGCAGCCTGAAAATACACACGCTGCTATAATTAAACCTTTCTCGTTTCAAAAACTTGTTTCAAAAACCATTGTTAGCAGGAATCGCAATGTCTCGCAAAATTCGTCTCGGCGCGCTCGCCGCATTAAGCCTACTTTTAACCGCCTGCCCCACCACCATGCCACACAAACAAGGGCAAGGCACGCACACACCCAACATCCCACACACACCGCAAATCCCCCATCAGCCCGCAGGCGCAGGCAACGCTGTATCCCACGGCACCACCTTGCAGCCCATAGGCAGCAGCGCCACCTATCGCGCCGTATCCTTCCACGAGCTACCGCAATGGAACGAGCAAAGTTTTGGCGACAGCCTTGCCGCCTTCAAAAAAAGCTGCCTGAAACTCGCCAACCAAGCCAAATGGCAATATACCTGCGCCCGCGCCAACCAAACCGCGCACAGCACCGCCGCCGCAAAAGCCTTTTTTGAACAAAACTTCACGCCGTGGCAAGTGAGCGAACGCGGGCAAGCAGGCGGCAAAGTAACAGGCTACTACGAGCCCGTGCTCTTGGGCGACACGCGCAACACCAGCACCGCCCGCTTCCCCATCTATGGCATCCCCAGCGATTTTGTTTCTATCCCCCTGCCTGCCAATTTGCGCAACAGCAAAGCCACCGTGCGCGTTTCTCCCACAGGCAACAATCGCGGCGCGATTCAAAGCAACGGCGCATACATCGCCAACCTTGCCCAATTCCCCATCACCGCCCGCACCACCGCGCTTAAAGGCAGATTTGTTGGCAACCAATTCGTGCCCTATTTCACCCGCGCCCAAATCAACGCAGGCGCGCTCAACGGACGCGCCCCCATTTTGGGCTACGCCAACGACCCCGTAGAACTGTTTTTCATGCACATTCAAGGCTCGGGCAGGCTGCGCACACCAGTGGGCAATTTTGTGCGACTCGGTTTTGCTGATAAAAACGAATATCCCTATGTTTCCATTGGGCAATATATGTCCACCCGCGGCTATTTGCCGCTCGCGCAAACATCCATGCAAAACATCAAATCGTGGATGGGCAAAAATCCCAACCACCTTGCCGAAGTGCTTGGGCAAAACCCCAGCTATGTTTTCTTTAAAGTGCTGGACGGCTCATCCGACCAAGGCCCTGTGGGCGCATTGGGCGTGCCGCTCACAGGCGGCTATTCAGGCGCGGTGGATAAACACCACATCACGCTTGGCGCACCGCTATTCTTGGCAACTTCGCATCCTGCCAACGCCAACGCAGGCTTAAATCGTCTCATCGTTGCCCAAGACACCGGCAGCGCCATCAAAGGCGCGGTGCGCGTGGATTACTTCTGGGGCTACGGCGACGAAGCAGGGCAAATGGCAGGGCGGCACAACACCACAGGCTATGTATGGCAACTGCTGCCGCATGGCGTGTTGCCAAGCTATCAGCCCTAAACCGAGCCACGCATAATTTTCAGGCTGCCTTATTGCTGAGGCAGCCTGAAAACACATTAAAACCAATGCAACACTCATCCGCCCAAAACATTTCAGGCTGCCTAAAACGCTGTTACCCGTTCTAGGCAGCCTGAAAAGCTATGCGGCTAAATTAACGATGCCATTTGTGCACTTGGCTGCCGATTACGCCACCCAAAGCAGCGCCGCCCAAAGTTGAGCCAGTATCGCCGCCAACCAGCGAACCCGCCGCGCCACCAATCGCAACACCTGCTGCGGTATTGCGTTGCTGGGTAGTCATGCTACCGCACGCGCTTAAACCAACTGCCAAAGAGGCAACGAACATAATGTTTAAAACAGATTTTTTCATGATTTTGTCCTTTCACAAGGGTTTTGTGCGGCGCGAATGCAACCACATCAAAACGCATCTTATAGGCAGCCTGAACATTTGGCAACGCCAAAACAAACGCTTTTGCCGTATTTTAAACAACGCAGGGCTTGCTTAAAGATTTGTTAATTTGCCTTAACTCATTTTCAGGCTGCCGCTAAACTCCGCGTCAAAGGCAGCCTGAAAACGGTTTTTCTTAACATTTCTTAAACCATCTTATCTATTTCTTGCCAATTATCACCCCGCCCCCTATACTGCCTTGCACAACCCTATCAAAGCAGCATCGCGCTTTTCTCCATATTATCAATAACTAAACCAAAGAGGCTTGCCATGAAAAAAGCCGATTCACGCGCCCAAAATTCAGGCGCAACGGAACACAAAACCGACTTTATCCACGACGACACGCAAAAAAATCTGCCCGAAAATTTGTCGCTCAAAAGCGCGCAAACCACGGCAACCAGCTGGCGCGGTGTGATTTTCACGCTGATTGCGGCGGCGATGAGTTTTGCCGTGTATTACATCCTGCCCTACGACCACAACGCCAACAAAGGTTTGGCGATTTTGTTATTCGTGGGCTTGCTGTGGCTCACCGAGGCGGTGCACATCACCGTTACCGCGCTGCTGGTGCCTGTGTTGGCGGTGGTGTTCAAAATCCCCAATATGAACACCAGCGCGGCGCTCGCAGGCTTTGCCGACCCTGTGATTTACGTCTTCTTCGGTGGCTTTGCCCTTGCCAGCGCGTTGCACATTCAGCGGCTGGATAGAAAAATCGCCTTGCAAGTCATCGCCTTATCGCGCGGCAGCTTGTTTACCGCGATTATGCTGATTTTTGCCGTTACCACTTTTCTTTCTATGTGGATCAGCAACACCGCCACCGCCGCCATGATGCTGCCGCTTGCCATGGGGCTGATGTCGCATCTGGACCCCGAAAAAGACCGCCGTACGTTTACCTTTGTGTTGCTTGGCATCGCCTATTGCGCGGGCATTGGCGGCATGGGCACGCTGGTGGGTTCGCCGCCCAACGCCATCGCTGCCAAAGCCTTGGGGCTGGATTTCACCGGCTGGATGGGCTATGGCTTGCCGATTATGCTAGTGTTGCTGCCGCTGATGTTGATTGCGCTGTTTGCCGTGTTGCGCCCCCAGTTCTCTGCCCACATCGCCAGCACGCAAACCGAGGAAATTCCGTGGAATTTGCATCGGGTGTTAACCGTCATCATCGCGGTGGGCACGGCGCTGGCATGGGTGTTTAGCGGGCATATCGCGCGGGCAACGGGCATTGCGTCAATTGACAGCATCATCGCGCTGATTGCCGCTGCGCTGGTGGTGGTGTTTGGCACGGTGGGCTGGCGCGAAGTGGCGCGCAATACCGATTTGGGCGTGTTGTTTTTGTTTGGCGGCGGCATCGCGTTGAGCAGCATGATGAACCATTCGGGCGCATCTGGCGCGCTGGGCAGTGAAGTCGCCAAATTGTTGAGCGGCGCACCGCATGGCGTGGTGATTGTTGCCGTAACCAGCTTTATTATTTTGCTCACCAATTTCACCAGCAACACTGCTTCTGCTGCGCTGCTGGTGCCGATGTTTGCCAGCATTGCCGCGCAAATGGGGCTGCCCGAGCGCGTGTTGGCGTTGGTGATTGGCATTGGCGCATCGTGTGCGTTTATGCTGCCTGTTGGTACACCGCCCAACGCTATTGTGTTTGCCACGGGCAAGGTTCGCCAGCGTGATATGGTGAGCGTGGGCTTTGTGTTGAGCATGTTGAGCATTGCGGCGATTTCGGTGTGGGCGTATTTCTTTTTGATGTGATGCAAACGCGAAGTTGCGAAGCCCAAACCTTGTTAACCCGATAAAAGGCAGCCTGAAAGCGGAAATACTGTTTTTCAGGCTGCCTATTTGTTGCCCGTGCAGCAGCCTGAAAAGCTATAATTCATTCTTTTCCCAAGAAATTCCAACCAAGCGATTTAAACCATGACCACCGTTAAATGCCCTACCTGCCAAACCCCTGTTGCATGGCAGCCTGAAAACCAATACCGCCCCTTTTGCAGCCAGCGTTGCAAGCTGATAGACCTTGGCGCATGGGCGGATGAGCAACACGCCATCCCTGCGCTGCCCGAAACACCCGAAGAATGGGACGCGCTGCATCATGACTGATTACATCGTGTTGCCCAGCCATGCGGGCGTGGACGAAGCGGGGCGCGGTTGTTTGGTCGGCAGCGTGTTTGCCGCCGCGGTGATGCTGCCCGCGCACTATGATTTGCACGGCTTAACCGATTCCAAAAAACTCAGCGAAGCCAAACGCGATGCGCTGGCGGCGCAAATTAAGCAGCAGGCAACGGCTTGGGCGGTGGCATCTGCCAGCCCTGCCGAAATCCAGCAGCTCAATATTTTGCACGCCACTATGCTTGCCATGCGCCGCGCCGTTGCCGCGCTATCAAGGCAGCCTGAAAAAGCGTGGATAGATGGCAACCGCGTGCCGCCCGATTTGGGCATTGCCGCCGAAGCGGTGGTGAAAGGCGATGCCAAGATTGCCGCGATTTCTGCCGCGTCCATTCTTGCCAAAACCGCGCGCGATGCCGAAATGTATGCGCTGCACGAGCGCCATCCCGAATACGGCTTCGCGCAACACAAGGGCTACGGCACCGCCGCGCACCTTGCTGCCTTACAACGGCACGGCGCGCTGCCCGAACACCGCGCGGATTTTGCGCCTGTGAAGCAAGTGCTGGCGCAAGGGCGTTTGTTTGGCTGATGGGGTAAACAATAAGGCAGCCTGAAATTGTATTGAACACAGTTTCAGGCTGCCTTTTATTTATCGCATCACTTGCTTTCCGCAAACACTTCCTTCGCCACAAACACCGCGTTCAACGCTTTTGGAAAGCCCAAATACGGCACGGCATGGATAAACGCTTCCACAATCTCTTCCCGCGAAATGCCCACATTCAACGCCGCATGGATATGCACTTTCAACTGCTTCTCGCACCCGCCTTGCGCCGCCAGCAGCCCCAGCGTCAGCAGTTCGCGCTCGCGGTTATTCAGCGCGGGGCGGTGGTAAATCTCGCCAAAAGCAAACGACACGATGTAACGCCCCAAATCGGGCGCAATGTCTGCCAATGCTGCCATCACCGCATCGCCCTGCGCGCCGTCAATCTCGCCCAATTTCGCCAGACCGCGTTCAAATAATTCCCTATTGTTTAGCATGATTTGCTCCTATGCTTGTTGAAAAGAAGCCATCAGACTAAACTTTGGAGCGCACTCCAAGGCAAGGATTTTTTATGTACACCATTTCCCAATTCGCCGAACGGCTCGACATCAGCACCGACACCCTGCGCTACTACGAAAAAGAAGGGCTGCTTGCTCCACAGCGCAACGCCGCAGGCTACCGCGTCTATACCGAGCGAGATGAAGCATGGTTTGGCTTTGTTAAACGGCTCAAAGACACAGGCATGCCGATGGCGCAAATCAAACGCTACGCTGAGTTGCGCCATGCAGGCGATGCCACCCTTGCCGAACGTTGCGCCATGCTAGAAGCGCATCGGCAGGCATTGGTGGAAAAACAGCGCGAGCTGGCAGAACACCAAGCGCATTTGGACGACAAAATCCGCCACTATGCCGCGCTGCTGCGGCAAGCCAAATAGGCAGCCTGAAAACATTTTTAGCAGCACGTTTTAGCTTCGCTGAAACTCGCTTCACTCGTCTTCAGGCTGCCTCAACCTGACGCGCCTGCGTAATGCGCGTAAAATCGCGCTTTTTAAACCTGCTTGTAAACAAAGGAACCGCCATGCCCAAACGCACCCCCCGCGAAATTTTAACCGCCAGCCCTGTTGTCCCCGTGATGGCGATTGACGATTTGTCCACCGCCGTTGATTTGGCGCACGCCTTGGTGGCAGGCGGCATCCGCACGCTGGAAATCACGCTGCGCACGCCTGTTGGCTTGGAAGCGATTAGCCTGATTAAAA
Source organism: uncultured Kingella sp. (assembly GCA_963529665.1). Lineage (GTDB taxonomy): Bacteria > Pseudomonadota > Gammaproteobacteria > Burkholderiales > Neisseriaceae > Kingella_B. Next base: position 13,731 of record CAUSAG010000029.1, read on the forward strand.
AAGAAGTGAAAGGCGCGATTGTGGGCGCGGGCACGGTTATCAACGAAAAACAACTCAAAGCCGTTGCCGATGCGGGCGCGGTATTCGCCATTAGCCCAGGGTTGCACAAAGCCCTTGCCAAAGCCAGCGAAAAGGTCAACATTCCGCTTATCCCCGGCGTTGCCACGCCCAGCGAAGTGCAACTGGCGTTGGAATACGGCATAGAAACGCTCAAATTGTTCCCCGCCGAAGTGGTGGGCGGGCGTGCCATGCTCAAAGCCTTGTATGGCCCGTATGCCAACGTGCGCTTTTGCCCCACAGGCGGCATCACGCTGCAATCCGCGCCCGACTATTTGGCTCTGCCCAACGTGTTGTGCGTGGGCGGCACATGGCTCACGCCTAAGGATGCCGTTGCCAACAAAGATTGGGATACGATTACTCAGTTAGCCAAAGAAGCGGCGGCGTTGAAAGGGTAAAGGCAGCCTGAAAACACAGGGCGGATGATTGGCTTCATCCGCTCTTTAATTATTTGGGCTTTATGTGAAGCAAAATTCTCTACACCATTTTCAGGCTGCCTCAACCCCAAAGGCAGCCTGAAAACCGAAAAAACCGCTAAAATCCACCTTATTTTTTCCACACAAACCACCATGCAAACACTCTCCATCCTCGGCAGCACAGGCAGCATCGGCGTTTCCACGCTAAACGTTGTTGCCCACCATCCCGACCGCTTCCAAATCTTCGCCCTTGCCGGGCACAGCCAAACCGCCAAACTCGCCGCGCAATGCCGCCAGTTTAAACCGCGCTATGCCGTGGTTGCCGATGCCGCGCGCGCCGCCGAATTGCGCGCCCAATTAGGCAGCCTGAACGTGGAAATTGTGCACGGCAAGCAAGCGCTGATAGACATCGCCACCGCGCCCGAAGTAACAGGCGTGATGTGCGCGATTGTGGGTGCAGCGGGCTTGCCTTCCGCGCTTGCCGCCGCCGCGCACGGCAAAACCATCTATCTTGCCAACAAAGAAACGCTGGTAGTTTCAGGCAGCCTGTTTATGGAAACTGCCCGCCAAAACGGCGCCCAAATTCTGCCAATAGACAGCGAACACAACGCCATTTTTCAAGTATTACCGCGCGACTATTCAGGCAGCCTGAACGCGCATGGCATCGCATCCATCGTGCTTACCGCCAGCGGCGGCTCGTTTCTCAACACCGATTTGGCTGAATTTCCCCGCATCACGCCCGCGCAAGCCGTTAAGCATCCCAATTGGTCTATGGGGCAAAAAATCTCCGTGGATTCTTCCACCATGATGAACAAAGGCTTGGAATTGATAGAAGCGCGTTGGCTGTTCAACTGCCCGCCCGATAGGCTGGAAGTGGTCATTCATCCACAATCGGTTATCCACAGCATGGTGCGCTACGCCGATGGCAGCGTGCTCGCCCAGCTAGGCACGCCCGATATGCGCATCCCCATCGCCAACTGCCTTGGGCTGCCCCAGCGCATCACATCAGGCGCTGCGCCGCTGGATTTTAGCCAACTTGCCGCGCTCACCTTCCAGCAGCCCGATTTTGAGCGCTTCCCCTGCCTAAAACTCGCCTACGACGCGCTCAATCTTGGCGGCGCTGCCCCTTGCGTGCTCAATGCTGCCAACGAAATCGCCGTTGCCGCCTTTTTGCGCGGAGAAATTTTGTTTACCGACATCGCCCGCGTGGTGGAACACAGCCTTGCCCAGCACGCCCTTGCCCACACCAGCCAAACGCTGGCAGATTTGCTGGCGTTGGATAACGAAGTACGACACACAGCAGCGGCGTTTATTCAAGCAGGCAGCCTGAAAGCATAAACCCCATCCCATAAACTAAGGCAGCCTGAAAAACCGTTTTAGCTTCGCAGAAGCTCGTAAACTCGCTTTCAGGCTGCCTTATTGCTGTTTTACTATCGCGCGGCAGTTGCCATGATTATCCAATGAACCCCTTTTCAGGCTGCATCAACCCTTTGCCCCTGCGCCCACAGCGCCCGCTTCTGCGCCGCCGTCATCCGTTTTAACGCCCATTCCAGCTTGCTCGCCGCGCTGCGGTCTAAACAACACGCCACAATCCGCATTTCCCGCGCACTATGGCTGCGCGTGTATTTCGCCCCCTTGCCTGCCAAATGCGCCGCCAGCCGCGCTTGCGGGCGATTGCTGATGCCTGCATACAACGCGCCGTTGGCACACAATAATAAATAAACACACCAATTCATCTCGTTATCCGATTGTTCAACCGCGTGGATTCTAGCAAAGTCGGCAGCCTGAAAGTGATATGCCATTTTCAGGCTGCTTAGTATAATTAACTTATATTATATTGTGGTAAGTCATCAGACTATGCCGCATTTGCACATAAAGTCATCTTCCAGCCCACCATCAGGCAGCCTGAAAGCGCGTTTACGAGCTTCTGCAAAGCTAAAACGCGCTGTTCATAGAATTAGAAAGCCCAACATGACCGATTTTGAACGCATCTACACCCAATGGCACGAATACGCCCAAACCCGCAACACCGAAGCCCTGATTAACCTTTACGCCGATGATGCCCAATTTGAAAGCCCGCTCGTCCCCATCATCATGCAGCAAGACAGCGGCGTGCTGCGTGGGCGCGCCGAAATTCTCGCCTTTTTGCAAGAAGGCACGCGCCGCCGCCCCAACGAGTTAGTGCGCTGGTATCGCACAGGGCAATATTTCGTAGCAGGCGACACGCTGGTGTGGGAATATCCGCGCCACACGCCCGATGGCAACCAAGTGGACATTCTGGAATTGATGCAAATCCAAAACGACAAAATCCAATGGCACCGCATTTATTGGGGCTGGTTTGGCACGCAAATGCTGATACAGTCCACCCAGCGCAAAGCCTAATTGGCAGCCTGAAACCCCTTTTTTTAACCCAACCCAAGGCATCCCATGAGCATCACATTCACCCAAACCGCCAACGCCGCCGCATCCGCGCAAGCCCTAACCGATGCCGTTGCCCAAAACCTGCGCGACACCCTTGCGCAACAAGAGCGCGCCACGCTTGCCGTATCAGGCGGCAAATCGCCCATCGCCTTTTTCCAAGCATTAAGCCAGCAAGATTTAGACTGGGCGCGCGTCAACATCACGCTGGTGGACGAGCGCATCGTCCCCACCCGCCACGCCGACAGCAACACCAGCTTGGTGCGCCAACACCTGCTGCAACACCGCGCCGCCGCCGCGCAATGGCTGCCGCTGATTAGCGATGATGCCGATGAAGGCAGCCTGAAAAACAGCGCCGCCGCCGTTGAATTCGCGTTGCAACATTACACACAGCCCGACGTATTGGTGCTGGGCATGGGCGGCGACGGACACACCGCCAGCATCTTCCCGCAAGCCCCGCAGTTTGCCGATGCCGTACGCGCCGATTATCCCCAGCCCCTGCTGCACACCAGCCCCATCACCGCGCCACACGAGCGCATCAGCATGACGCTTGCCGCCATCGTCGCCACGTCGCACGTTTATCTCGCCATCTCAGGCGCAGACAAACGCCGCGTGTACGAAGCCGCCGCGCAAGCGCAAACCGCGCAATATCCCATTAGCTATGTTCTCCACTGGCAAAAGGTAAACGCTCATGTCATCTACAACGACTAACCACCCCCGCCTAATCGCCGACATCGGCGGCACCAACGCCCGCTTTGCGCTGGAAACCGCGCAGCAGCAGTTTGAACACATTGAAGTGCTGCCCTGCGCCGACTACGACACCATCGTGGATGCCATCAAAGAATATTTAAAACGCGCAGGCACACCCAGCATCAGCAACGCCGCCATCGCCATCGCCAACCCCATTGTGGGCGATTGGGTGCAAATGACCAACCACCATTGGGCGTTTTCCATAGAAACCACGCGCCAAGCGCTGCATTTAGACAACCTGCTGCTGCTCAACGACTTCACCGCGCAAGCGCTCGCCATCACCCAAACATCCACCGAAGATTTGGTGCAAGTGGGCGGTGCGCAGCCGATAGAACCAGCGCCCAAAGCCGTTATCGGGCCGGGCACAGGCTTGGGCGTAAGCGGCTTAATCCCCACGCCCAGCGGCACCTACATTCCGCTGGCAGGCGAAGGCGGACACACCAGCTTCCCCCCGTTTGACGATGGCGAAATCATGGTTTGGCAATACGCCAAGAAAAAATATGGACACGTTTCCGCCGAGCGCTTTTTAAGCGGCGCAGGCTTGATGCTGATTTACGAAGCACTCGCCGAGCGCGAAGGCGTAAAACGGCAAAAACTCTCCCCTGCCGAAATCAGCGAAAAAGCATTAAGCGGCACATCACCGCTCTGCCGACTCACGCTGGATATGTTTTGCGCCATGCTCGGCACAGTCGCCTCCAATCTTGCGCTCACGCTGGGCGCGCGCGGCGGCGTGTATTTATGCGGCGGCATCATTCCGCGCTTTATTGATTACTTCCGCTCATCGCCGTTTCGCCAACGCTTTGAGAGCAAAGGGCGCTTTGATGCCTACCTTGCCGCCATTCCTGTTTACATTGTGCAAAGCAAATACCCTGGCATAGTGGGCGCAGCGGTGGCGTTGGATAATCATTTGCAGCATTTGTAACCACGAAAAGGCAGCCTGAAACGCTTATTACCGTGTTTCAGGCTGCCTTTTGGTATTTTGGCTACGTCGGATTTTGTTCTCAGGCAATCTCAAAGGCAGCCTGAAAGTCGCGTAGATCGGGTATTTATGCCCGACGTTCTCTCGTTTTATTTTTCATTTTGTCGGGCATAAATGCCCGACCTACTGATCAACAGCGTTTTTGCACCACAATCGCCCGCTCATAGCGCCCCAATGCGCCAAAGCCGTGGTTGTGGTTTTGCGCTTTGGTTTGGATGTAGCCATTTACGCAGATGTTTTGCTGGATAAAAAACGCTTTGCTCGCCGCCCTTTGCTGTGCAATCCAGTTGGACAACACGCCGCGCTCGTCGTTTAGATAATACGTTTGCCCTTGGTGGGTAAACTCTGCCTGCTCAAACGAGATTTGGATGGTGCCGTTCATGTTTACCGCTGAGCTGGGTGCTTGGGCGCGAGCGGGACTGATGGCGGCGGATAACAATAAACAGGCGAGAAGAGATGCTTTCATGGCGTTTCCTTGTGTGGCGTTGATATTTTGGGGCGCAAAGGCAGCCTGAAACGCTGATTTCCGTTTTCAGGCTGCCTTTTTCGCGCGTGGCAACCTTATCGGCGCAAAATCTGCGATGTAATCGTGCTATCGGTAATCTTGTCGTCGTCGGCAAGCAGCATGGCTTTGGACAGCACCACTGAGAGCGCGTTGTCACCCTCAAACGGGATAAACAGCTTGTCGGTAACGTCTTTTTTGCTGCGGTCGGGCACGATGCAAAGGTATTGGTCGTCGGGCAACATCAGGATGTTGGTGCTGCCGATGTGGATTTTGTAGGTGCGCAGCTTGCCTTGCACCACCAAAAAATTGCCGTCTATATGCGCCACCTTGCCCACTTTCAGGCGCGGCAGCAGGCTTTCCAGCACGGCTTTGCGCGTTTTGGCAACCTCGCTCAAATCGCCAAACGAGTAGCTTTGCCAGTATTGGTAGTAGCGCGGCGAGCCGCCGTTGTCTTGCCATGTGGGGTCGTTGCCCACGCTGGCAACACCAACAAACAAATCCACATCGCGCAGCACTTCGGAGAACACGCGCGGCGGGATGTTGATGAGTTCCACGGGGTGTTCGTAGTCGTCTAGATGATAAAAGCGCACTTGGTCGGTGCTGACGTAAAAATAGATGCCTGCGTCGGTGTAGGATTGTTCGTCGCCGTCCACGGTGTTCGCCCAAAATTCGGCGCGCAAATCGTATTCGGGCAAGTCTAGGGTAACGCGGGCATCGTCGCCGCCATCCCATGCGCCGCCGAGCGAGCCTTTCCAGCCGCGCGTTTTGGCGAGGGTGAGGTATTGGTGTTGTTTGAGGATGTGGGCGGCAAAGCGGTTGCTGTATGTGCGGGTGTTGAGTTCGGCTTCGGTGAGCAGATAGATTTCGCGGAAGGCTTGCTTGATGGGCTGGCGGATTTCGTTTTCCATCAGCAATTTGCGCCAGTTTTCTATGCTTTGGCGATTGGATAACGCGGGGTGCCACAGGATAACTTGTTGGCAGCCTGAAACGTCGATGGGCTTGCCGTGTTCGTCCATCCATTGCCCGTTAAGCCATAGGGCGGCGATGCCTTGGCTGTCGTTGTCGTCGGCATAAAAATGCCAGATGAGCGGGCGGGTGAGATACGACATTAAGCCGTGTTGCCAATAATATTGCTCGGCATGCTCGCGGCTGATGCGTTGATCGGAGCGCAGCATTTGGTCTAGGCGATCGCGCTGGGCGGTGAGCTGGGCGTTCAGGTTTTTTTGCGTGGCTTTGATTTTTTTCAGCTTGGCGGCAAAGCCGTCTTTCACGAAGCTGGGCACGGTTTTTTGCGGCGTGCCATCGGGCTTGAACCACAATAGCTCGCTTTTGCCCACGCCTGTTATCGCTAGGCGGCAGGTGTAGTCGTTAAAGGCGTAGTCGCGGCTGTGGTTTTGCAGCTTAAAGTCGTCCACCGCCATGTCTTCAATTTGGCTGCGGCTCACACCGCGCTCGGCAGCGGCGGCTTCCAGATATTTGCTGATAGCGGTTTGGGCGTTGCTGAATTTGATGCGCAGGCGCAGGCGCGTGAGCTGGGCGATGCCGTCCAGCCCTTTGGAGCGGTACAGCGTGTAGAAGCAGGCGTTGCCGATGGCTTGATAGCGTGCGCCTATATCGGGGACTTTTTCGTAGCTGTGCAAGGCTAAATCGGCGATGGCGGTAATGGTGGCGGTGTCGTGGAAATGGGCGCACATCCATACCAAGCCTTTAAACACGGTTTGGTTGATGTTTTCAATGGGAAACACTAGGCGGTCTTCGGCGGTGCGGGCAAAATCTAGCCAGCCGTGCAGCATTTTTTTGAATTTATCCGCGCCCAATTCGTCTATCAATGCTTTGCTTTCTTTCAGATATTTTGCGCTGGGCTGGGCGGCGTTGGCGGATAGGGCGAGCGTGATGATTTTTGCCCATGTTTTTTGTTCGGACGCAGGCAAAGCGGCAAGCTGGGGGTTGGCGTGTTTGGCGAATCTGTCATCGTAGGGGAAGGCAGCTTGCCCTACTTCGCCGATGCTTTCGTTAAACGCGGAAACGATTTTGCTCGCGGTAGTGCGATCAATGAAATAAATGTCTTGCATGCTTTGGCTGCTGAACTTTTGGAATTGCTCGCGGGCGGTTTTCAGGCTGCCTATGAGTGCTTCGGATGGGTTGGGATATTGTTTTTTGATTTGGTTGAGCAGGTGTTTGATGGGGTAGAAATAGGCTTGGTCTTCGGCTAAGCCGTTGGCATCAAACATGGCGGCAAAAATGCGGCGGATGTCGTCTTCGCTCATCGGCAGGTTTTTACGGGCGATGGCTTGGGCTAGGATGCAGCGCTTTGTACCTTTATTGGTGTAGCGCATTTCGGCGGGCATGCTTTTGTAGGCGGGACCGCCTTCTTTAAACAATTTCCAACCGCGGATTTGCTCAATCAAAAAAATCAGCAGGTTTACGCGCGTTTCGGGCGGGGCTTTTTCTACTTTGGAAACATAGCTGGGGCAGTTTTTGAGTTCGCCTGCCCATTCTTCAATGATTTGGACGAGAAGTTGGTCAAATTCGGCGCGTTGTTCGGCAGAAATGGCGTTATCAAGTTGATATTGGGTCATGGCAATTCCTTTGCGGATGGGGTTAATCGGTTTTAGCTTCGCAGAAGCTCGTCAACTTGCTTTCAGGCTGCCTGAAAACGTGTGGCGCCTGTCGGCAAGAATGGCGAAACTAGCCGCCTACTAAGGGCGTGAGCTTGATGAAGTTCACAATCAAGCCGTCGTGCAGATACACGGTTT
>CAUSAG010000030.1:0-19848 GCA_963529665.1 uncultured Kingella sp.
GTTTGTTGGTTTGACATGATGTACCCCTTTAACTTTCGCCAATCAAAACGACGGTGTCGCTGGTGTATTTATATGGCGGGATAACCAAATTGGTGGGTGCGGGCACGCCTGCATACACGCGCCCTGCAAGGTCAAATTTGGAACCGTGGCAAGGGCAGAAAAAGCCGCCTTTCCAGTTGCCACCGCCCAAGTCTGCCGCGCCTACATCGGGGCGGAAGGTGGGTGAGCAGCCTAAATGCGTGCAAATGCCCACGGCAACCCAAAGATTGGGCTTGATGGAGCGCGTGGCGTTTTTGCAGTTTTCAGGCTGCTGGTCGGCATTGGATTTGGGGTCGGCTAATTGACCATCCAACGAGGGCAAATCTTTAACCTGCTGTTCGGTGCGGTTTAACACGAAAATCGGTTTGCCGCGCCATTCGGCGGTAATCATTTGCCCAGATTCAATTTTGCTGATGTCAAGTTCAACAGCAGCGCCCGCAGCTTTTGCCTTTTCAGACGGAAACCAGCTTGCCACAAGTGGTGTTGCCACCCCTGCGGCGGCAACTGCGCCTGCCCCTGCGGTGGCAAGCGATAGAAAGCGGCGGCGTCCTTGATTAATTTCTTTATTATCCATTTTTATTTCCAAGATTTAGGCGCATTGGGCAACGTGTAATGCGATGTTGCTTTTTGCGCTTGGAGTGTTAAAAAAGTGCTTTTAAACGTGGGGATTTTAACCGATTTTATGGCGGAGATTGAAGCGGTTTTTTAAGATAGGTTAAGATTTTGTGTTGATGCGGGTTTCAGGCTGCTTTTTGGGGGTGGCGATGATGAAATGGCGTGTAGTTCAAAAGGAGTAGAGCAGGGCGGTCTAGCGGCGGGAGATAGCGTTTCAGGCTGCCTTGGTTTGTTCCCAAAGGCAGCCTGAAAACCATTACCCAACCTAGCTTGTTTTAAACGCCATCCATCCCATCCAAATTAAGCGCAAGAACACGGCTTGCAAGCAAGCCGTAGCGGCGCGTGAGAGCATTTTCAGGCTGCCTAAACCGCTTCGCTCACTTGCGGTTCGCGTCGCAACAAGGTAATCAAATCGGCAAGGCGTTTTTTCATTTCGCGGCGGTCAATGATTTGGTCAATCGCGCCTTTTTCTAGCAAAAATTCGGCGCGTTGGAAACCTTCGGGCAGTTTTTCGCGCACGGTTTGTTCAATCACGCGCGGGCCGGCAAAGCCAATCAGGGCTTTGGGCTCGGCAACCACAATGTCGCCCAAAAAGGCGAAGCTGGCGGATACACCGCCCATGGTGGGGTCGGTGAGCACGGAGATAAACGGCAGCCCTTTTTCGTTGAGCAAATGCAGTGATGCGCTGGTTTTGGTCATTTGCATCAGCGAGTTCAGCCCTTCTTGCATCCGCGCGCCACCCGATGCGGCAACGCAAATAAAGGTGCAGTTATCGGCAACGGCGCGGCGCACGCCTTGCACAAATCGCTCGCCGACCACCGACCCCATTGAGCCGCCGATAAAGCGAAATTCAAACGCGGCAATCACCACGGGCAAGCCGTGCATTTGCCCGCGCATTACCACGATGGCATCGTCTTCGCCCGTGGTTTTTTTGGCGGCGGTTAGGCGGTCGGGATATTTTTTGCTGTCTTTGAATTTGAGAATGTCGGTGGGGCGGATGTTGGCGCCGATTTCTTCGCGGTTTTGTTCATCCAGCAAAAGATCCAAGCGTTCGCGCGCGGTGAGCGCTTCGTGATGCCCGCATTTGGGGCAAACTTGGTGGTTTTGGCTTAGCTCGGTGGCGTATTGGGTGGCGCCGCAAGATGAGCATTTGCGCCACAAGCCTTCGGGCACGCCTGCTTTTTTGTCGTCATTTTTTTTGATTTTGGGCGGGAGAATTTTGTCTAGCCAGCTCATGATTTGATCTCTCTGTTTTCAGGCTACCTTTGGGGTTTTAGCTTCGCAGAAGCTCGTGAACTCGCTTTCAGGCTGCCTTGTGTTGGGGAATTAGATTGCTTGTACTAAATTTGCGGGGCGCAATATAGCGGTTATTTTTGCGCTTGGCAAAGGGCAGCCTGAAAATTGTTTGCGCGGCGTTGTGTCATGTTTTGCGCCATGCGGTGAGCGGTTTTCAGGCTGCCTTTGCGCGGGTGCGGCGCGTTATGATTTACAAGTTTTGCGATAGCCAATCCCAAGTGCGGCGAATCACACCCGCGTGCCTTTCAGGCTGCATGGTTTGCGCCACAGGTTCGCGCGCCATCGCTTCAAAATATTGCCAATCACTCTCGTCAATCGTTGGTTTGAGTAGAAAATACACTTCGCCATAAATAGGAAAACCTGATTCGTGCACCATGCGCGTGAGCATTTGCAATTCGCTTTGCGTCATGTCGCTGGCAAAATGGCTTTGCGGGTGCAACACAATGATGCACGGCTTGTCGTGCTTTGCCATGCCGCTTTTTGCAAGCGCGTTTTGGAAAATATCGGCGGCGACTTGCTCATCATCAATGGCAACGCGCGGATGCGAAAACGGGCAAGGCTTCATCACATCGTCCACCAAGCCGATGCGCAGCGTGGTGGGCATTTTGAAGCTGGCGCGGTTGTTAGACATATTGTGAATTTCAATAATGCCCGCCGACAGCGACACCAGCAGCACAGGAATATGCGTTTGAATAACAGTCATGAGTTGCTCCTAAAACGTGTAGCCCGTTTGCAATTCATCATCGCCCACCAGTTGCAACAGCAGCGCATACAGCGGGGCAAGCTCTTCATAACGGCGCGATGTGCGGCGCAAATAGTTCAAAAAGCGCGGGATTTCGGGGCGATATTTATCCTTGCCATCGCGGTGATACAGCCGCGCAAAAATGCCCGCCACCTTCAAATGCCGCTGCACGCCCATCCATTCATACCATTTATAAAAGACATCAAATTGCGCGGGCACAGGCAAGCTCGCCGCGCGCGCCTTTTCCCAATAGCGAATGGTTAAATCCAGCGTAAACTCTTCATCCCATTCAATAAACGCATCGCGCAGCAGTGACACCAAGTCGTAAGTGATTGCGCCGTATAAAGCATCCTGAAAATCCAAAACCGCAGGGCGGTTGGGCGTGAGCATCAAATTGCGCACGATAAAATCCCGATGCACATACACTTTGGGCTGCGCTTCAATCACAGGCAACAGCACATCTAGGGTTTGCTGCCACAGCTGGCGTTGCGCGAAATTCAGGCTGCTGTTTAATTCTTTTGCCACAAACCATTCGGGAAACAAATTCATCTCGCTCAGCAAAATCTCGCGGCTGTATTCGGGCAACTGGTTGGGCTGGCTGGATTTTTGCAGCACGATTAACTCGTCAATCGCTTCCAGCAGCAAGGCTTTGTGCGCTTCGGGCGTGTTTTCCAATTGCATCGCTTTAAGGTATTGCACATCGCCCAAATCGTTTAACACGATAAAACCTAGCTCCAAATCTTTGGCGAGCACGGTGGGCACATTCAGGCTGCTGAATAAATCGCGCACTTTCAAATAGTTCGCCACGCTCTCGCGCATTTTCTCAGGCGGCGCATCCATGCAAATCACCGTGCTGCCATCGGCAAAGGTGGCGCGAAAATAACGGCGAAAATCCGCATCGGCGGCAGCAAAGCTCAATTGAAAGGGCTGATGGGGATACACGCTGGCAAGCCAGTCTTTGAGCAGGGTTTCTCGTTGCATACTGTGAATTATTGGGTTTTCGGTTAAAATAGCCCATCATTTTAACTTTAAAACCGTTGCAAGGTGTGATTTTGTCTCGTTCATTTGTAAGCAAACCATTAGTCGCCATGCTGGGCGTTGCCTTTTCAAGCAGCGCATGGGCAGTATCGGATACATGGCAGCCTGAAAAGCTGGGTTATGTGTGCCGCGCGCCCAATCCGCAAGCCAATGGCGTTGCCCCCGCCCGCAAAACAGGTCTGCCCAAGCTGGGGCAAGATGTAACCCGCATTGAGGCAGACAAAGCCGCAGGGCAAACCAATGTGCGCCACCGCGCGCAGGGCGATGTGATTATTGAGCGCAACGATGAAACGCTGAACGCCGATTGGGTGGACTACGACCAAACCAGCGAACACGTTTACGCGGGCGACCAATTCACGCTCACTCGCGCCGATGGGCAAACCGTGCAAGGCGATAAGTTGGACTACGACCTTGCCAAGCATTCGGGCAACGCCGATAACACCGAATTTGTTGCCGAAAAAGACAACAAACGGCTGCAAGGCGTAGCACGCAGCCTGAAAATGTACGACGACGACCACCATTCTGCCCAAGACGTTAAATTCAATACCTGCGAAACAGGCGATACTTCGTGGTACATCCAAGCCAAAGAACTCACCACCAACCGCGAAACAGGCATCGGCGTGGCAAGAAATGCCAAGCTGGTGTTTGCAGGCGTGCCGATTTTGTACACGCCGTGGGTGGATTTCCCGATTAATGGCAACCGCAAAAGCGGCTTTTTGGTGCCCACCGTATCCGTGGGCTCAGATGGCGCATCGTTTGATTTGCCGTATTACTTCAATCTCGCGCCCAACTACGATGCCACGCTCACCCCAGGCTACATCGGCTCACGCGGCGCACGCATCGGCGGCGAATTTCGCTATTTGCAGCCCAAATACACAGGCAGCGTAAACGTTAAATACATGCCGCACGACAGCAAGCGCGGCTTAAACAACCGCGCGGCGCTAAGCCTGAAACACAGCCAAACCTTCACATCCAAGCTCACTGGTGGCATTGATTTCAACCAAGTGTCGGACGACGATTACTACCGCGATTTTGCAGGGCGCAACGAGTTGGCCGAAAGCACCAATCTCACCCGCAAAGCATGGCTGAACTACACGCAAAAAGTATGGGGCGCGCCATTAAACACAGAATTGATGGTGCAAAAATACCAAATTCTCAACGATTCTAGCGGCAACAAAGACACGATTTATTCCATCTTGCCGCGCTTGTCTGCCAGCTGGGCAAAAAACATCAATCCACACGCCGAGCTGGATTTCAAAGGGCAGTTCACCCGCTTTGACCACAAAGATATGCAAAGCGGCAATCGCGCCGTGATTTACCCCAGCATCAAATGGGATTTTCACAACACATGGGGCTATGTGCGCCCCAAAGTTGGCGTGCACGCCACGCGCTATTGGCTGGATAAATTTGGCAGCCTGAAAGCCCGCGACACATCGCGCATTTTGCCGATTGTAAACGTGGACAGCGGCATCACCTTAGAGCGCCAAACCCGTCTTTTTGGCAACAGCTTTGTGCAAACCGTTGAGCCGCGCTTGTTCTACAACTATACCCCATCCAAATCGCAAAACGATTTGCCTAATTTTGACTCATCGCTTAACGATTTCAGCTACGACCAATTGTTCCGCGAAAACATCTATTCGGGCAACGACCGCATCAACGCCAACAACAGCGTATCCGCAGGTTTGCAAACGCGCTTTCTCAATCCCAACACAGGCTATGAATATTTCCGCGCAGGCATTGGCGAAAAATACCATTTCACCAAAGACCAAGTTGCCCTTTCAGGCAGCCTGAATCAAAACGAGCGAAAAAACGGCGACATCGTTGCCTTTGCCAGCGGGCAAGTTGCCCCCAGCTGGTTTGCCGACAGCAACTGGCATTGGAGCGCCGACAACAAAGCCACTCAACGCTACGATCTCGGCATCCGCTACAACCCCGAAGCAGGCAAAGTGTTGAGCGCGCGCTTCAAATATGGGCGAAACGAAGAAATCTATTCAGGCTTTTACGACAAACTGCGCCACATAGACCTTGCCGCGCAATGGCCCATTAGCAACAATCTATACGCCGTTGGGCGATTGAATTACAGCACTTCTCCGCGTGCCATCCTAGAACAAACCGCAGGGCTGGAATACAAAAACCCATGCGGCTGTTGGAGCGCGAGCTTTGTTGCCCAGCGCTATGTAACCGAGTGGCAACCCGTGCAAGATAAATACAAATACAAAACCGCTTTCTTCTTCACCTTGCAGCTTAAAGACATCAGCAGCGCAGGCACCAACGCGCAAGAGCAACTGCGCCTAGGCATCCCTGGCTACACCAAAACTAACGAGGTAAATAAATAATGAAACGCAAAATGCTTCCCCTAATCCTAGCCGCCACACTTGGCATCGCTTTTCAGGCTGCCCAAGCCGAAATCAAACCGCTCAATCGCGTTGTGATGGAAGTCAATTCCAGCGTGATTACTTACAGCGACATTGAACGCACCGTGCGCGAGCTAAAATCGCGCAACGCAGGGCAAAACATCCCCGAAGAGCAATATGTTCAGGCTGCCAAGCAGCGCCTGTTGGAGCGCGCCCTGATTGCTGATGCTGCCCGCCAGCAGCAAATCAAAGCCACGCCCAGCGGCATCGACGAAGAGCTCAAACGCCGCGCCGCAGCGAAAAACACCAGCGTAGAAAATCTATACAAAAAAGCCCAAGCCAACGGCTACACCCGCGAAGCCTACCGCCTAGAAGTCGCCAAAGACGTGCTGGCGGATTACCTGTTAAGCGATTTGAACAACAACGTGAACATCAGCGATGCCCAAATCAACGAAGCCCTGAAAAGCGGCGCAGCCCTGCCGCAAGGCGAGCCTTATACCGTTTACACCATCCGCCGCATCATCTTGCAAGCGGGCAACCAAGCCAACATGAGCGCGGTAGAAAATCGGATGCAGCAAATCGCCCAAGCCATCCAGCAAGGCAGCGATTTTGCCGCCGTTGCCAAACGCTATTCGCAAGAAACCGAAGCCGTGAACGGCGGGTTGCACGAAGTGAGTGACGATATGCTGCCTGAAAATGTGGAAAAACTGATTCACCAAATGCAGCCCGGTCAAATCACCAGCCCGCAGCGCGTAGGCACAAGCTGGCAGATTATCCAACTGGTATCCAGCCGCACAGAAAACGACCCCGCCAAAATGCAACGCGAAGCCGTGCGCCGCCAATTGGTGCAACAAGCGCGACAAGCCAACCAAGCCCAATTCTTGCAACAGTTGCAACAAAACGCCGTGGTGCGCGAGTATTAAGCCCAGTCTCAAAGGCAGCCTGAAAGTGCATTTTCAGGCTGCCTAAAATCTATGTTCAGCGGCAGCCTGAAAATCAATCCGCGCCATTGTCGTTTTCAGGCTGCCTTAGCGCATGACATCTTAGCGGCAGCCTGAAAACATAGTAGCAACACCCCTTCCCATTATTTGCACCCAAAGGACAAAACATGAAACTGCTCATCATTGGCAACGGCGGCCGCGAACACGCCCTTGCATGGAAGCTCGCTCAATCGCCCAAAGTCGCCATTGTGTACGTTGCCACGGGCAACGCAGGCACAGCCGCCGAGCCGAAAGTGCACAATCTCGCGCTCACCGCCCATGCCGATTTGATTGCCTTTTGCCAACGCGAAAACATCGCCTTCACCGTAGTCGGGCCCGAAGCGCCGCTTGCCGCAGGCATCGTGGACGATTTTCGCGCCGCAGGGCTGCCGATTTTCGGGCCAACCCGCGCTGCCGCTCAGCTGGAAAGTTCCAAAGATTTTGCTAAAGCCTTTATGCTGCGGCACGGCATTCCCACCGCGCAGTATCAAACCTTTGAAAACGCGCCCGCAGCGCATGATTACGTGAACCAAAAAGGCGCGCCCATCGTCATCAAAGCCGACGGGCTGGCGGCGGGCAAAGGTGTCATCGTTGCCATGACCTTGGATGAAGCGCACGCCGCCATCGATGATATGCTGTTGGGCAACAAAATGGGCAACGCTGGCGCGCGCGTGGTGATTGAAGATTTTTTGCAGGGCGAAGAAGCCAGCTTTATCGTGATGTCGGATGGCGACAACGTGTTGCCGATGGCAACCAGCCAAGACCACAAACGCCTGCTGGACGGCGACCAAGGCTTGAACACAGGCGGCATGGGCGCATACAGCCCCGCGCCCGTGGTGAGCGAAGCCGTGTATCAGCGCGTGATGGACGAAATCATTCTGCCCACCATTCGCGGTATGAAAGCGGATGGCATTGAATTTACAGGATTTTTATACGCAGGCTTGATGATAGATGCGACAGGCGCGCCGCGCACGATTGAGTTTAACTGCCGCTTTGGCGACCCTGAAACGCAGCCGATTATGAGTCGCTTGGACAGCGATTTGGTGGATTTGATTGAAGCCGCGTTGCAGCGCAAATTGGACAGCGCAAGCGCGCAATGGAAGCTGCAAACCGCCGTGGGCGTGGTGCTGGCGGCGCAAAATTATCCCGATACGCCGAAAAAAGGCGACGTGATTCACGGCATTGATGCGGCGAACCAAATCGGCAAAGTGTTCCATGCAGGCACGGCGTTGAACGAGCGCGGCGAAGTGGTTACCAACGGCGGGCGCGTGTTGTGCGTAGTGGGCTTGGGTGATGATGTTGCCGCTGCCAAGCAGCAGGCGTATCAGGCGTTGGCAGAAGTGCAATTTGATGGCATGCAATATCGGACGGATATTGCGGACAAGGCGATTGGGCGCGGCTAGGGTTGGATGGCGTTTCAGGCTGCCTTTGCGCGAACGATGCCCAAGGCAGCCTGAAAACCAAAATGGCGTGGCGACGGCTCGTCGCCAAATGGTTGATGCAACAGGGTTCGGTTGATTGGCAAAATGTCGGCAAGCCGCCGACACGCCATCGCGTACAGATTTTGCCAAGATTTCAGTCTAAAAGTTATTTGCCGATAAGGTCATCGGTGCGCAAAATCTGAAACAGAGTTAAGCCAAAAGGCAGCCTGAAAACACATTCAGGCTGCCTTTTTGATAATGCGGATTAGTGCTGCGGCGCGGCTGGTGCGGAGGCGCGTTGTTGTCGCGTTTTTTGTTTGGCAGCTTCCTGCTGCCTGCGCTGCTTGCGGATCAGGACGTGGCTTTCGCGCGTGCGCTGGGCTTTGGCGAGCGCGCCGTCTATGCGCTCAATCAGTGGCTTTTTCAGCATGTTGCGCGCATGGGCAAGCGGGGCGGCAGTAAGCAAGCTCAATGCGGTAATGAGGCGATAAATGATTGGGTTCGCATCATATTTCCTTTCGTTTGAGGCAGCCTGAAAATTTTACTGCGGTTTGTGGTTTTGGTTTCACGGGACTCGCTTCGCTCGTTTTCAGGCTGCCTAACGGCATTCCGCCAACACGGCATTTGCCGCCAGTTCATCCGTATTCAATCGCAGCATCTCATGCAGCTGCGCAAAATCGTTTTCCAGCGCGGTAACTTTTTCAGGCTGCCGATACCAATCCAGCAGTGCGGCGGCGAGTTTTTCGGGCGTGGCATCGGCTTGCAGCAATTCGGGCACGGCATCTTTGTTCAACAAAATATTGGGCAAGCCAACGTGTGATACTTGGATTTTGCGCTTCACCAGCCAATAAGTGAGCGCGGAGAGTTTGTAGCTAATCACCATCGGGCGTTTGCACAACGCCACTTCCAGCGTTGCCGTGCCGCTGGTAACCAGCACCACATCCGCCGCCGTGCAAGCCAATTCGGTGCGCGCTGCTTGCAGGCGAATCGGTAGTTTTTCAAATTCAGGCTGCGCGAGAAAATATTGCAAACGCTCGCGCGCGACGGCGGTGGGGTAGGGCGCGATAAACTGCGCGTCGGGCAATTCGCGCAAAATCAGCTGCGCGGTGCGAAAGTAAATCGGCGCCATTTGGTTGATTTCGTTCACTTGGCTGCCCGCCAAAATCGCAAACACGGGCGTGTCGGCGGCGAGTTTCAGCCGTTCGCGCGCGGCGGCTTTGTCTGCCTGCATCGGCAGGGTTTGCGCCAGCGGATGCCCCACAAACAACGCCTTGCCGCCCGCCGCTTCATACAACGGCGCTTCCATGGGAAACAGGCACAGCACTTGGTTCACTTGCCGCACAATCTTGTTCACGCGCTCACGCTTCCATGCCCACACCGACGGTGAAACATAATGCACAGTGGGAATGCCCGCCGCTTTGAGCTGCTCCGCCACGCCCAGATTAAAATCGGGCGCATCAATGCCCACGAATACATCAGGGCGAAGCTGTTTTAACCGCGCCACCAGCTCGCGGCGAATTTTTAAGATTTCAGGCAGCCGTTTGATCACTTCGGCATAGCCGCGCACGGCAAGGCGCTCTTGGTCAAACAGGCTTTGGCAGCCTGCGGCAATCATGCGCGCGCCGCCGATGCCGATAAATTGGGCATCGGGGCGTTGTTTTTTGATGGCTTCAATTAGGTGCGCGCCGAGCAAATCGCCCGAGGCTTCGCCTGCACACAGGGCGATGGTTAGAGGTTTGGACATGATGTTTTTTGAATAAGCAAGAACGGGGCTATTTTAAAGGAAATGGCAAAGGGCAGCCTGAAAATGTGGGTGGGCGTGGTTTCAGGCTGCCTTTGGCTGCGAATGTAAGAACGAATAGGCAGCCTGAAAATGCGAAACGGCTGGGCAAGCGAGCGCGGGTTGCTCAACGGCGTTATTTTGTTTACGCTATTTCATGCGCCGTTTCGTTTGGCAGGTGGGCAACAGTTTTCAGGCTGCCGTTTCGTGCATAAGCCAGCAAAAAGACAGCCTGAAACGCACGTTCCCTCGTTTCAGGCTGCCTTGGCAAATTACCCCGCCACGTTCACATACTTCAACGCGATAAACTGCTTCTCGCTGTCCACTTCACTAATCGCCAGTTTCACCAGCGTTTTGGGCGCGATTTCCAGCGGGATGCCTGTGGCGCGCGCCATCAGCGGCAGGCCGTCGATGCGCACGAGGTCGTCTTTCAACACCGTGGCGTTGATTTCGCGCACGTTTTCCTGTTCCAGCCACACCAAAGACCAATAGCTTTCCATGCTGTCTTGAAATTCGCGGTAGGCGGTATAAGCGCTCTCAAACGCAACCAGCTCGGCAAACAAGGCGCTGTCGTTTTTGGCAAAGCGCGGCGCGGCGTGTTGCAGCAAGGTTTGCAGCTGCTTTTGGTTCACATAATCGCAGGCGCGGCGCAGCGGCGAAGTAAACCAGCCATAATGTTGCACATTCATGCCGATATGCGGCTCAGATTGCGTGCTCATGCGCACGCGCCCGCTCGGCTGCACGCGGAAAATACCGCTGGTGTCGTTGTCGTGCAGCATTTGCGCCCATGTGGTGTTTGCCAGAATCATCATTTCGCTCACCAGCGTGTCTATCGGCGAACCGCGCTCGCGGCGCACAATTTGCACCTTGCCTTGCGCGTCAAATTCAATGCCGTAGTCGTATTTTTTTGGCGCGTCGGGGTCTTCGTAGCGATCGCGGCGTTTTTGCAATTCGTGCGACAAGCCCAGCAAATAAATCAAATCGGCATGATGGGGAAACTGCGGCTCGGTCGCGCTGCCGATGCCTGTTTCGCTGTTGAAATAGGGCTCAATGTCTTGAATACGCAGGTTGGTTTCAATGAACACGCGCTCAATTTTGGTTTCGGGCGCGGAAAGTTCGCCATCGGGCGAAACGTTGAAATACACGCTGAATGCGGGGCGTGCTGCGCCTGCATCTAGGCTGAATGTGCTAATCCAGCTTTCAGGCAGCATGGTGATTTTGTGCGCGGGGTAGTATACGGTGGATTGGCGTTGGAACACGATGCGTTCCATTTCGCTGTCGGCTTCGATGGCAAGCGCGGGGGCGGCGATGTGGATGCCGATACGTTTGCTGCCGTTGCCCAAATCTTGCACCGAAAGCGCGTCGTCCACTTCGCTGGTGTCGCGGTCGTCAATGGAAAAGGCGCGCACGTTTTCGGCAAGGGGTAAATCGTTTTCAGGCTGCCTTGGCGCGGCAACGTGGTCAAAGCCGATTCCTTGCGGAAAGTTTTTGTATTCAAAGCGTTGCACTAAATAATCGGGCAAGGCTTGGATGGCACCGATATGTTTGGCAAGCTCGTAGGCGGAAAGTTTGAGCGCATCGGCAGCTTTACAAAAGGCTTTGTAGGACAGCGCTTGCTTATCGGGCGCGTGCAGAATTTTGGGCAAATCGGCGGCGATGGCATCGGGCAGGCAGCCTGAAACCATGCTTTGCGCCCACGCTGCTATTTGCGCTTCTTGCTCGGCTTTGCGCGCCATGCTGGCGAGAGCTTGCTGCAAGATGTCGGCGGGCGCGGCGCGGAAGTTGTTTTTGCCTTTTTTGTGGAAATACATTGGCGCGGCATACAGCGCGATAAACGTGGCGGCGAGTTGGATTTTGCTGGGCTGGTTACCAAAATATTCGGTGGCGGCGTGTTCGGCGGAAAATTCGTCTTCGCCCACGGCTTCCCACAGCAGCTCGGTGTCTATTTCGGCGGCTTCGGCTTGCGCGGCGGCTAAAAAGGCTTCCATGTCGCCGTCAAATTCTATGAATGCGTTGGCGGCTTTGATTTTGACGCGCTTGCCGTGTTGGGTGTCGGCTTGGTAGGTGGCGTCGTTTTTTTGGACGATGCTGGCAACTTTCAGGCTGCCGCCGTCTTCGTAAAAGATGTTCATGGGCGTGGGCTTGGATGGGGTAAAAGGGGGCGATTATAGCCCAAAGGCAGGCTGAAAACCGATTGGGCAGATGATTTGGGCTGAATTGAGCAGATATGAAAAAACCCTGTTCGCTTGGAACAGGGTTTTGGGATTTGGTGCCCAGGGTCGGACTCGAACCGACACACCTTGCGGCGGGGGATTTTGAGTCCCCTGCGTCTACCAATTTCGCCACCTGGGCAGGTGTTGAAGTGCGCCATTTTACGGATTTTGGCGGGGCTGTCAAATGGTATTTGGGTGGGGATGGGTAGGGGGTTGTTTGGTATGGGGATTTTGTTTGCTGCGGCAGCCTGAAAGTGCGTTGGTTGATTCAATTTTACAATTTTACTATGCTATGCGGGTAGTTCATTCAACTACCTAAGTAATTACAGAAAGCTCAATATGGATAAAGTATCAAATGATTTTGAATTTCTAGAAACTGTTTTGTGTGAATTTGTTTCGCAAAAACATATTACCAACCGATTAAACGCTATTTATTCATGCGACATTACAGGCTGGGAAAATTGGCTGCAAGTGGAATTGGGGCTGTTTTTTAATGAACACCCTGAAATAAAAGAATGGAATAGAGAGCAGCGGCATGATTTGGATAAGCGCAAGCATTCAATTCATAATACTGCTGCCATTGATTTTTACATTCGTCAAAAATACAAACAGAGTGCTATCCCTTTGGAGATTAAACAGCATTTTGAAGCATCAGTGTGCATCAATAGTATGGCAAACGACATTGAAAAATTTGAAAAAATCAAGCAATCAGATAGTATTACAGACCGCGCATTGTGGTGCATGGGTATACATAGACAAGTGGAAGAAGATTATGCCCGACGACTTGTTGCCAACAAGGGCTTTGATAAATACGTTTTGGTTTACCCTATTAAAAAAACAGAATACATGATGACTTTGTTTTAATCCAATAAGGCAGCCTGAAAATGGAAAATTCCGTTTTCAGGCTGCTTTTTTATATTTTCAGGCTGCCTCATCTGCCAGTTTTTTCAATTCGTACACCAAATCTAGGGCTGCGCGGGCGGTTAGGTCGTCGGGGTGGATGTGGCGCAGTTTTTCGGCGATGGGATGGGGGATGGCGGGATGGTGGGCGGGGTTGTCATCGCTATCGTCATCGTTGGCATCGTTATCGGCGGTGGCAAATAAGTTGAGCTGTCGGTCGGCGGCTTGTTCTTCTAGCGCGGCTAGGTGGCGGCGGGCGGATTTGAGTGCGGCGGTGGGCAGTCCTGCCAGTTTGGCAACGGCAATGCCGTAGCTTTTTTCGGCGGGGCCGGCTTCAATTTGGTGCAGGAATACGATGTCTTGCCCTTGTTCTAGCGCGGATAGGTGCATATTGAATGCGCTGGGGTGGTTTTCAGGCAGCCTTGTGAGTTCAAAATAGTGGGTGGCAAATAGGGTGAGCGATTGGTTTTTGCTGATGAGATGTTCGGCGATGGCTTGGGCTAGGGCGAGCCCGTCAAAGGTGGATGTGCCGCGCCCGACTTCGTCCATCAATACCAATGACTGCGGCGTGGCGTGGTGGAGAATGTAGGCGGTTTCGGACATTTCTACCATAAAGGTGGAGCGGTTGCCTGCGAGGTCATCGGATGCGCCGATGCGGGTGTGGATTTGGTCTATGGTGCCGATGGTGGCGGCTTCGGCGGGGATGTAGCTGCCTGTGTGGGCGAGCAGGGCGATGAGCGCGACTTGGCGCATATAGGTGGATTTGCCGCCCATGTTGGGGCCGGTGAGCAGGGTTAGGCGGCGGCTGGGGGTGAGCTGGGTGTGGTTGGGGGTGAAGTGTTGGACTTGTTGTTCTACTACGGGGTGGCGGCCGTTTTGGATGTTCAGGCTGCTGTGGTCGGTGAACTGGGGGCGGGTGTAGTTTTGGTTGCGGGCGGTGTGGGCAAAGCTGTTGAGCACGTCTAGCGTGGCGGCGGCGCGGGCGCTGCGTTGGATTTGGGGGAGTTGTGCTTGCAGCTGGCGCAGCAGTTCTTCGTAGAGTTGTTTTTCTAGGGCGAGACTGCGTTCTTGGGCGGCTAGGTATTTGTCTTCAAAGGCTTTGAGCTCGGGGGTGATGAAGCGTTCGGCGTTTTTGAGGGTTTGGCGGCGTTGGTAGTGGGCGGGGGCGTGTTCGGCTTGGGCTTTGCTGAGTTCTATGTAGAAGCCGTGTACGCGGTTGTATTCTAGTTTCAGGCTGCCTATGCCGGTGTTTTGGCGTTCTTGTTCTTCCATTTGGCGCAGGGTTTCGCTGCCGTGGCTGTGCAAATGGCGCAGTTCGTCTAGCTCTGCGTGGTAGCCGTGGTTGATGACGTTGCCGTCTTTGAGCCATACGGATGGCTCGGGCAGTAGGGCGCGTTGTAGGTGTTCGGCGATGGCGGCGGTGGCGGGGAAGCTGTCGCCAAGGGTTTGCAGCAGGGGGCTGGGCGGCAGCCTGAAAGTGGATAGGGTGAGCAGGCTGTCGCGCAGGGCGGATAGGTCGCGCGGGCGGGCGCTGCCCAGCGCGATGCGGGCGGCGATGCGTTCTAGGTCGGCGATGGTTTTCAGGCTGCCTGATAGGTTTTGCTCGCTGGCTAATAGGGCGGCGACGGCGTCTAATCGGGCTTGGATGTGGTCGCGGTTGCGCAGGGGGTGGTGCAGCCATTGGGCGAGCAGGCGGCTGCCCATGTGGGTGGCGCAGTTATCCAGCGTGGAAAAAAGGGTGGGGGCTTTTTTGCCTGATAGGGTGGCGGTGATTTCTAGGTTGCGGCGGGTGGCGGCATCTAGGGCGATGTATTGGTTTTCTTGTTCTAGCGTGATGGCATCCAGATGCGGGGGGAGCTGGCTTTGGGTGATTTTGAGATAGTTGAGCAATGCGCCTGCGGCGGCGATGGCGGCGGGGTGGTTTTCAGGCTGCATCCCATAGGCGGCAAGGTCTTGGCTGCCGAAGTATTGGGTGAGCAGGGTGAACGCGGTGTCGGGGGCGAACTGCCAGTTGTTGAGGCGGGTGATGCTGGTTTGCGCGGCGATGTGTTCAGGCAGCCTGAAAGTGTCGGGGATGAGCAGTTCGGCTACTTGCAGGCGGGCGAGTTCATCGGCAAGCTGGTCGGCACGGATGATTTTGGCTTTAAATTCGCCGCTTTCCAGCGCCGCCCATGCCAGCGCGGTTTGTTTTTTCAGCACGGCAAGGGCGGCGATGCGGTTGGGCTGTTTGTCTTCCAGCAATGCGCTGTCGGTGAGCGTGCCGGGGGTGATGATGCGCACCACTTTACGCTCCACCACTTTGCCCACCACAGGCTCGCCGATTTGTTCGCAGATGGCAACGCTTTTGCCCAGTTTTACCAGCTTGGCGAGGTATTGTTCTACGGCGTGATAGGGCACGCCTGCCATTTTGATGGGTTCGCCGCTGATTTGCCCGCGCGTGGTGAGCGTGATGTCTAACAGCTTGGCGGCTTCTATGGCGTCGTCAAAAAAGAGTTCGTAAAAATCGCCCATGCGGTAGAACACGAGTTTGTCGGCGTGTTCGGCTTTGATGTTGAGGTATTGCTGCATCATGGGAGAGAGGGGTTTGGACATGGCGGGTAGCTCGGCGAGAAAAAGACAGAATTATAGTTTAGGCAGCCTGAAAAACAAAAATCGGCTCAAAAGCCGATTGCCTTACCATTTTTGCCACACCCTAAGCTGCTCGGTTACCAGCCGCGTTTGCCGCTCAGGCTGCCGAATAAAAAAATCCACATTTTTGGCGGTATCCGCATCCTTGGGCAGCACCGCCAAAATTTTGCCTTCCATTTTGCCATCGCGCGTTTTCCAAGCGGCTAAAAACTGCTCACGGCTTAACGACATATTGCCCAGCGATGGGTCGGCAAGCAATACCGTATTGCCGTTGATGCCGCGCAACACCGAAAAATGGTCGTTTTTGCGGTATTTCAAATACACAATCACAGGGATTTTCAACTGCGCCAACTGCTCAAACGGCAGCGCATAGCCTTTCGCTTCAAAGCCAAGCTGCGGCATCACTTGCTGCATATCGTCAAACGAAGCGCGCAGCTCCGTTTTATTCATGTGCACCAAAATTTCCTGCTCGGTTAGCTGCTGCCCATAAAAATTGTTTAACAGCGTGGCAATGGAAGCCGCACCGCAAGAGAAATCCAAATTTTGCTTCACAATCCCTAAATCGCGCCGCGCTTTCCAGCTTTGTACCCGCGTTTTACCAAAAGCAAGCGGATTATCCACGGCAAACGGTTGCGCCAATGCCGCAGCAGAAGCAAACAACAAAATCAATAGAGAACAACGCATAGGAGACTTTCTGAAATTGTTAGGCAGCCTGAAAAGCATTCTGTTAGAATACGAAAAAATACATTAAGGATGTTTAACATGGAAGTGAATGAAAAGGTTAAGAAATTGCGCCAGCTTAATAACCTTACCCAAGAGTAAATGGCGGAAAAACTTAATCTGACCTTTGACGGCTATCAAAAGCTGGAACGTGGCGAACGGAAGTTTGATATTAACAAGCTAGAACGCATTGCCACACTATTTGGACTAACCTTAGCGGAGCTTTTGGCAATAGATGAAAACAGCATCATCTGCTTAATCACCGAAAATAATCAGCAAACCAGTAATATCTTATTTATCAATCAAAAAACAGACCAAATCAACCAAGTTTATAACAGTAGCTCCGCCGATTTAATCGCAGAGAACGAAAAATTAAGGCTCACGGTGGAACATCAAAATAAAGAAATTGAATTATTACGCGAACTGCTTGCTGCACACAAAAACCAATCTTAAAAAATCAAACATTTTGATAATTATCAGATGTTTGATTTTTTTTGTTTTGGGCAGCCTGAAAACGATTTAGCCATCGCAGCGCATGAGTATTGCTGCTATTTGCTTGCGGGTATCAATTTAACGACAAAGACAGCAATGATTGTTAGACATAGAAAGTATATGCCAAGAAAAGATAAGGTGTTGGTTTGTGGATAATGTCTAAAAACATAAAAAATGGCAAATAAGGTAAGAAAGTGAAAAATATATCCACTGGCCATTAAGGAGTATTTAGTTGTTTTTTTTATTTGCACATGACTTTTTCTCATGCTAATCAAACCAGATAAAAAAAATGCTAGTGATAAAAAAAGGATAGCAAACATAATTAGTTTCCTTTCATTTGTCTATAAACATATCCTAGATGTCAGCATTATTAGTTGAAATGCTAGGATGTGTCATGTTTCAGAGTAAATTTTTAATTAAGCACAAAATGGTCTATCCACAGACCGCCATTGGGATTGGAATTTGAATTAGTAGTAGGAGGGTTTGTACTAGGTGGTATTTGTGGTTGTGTATTTTGTGTATTTGTTGACGGGTTTGAATTGGGCGTTCCAATGGGAATTGTAGTACCTGTTCTCCCAGCAAAAGTTACAATTCCTGTTCCAACGGCAGTTCCACCCAATGTCGTTAGTGCAGAGCCAACTCCTTCAACAGGATTGGCTGCGCCTAATAAAGCTCCAACCCCAATAGATGCCATGTGTTCATTGAAATTATATGACCCTCCCATAACAGCACCTGCCATATAACCCAAATGTCCGCCAATCCCACCTGCAATAGCACCGATGGCGTTAGCAACCCACTCTCCTTCCGTCTCTTTCATCTCTTTCTGCGACAACTCTTCCACCTGAACTTGCTGTTCAGGGGTGTGGTTAAACACTTGTGTTTCAAAATTATCAGCAAAGGCTGGGGCGGCAAAAGCTGCCATTAAAATTGCTGCAATCGCTTGATTTTTCATAATAAAGCTCCTTGCGAATTGAATCGCATTATGTGATAAAAAATGGGATTCGTCAAAAAGTGTGTTGCAGGCTTATCCGTAGGATGCTGCTGCTTTGCCCTGATACGTTAAACCGTGCGCTGGCGCTGATTGATGTTTCCCTGCTGATACCGTAGCCCACACCAAAATGGGCGTAGGTGGCGGTATTTTTTGCCGCGAGCTTTTCGCCGTTGAGTCGGCTGGGCTGTTGCGCTATCCATTGCACGCCGCCTGTGATGCTGATGCGGTCGTTGGCGGCAAAGCTGATGCTGGGGTTGAGTGTGAAGTAGTTGCCTGCTTTGTATTTGCCTGCGGCGATGTTTTTGCTGCTGTTGATGTGGTATGTGCCTGTGAGCGATAGGACGATGGGGTCTATGGCTTTGTAGGTGGTTGCGCCGATTTGCCATGATTTTGCGCTACTGGCTTTGCCGTAGGATTTTTCGTAGGCGGTGGTTTCGGCGAAGCCGATTAGGGCGGGGTTTTTGCCGTCTTGTTTAAAGGTGTGGCTGATGCCAAGCGAGATGTTGGATAGGTTGTCGCTGCTGTTGCTGTGGGCTGCGCCGTTGTATGTGCGGTCGTTGCGCCATAGGTAGCTGGCGTTGCCGTAGAGTTCGGTTTTGGCGGTGATGCCGTAGCGTAAGCCGAGTGTGCCGATGATGAGGTCGCTGTTGCGGCTGCCTTGTTGCAGGGCGGTGGGGACGGGGATGTAGCTGTTTGCGCCTGTTTGGATGTAGATGGGGTTGGCTAGGCGGGTTTGCTCGCGCTCAACGTTGGTGTAGCTGATGCTGCTTTCTAGGCGGAGTTTGCCTTTGTCGGTGAGTAGTTCTTCTAGCGATAGGGGCAGCTCTGCGGCAGCCTGAAAAGATAGGGGAAGCAGGAATAGAGTGGATAGGTGTTTGATATTCATGGCGTTGCTAGTGGTTGATTTTTCGCAAGCGTAGGGGATAGTGGCGGCGGGTTGTAGGGACGATTTGTCTGCGCTATGCGCCCAATGTGTCTGTTTTTTGCATACGGGGCTGGGATATTTTCAGGCTGCCTTTTGCAAAGCGGGGTGCGGTTTTACAATGTGGGGCGTTGGGTTAATTTCTATAAACAGCGTTTTCAGGCTGCCTATTGCGTTGTGCGGCATAAGGCAGCCTGAAAACCCGTTCAATCTCTATCGTAAACAAAATGAGGATGTTATGTTTTGGGTGAATTTTATGCGGCGTTGCCGTTTGTGGCTGCGCAGGCGGGCGAGGCAGATGCGGCGGCTGTCGCGCAAGTCGGTGCCGTTGCTGTATTTGCTGATTGGTTCGCTGCTGGTGGCGGGGGTGTCGATGATTTTTGCGCAGATGGCGGAATTTGCTTTGGAGCATAATCGGCATTGGGTGAAGACTTATCCGTGGTTTGCTTGGGTGGCGTTGCCGCTGGGCTTGATGCTGATTGCTTGGCTGATGCGGCGGTTTGCGCCTTACACGGTGGGCAGCGGGATTCCGCAAGTGATTGCGTCGATTGCGCTGCCGTATGGGCGCACGAAAAAGCGGGCGGTGGGCTTTCGGGAGACGTTGTTGAAAGTGCCGCTGACGTTTTTGGGAATGCTGTGCGGGGCTTCTATTGGGCGGGAGGGACCTTCGGTGCAGGTGGGGGCGGCGGTGATGGCAAGCTGGGGGCGGTGGTGCAA
>CAUSAG010000031.1:0-18378 GCA_963529665.1 uncultured Kingella sp.
ACCGTCGTTTTGATTGGCGAAAGTTAAAGGGGTACATCATGTCAAACCAACAAACTAGCAAAACCAAAGCCTTACTCAACTGGGTGGACGCGCGTTTTCCATTAACCAAGCTATGGAACGACCACGTTGGGCAATACTACGCACCCAAAAATTTCAACTTTTGGTATTACTTCGGCTCACTCGCCCTGCTCGTTTTGGTAATTCAAATCGTCAGCGGCATCTTCTTAACCATGAACTTCAAGCCAGACGGCACCACCAACGCCTACAACCTTCCCGTAGCGTTTACCGCCGTGGAATACATCATGCGCGATGTATCGGGCGGCTGGATTATCCGCTATATGCACTCCACAGGCGCATCGTTCTTTTTCATCGTGGTGTATTTGCATATGTTCCGTGGCTTGATTTACGGCTCATACAAAAAACCGCGCGAGCTGGTGTGGATATTTGGCTCGCTCATCTTCCTCGCCTTGATGGCAGAAGCCTTTATGGGCTACTTGCTGCCTTGGGGGCAAATGTCGTTTTGGGGCGCGCAAGTGATTATTAACTTGTTTAGCGCGATTCCTGTGATTGGTCCTGATTTGTCCACATGGATTCGCGGCGACTTTAACGTATCCGATGCCACGCTCAACCGCTTCTTTGCGCTGCACGTTATTGCTGTGCCCTTGGTGTTGCTTGGCTTGGTGGTGGCGCACTTAATCGCGCTGCACGAAGTGGGTTCCAACAACCCCGATGGCGTGGAAATCAAAAAACTGAAAGACGAAAACGGCATCCCGCTGGATGGCATCCCATTCCATCCTTACTACACCGTTAAAGACATCCTAGGCGTTGCCGTGTTTTTAATCGTGTTTTGCTCCGTGTTGTTCTTTGCGCCCGAAGGCGGCGGCTACTTCTTGGAAGCGCCCAACTTTGACCCTGCCGACCCATTGAAAACGCCGTCTCATATCGCGCCTGTGTGGTATTTCACGCCGTTTTATGCGATTTTGCGCGCCATTCCATCATTTGCAGGCACGCAAGTTTGGGGCGTGATCGGCATGGGCGGCGCGGTGGTTTTGATTGCGCTGCTGCCATGGCTTGACCGTGGCGAAGTGAAATCCGTGCGCTATCGCGGGCCGATTTTCAAAACGGCTTTGGTGTTGTTTATCATCGCCTTTATTGGTTTGGGCATTTTGGGCGCAATGGTGGCAACCGACACCCGCACCTTGTTAGCCCGTATTTTCTCTTGCGTTTACTTCGCATTCTTCATTGGTATGCCGTTCTACACCAAGCTGGACAAAAACAAGCCAGTGCCAGAGCGTGTAACCATGAGTACGACGAAGCAAAAAATCATGTTCTTCGTTTACGTTGGCATCACTTTGGTGTGCGCGTATCTGTTTGCAACTAACGTTTAAAGGGCAGAGAAAATGAAATCAACATTCAAAAAAACTTTGGCTGCCCTATTGTTGGCAGCACCCATTATGGCTGGCGCATCAGGCGGCGGGCATTATCCCCACGTTGAGCTAGACCCTCGCGACCAAGTGAGCTTGCAACGCGGCGCACAAATTTTTGTGAACAACTGTCTCTCTTGCCACTCTGCCGCCGCCATGCGTTTCAACCGCTTGAAAGACATCGGCTTAACCGAAGACCAAATCAAAGAAAATCTGATGTTTACCACCGACAAGGTGGGCGATGTGATGCACGCGCACATGAATCCTGCGGACGCGAAAAAATGGTTTGGCACCGTGCCACCTGATTTAACGCTGATTGCGCGCTCGCGCGGCAACGACTACATCTACGCCTATCTGCGCGGCTTCTACAAAGACCCAACGCGCCCAACAGGCTGGAACAACACGGTGTTGCCCAACGCCGCGATGCCGCACGTTTTGGCGGCGGAGCAAGGCGTTCAAGCGGTGAAACTGGATGCCAAAGGCAAGCCTGTGATGAAAAAAGACGCGCATGGCAATCTGGTGCCTGATTTGCAATGGGAAAGCGCGGGCAAGCTGACGCGTTTTAGCAAAGACGGCAAATTTATTGAAACCGACTACAACACATACGCCCGAGACTTAACCAATTTTATGGCGTATATGGCCGAGCCTGCCCAAGTGCAGCGCAAGCAAATTGGTTATATTGTGTTGATATTCTTGCTGGCGGTGTTGTTGCCGTTGTCGTATTTCTTGAAAAAAGAATACTGGAAAGACGTGCATTAAGCCTTGCGCTTGAATTTAGGCAGCCTGAAAACGGGGATTCTTGTTTTCAGGCTGCCTTTTTGGGTTCTGGGGGATGGATGTTGTTAAGGGTGGATTGGATGTTGCGCCAAATGGGTTACAAAGGCAGCCTGAAATCTTTGCAAACCCTGCAACCGATGGCGTGTCAGCGACTCGCCGATATATTTTCAATCAGCAAACATCGTGAGCCAACTATTTGGCGGTGAGCCGCCGCTCCATTTTAAATTTCAGGCTGCCTTTGGGTTTTTCGGCGTACTTAATCTAAATGCGGGGGCGAATGGTGGGCAGCCTGAAAGGGTTATCCGCGTTCTCTACGGCTTGCTGGCAAGCCGTGCACTGGTAAACGGGTTTCAGGCTGCCTTATTGCGCTGCGCGGTCGTTGACAAAGATTAGGCTGGCGCACACGCCGTCGGCTTGGTTTTGCAACACCAGCTTGCCGCCGTGCAGGCGCATGATTTCGGCAACGAAGTTGAGCCCTAATCCGCTGCTGCGCCTGCCGTTGGCGCGAGGGAGCGAATAGAAGCGCTGGGGGATTTTGGCGAGTGCGTAGTCGGGGATGGGGTCGCCTTGGTTGCTGATGTGGAGCGCGCTGGGCGCAAGGTTGATATGGATGGTGCTGCGCGGGGTGGCGAAGTCTAGGGCGTTGGTGATTAGGTTGTTGATGGCTTGGCGCAGCAGCATGGGGTCGCCTTGCAATTGGGGGTTGGTGTTGCTGTGCAGTTGCAAGGTGAGTTGTTTGGCTTGGGCGGTGGTTTGATGGTCTTGGATGGCTTGTTGGCAGAGCGCGGCAAGGGAGATGGGTTGGATGGTGGCGAGATGGTCGCTGTTTTCTAGGCGGGCGAGTTCTAGCAGTTTGGCGATGAGTTGTTGTTGGTTTTGGGTGTTGCGGATGATGCGCGCAACGAGTTGTTGTTGCTCGGGGGCGAGTGGGCTGTCTTGCAGCAGTTCTAGCGCGGCGGCTTGGGCGGTGAGCGGGGTTTTGAGTTCGTGGGTGAGCCCGAGAATGTAGTCTTCTATGTGCTGGCGGTGGTTGAGTTCGTGGCGCAGCTGGGCGATGGCGTGCACAAGGCGATAGAGATAGCTGTCGCCAAATTGGGGCTGGATGGCGCTGCGGTTGGCTGCCATGGCTTCGGCGTATTGGCGGATGCGGTTGATGCTGCGGGCGAGCCAGTAGGCAAGGCTGATGAGTAGGATAAGGGTGGTGGCGATGTAGTATTGAATGCGGGGGCTTTGGTTGAGCCATGCTTGGGCGGTGAGCAGGCTGCTGA
The DNA here is from genome assembly GCA_963529665.1 of uncultured Kingella sp. GTDB lineage: Bacteria > Pseudomonadota > Gammaproteobacteria > Burkholderiales > Neisseriaceae > Kingella_B. The sequence goes on from CAUSAG010000031.1 coordinate 3,470, forward strand.
TGCCCAGCAGGATAAAAAACAGGCGCAGGCTGATGTTTTTAAAATATTTAATCATTGGAAGCTGTATCCGATGCCGTGGTGGGTGTGTATGCAGGCTGGGTCTATTTGCGCGGCGCGCAGTTTTTGGCGCAAGGCGCGGATGTGGGTGTTGATGGTGTGGGGGTCGGAGGGGTGGTTGCTGCCAAACATGGCGCTGAGCAGTTCTTCGCGGGAATACACGCGCTGGGGATGGGCGATTAGGGTGCGCAGTAGGCGGTATTCGCCCAGCGTGAGCGGCAGGGCTTGCCCTTGATGGCGGATGCAATGGGCTTGGGTATCGTCTTGCCATTGGGAAACGGCTGGGGCTGGCGAATGGGCGTTTTGGCTACGTTGCAACTCGTTGCGCTCGTTTTCAGGCTGCCTTTGGGCTAGCGAACTGCGGCGCAGCAGGGCTTTAATGCGGGCGTTGAGTTCGCGCGGGCTGAATGGTTTGCCGATGTAGTCGTCTGCGCCGAGTTCCAGCCCGAGGATGCGGTCGGTTTCTTCGTCTTGGGCGGTGAGCATGATGACGGGCAGGCGGGGGTGTTGGGCGCGCAGGATTTTGAGGTAGTCAAAGCCGTTGATGTCGGGCAAGCCTACGTCTAGCAGCAGTAGGTCGTAGGCTTCGCGGGCGAGATGCTGGCTGGCGGCTTGGGCGGTGGGGGCGATTTGGCTGCTGTGGCAATCGCGTGCCAGAGCGATGGCGATGATTTCGGCGATTTCGGCTTCGTCTTCTAGAATAAGGATGTGGGGCATGATGGTTGGTTTGAATGGATGGGAAAGGGGTTTTCAGGCTGCCTGAAAGGGGAATTATCTGCGGCATCGCATAAACATGAATGGCGCAGGAATTTTAGCGCACAACGCAATCTTCATAAATTCTTGATAACTTGTTCACAAGATTTTGATGTTTGTTTTGCATAATGGCTCGGTGTTCAATTTTAGCTGCTGGCAAACGCGCGGCGGCGTTATCGGAGTTTAATCATGGCAAATAAACTATGGAGCATTTTGGGCTTGTGCGTGGTGTTTTCTATTGTGTTGATGTTTATTCACAGTTTGGCGGAGCAGCGCGATTATTATCATTCCAGCGCGCTCTTAACTTCGCTGGATTATCAGATGATTATCCGCAGCATGAAATATGGCATGGTATTGGTGATTATGGTGTTTAGCGCGTTCTTTTTAAGCGAGATTTTGCAGGAATGGCGCATCCATCCGATGCAATATTTGCTGGTGGGCTCGGCGCTGTCGGTGTTTTATTTGCTGCTGTTGTCGTTTGCCGAGCATATTGGTTTTGTGGCGGCTTATGTGTTGGGCGCGGTGGCGTGTATTGGGCTGCTGTGGTGGTATTTGCAGTTTGTGCTGGCAACTCAGCACGGGGTGAATATGATGGCGAGCTTGCTGTGTTTGGCGTATGCCACGATGTTTGTGTTGTTGCGGATGCAGCAATATAACTTGCTGGTGGGCTCTTGCTTGCTGTTTGCTACTTTGTTTTCCGTGATGTATTGCACGCGCCATGTGGATTGGTATGCGCTGGGGGAAAACAATACGCACGCCGTCAAAGCTCCGCCTGCGAAGCAAGAAGATTGATTAAAGGCAGCCTGAAAACCGCCAACCCGTTTTCAGGCTGCCTTTTTGCTGCAAAACAAGCCTAACAGCATCGGCATACTGTTAGGCTTGTTTGCTTTGCCAACGCCATCACAAATTGGCTTTGCGCGCGTTGATGCAATTGGCGATTTTGCTATCGGTTGTCCTATCCTGCCCTTGATAATAATTGATGCAATCTTGGCGAATTTTGGCTAAGCGCTCTTGTTGGGATTGGGCGCTGTTATCCGTGCTGGCGCAAGCTGCGAGCAATACGCCGCCGATTGCAATAAACAAAATATTTTTCATGATTATTCCTCGTTTGCATGAGATGGTTGGGTTGAATCTTGATTTTGCGCGATGATTTGCGCCAGATTGGCATCGTTTTTGGCAAGCGCATCCAGCTCTTTGCCAAAGCCGCCTGCCATCAGGCAACGGATATTGGCTTCATACACCAATTCGCGCGCGGATAAATCAATCTCGGGGTTTTGCGCGGTTTGGTCGCGGCAATCGGAATAGGCGTTATCCAAGGCGGTTAATCGCGCTTGCTGTTTTTCCCAATGGAGCTTGGTTCTTAATTCTGCCGTGTTGCGCTGCAAGCAGGCTTCTTCGCTTTCAAACGGCCTGCATTGCAATTGGATGTCGCTGCCGGGCGGCAGATTGGCTTGTGCCAATTCGGCGGCAGCGATGTTGATGCCATTGGGGTCGTTTTTCATCATGCCATCCACAATCGCCATGCCGTTTTTCAGGCTTTGCTCGTATTGCGCGGCGAGAAATTTGGTGAGCGCTTGCTGGCTGGGGCGGATGACCAATTGGTCCACGGCAATTTGCCAAACCGTTGTGCCTGCAATCGCCGTGCAAATGCCGCCAATGGCAGCGATGATGCCTTTCTTTTTATTGCCTTCGCTCATGGTGTCTCCTTTTGCATTAAGTAAACTCGCTTTCAGGCTGCCTGAAACGGGAAAACAGCAGCAATCATGATTCCAAAATCAACAATAGGCAGCCTGAAAACGAGTTTACGAGCTTCTGCGAAGCTAAAACGCTCTCCCCCATTTTCAGGCTGCCTTTCATCACATCTTGGGAAACATCCCTTTCATCCCGCCTGCCAATTTCATCAGCTTGCCCAAGCCCTTGCCGCTAAACATTTTCATCATCTGCTGCGATTGCTCAAACTGCTTCAACATTTTGTTCACTTCTTGCACCGTTGTGCCCGCCCCTGCGGCGATGCGTTTTTTGCGGCTGGCTTTGATGATTTCGGGATGCGCACGCTCTTTGGGCGTCATGGAATTGATGATGGCTTCCACGTGCCCCATCGCTTTTTCTGCCGTGCCCTCGGGGATTTGCTTGGCAGCCTGCCCCAATTCCCCCGGCATTTTAGACAGCAGGCTTTCCAAGCCGCCCATATTGCGCATTTGCTGGATTTGCGCTTTGAAATCGTTCAAATCAAAGCCCTTGCCGCGATGCAGTTTTTTCGCCATTTCGGCGGCAACTTCTTCGTCAATGCCTTTTTGCACATCTTCAATCAGCGTAACCACATCGCCCATGCCCAAAATGCGCCCTGCCACGCGGTCGGGGTAAAACGGCTCTAAACCATTGATTTTCTCGCCTATCCCCAAAAATTTAATCGGCTTGCCTGTTACTTGGCGCACCGACAACGCCGCGCCGCCACGCGAATCGCCGTCCATTTTGGTCAGAATCACGCCCGTGAGCGGCAAGGCTTCGTTAAACGCCTGCGCGGTGTTCACCGCATCCTGCCCCAGCATCGCATCCACCACAAACAGCGTTTCCACAGGGTTCACCGCCGCGTGAATCGCCTTGATTTCGTTCATCATTTCTTCGTCAATCGCCAAACGCCCTGCGGTATCCACCATCAGCACGTCATAAAAATGCTTTTTGGCGTAATCCTGCGCGGCAAGGGCGATGTCCACAGGCTTTTGCAACACATCGGATGGGAAAAAATCCACGCCCACTTGCTCTGCCAACAATTTCAACTGCTCAATCGCGGCGGGGCGATACACGTCTGCCGACACCAGCAAGATTTTCTTTTTCTTATCCTGCTCTTTGAGCAAGCGCGACAATTTGCCCACGGTGGTGGTTTTGCCCGCGCCTTGCAAGCCCGCCATCAACACGGTGGCAGGCGGCGTGGTGGCTAGGTTTAGCGCGCTGTTTTCCTTGCCCATCAGCTCGGTTAAGGCTTCGTTCACCATGCCAAAGAAGGCTTGGTCGGGCGTTAAATCTTTGGCAAATTCGTGCCCCAAAGCGCGCTCTTTCACTTGGTTCACAAAGTCTTTCACAATCGGCAGCGCCACATCGGCTTCCAACAGCGCAAGGCGCACTTCGCGCAGGGCTTCTTTGATGTTGTCTTCGGTGAGCGTAGCTTTGCCGCGTATGTTTTTGAATACTTTGGAGAATCGGTTGGTTAGGTTGTCTAGCATGGTTATTCCTTGATGATGGGCAGCCTGAAAACCCTATTTCAGGCTGCCTTGGATAATGCGTTGTTCCACTCATTTTCAGGCTGCCCTACCCTATTGCGCCGCGATGCACAAGGCAGCCTGAAACGTGCTAATCAAAAGAAACGCATTTTAACATAGCCCCGCCCTGCCAACACGCGCCTTGCCATCGCGCGCCTATTTATCCACACGCCGCCCAACGTTGCTAACCGCTTGATGCAGCCTGAAAAACCATTACCCATACACAACATAGCCCCCGCCTTTCCACATGGTTATCCACATTTTTCAGGCTGCCTATAAATCGCGTATAATCACGCAGTTATTTAAAAAGAGTAAAAACACGCAATGATACGTTTTGAATCCGTTTCCAAAACCTACCCCGGCGGCTACCAAGCCTTAAAGAATGTGAGCTTCACCATCGCCAAAGGCGAGATGATTTTTATTGCAGGGCATTCGGGCGCGGGCAAATCCACTGTGCTACGCCTGATTGCGGGCATCACCAAGCCCACCACGGGCAAAGTGCTGGTAAACAAACACGATTTGGGCGAATTGAGCGACAACCAGCTTTGCTATATGCGCCAACACATCGGCATCGTGTTCCAAGACCACAAAATTTTGTTTGACCGCAATGTGTTGCAAAACGTGATGCTGCCCTTGCGCATTATTGGCTACGACAACGCATCCGCCGAAAAGCGCGCCCGCGTGGCGATTGAAAAAGTGGGCTTGGCGGGGCGCGAGCTATCCGACCCCAACGGCCTATCGGGCGGCGAGCAGCAACGCCTGTGCATCGCCCGCGCCGTGGTGCATCAGCCCAGCTTGTTGATTGCCGACGAGCCATCCGCCAACCTAGACCGCGCCTACGCGCTGGACATCATGGAATTGTTTAAATCGTTTCACCAAGTGGGCACAACCGTGATTGTGTCGGCGCACGATGAAACCCTGATGCAGGATTACGGGCATCGCATTTTGCGTTTACAAAGCGGGAGATTTGCAGGATGAGCAGCAATTATTTTTCATTACACGCCGAAAGCGCGAAACGCGCCGCAGGCTATTTTTTCAAGCAACCGATTACCGCGCTGCTGATTTTGGCAATGCTTTCCATCGCGATGACGCTGCCGCTCACGCTGTATTTGGGCGTGCAAAGCAGCAAAGATGTGCTAGACAAGCTCAACGATGTGCCCAATATCACGCTGTATATGGACGCTTCCGCCAACCCTGTGCACAATGAAACCGTGCAAAAACTGCTCGCCGAAGACAAGCGCGTGCAAGCGGTGAAATTTGTGGACAAGGAACAAGGCTTGGCGGAAATGCAGCAGGCGATGGGCGGGCAAGAAATCGGCGCGATGCTGGATGAAAACCCGCTGCCCGATGCGTTTATCGTTACGCCGAAAGAAAACAATCCGCAGGCGATTGCAGCGTTGCAAGAAGATTTGTCGCATTATCCGATGGTGGAAAGCGCGCAAATGGATAAGGAATGGATGCAAACCTTGTATCAATTCAACCAGCTTGTAAACAAAGTATTTTGGTTTTTGGCGATTACGCTGGGGCTGGCGTTTGTGTTGGTTGCCAACAACACCATTCGTTTGCAAATTTTGACGCATAAAGAAGAAATTGAAATTACCAAGCTGTTGGGCGCACCGTCATCGTTTGTGCGCCGTCCATTTTTGTATCAAGCAGCGTGGGAAAGCCTGCTGGCATCGGGCATGAGCTTGGGGCTGTGCACGCTGGTGATGCAAACCTCGCAGCCGTTGGTCAATCAAATTTTTCAGCCCTACGGCATCAATTTGCAATGGCGCACGTTTACGCCATCGGAGATGACGGTGGTGCTGCTGGTGGTGTGCCTGCTGGGCATGATGGGTGCTTGGCTGGCAGTTACGCAGCATTTGTTTCACTTTCGGGCGAAACGGGATTAACGCGATTAGGCAGCCTGAAAATAAGGCAAGTAGGGTGCGTGGCTTTGCCACGCACCGTTTGTTTCGCCAACATTTAATCAATATTTAATAATGATGCGTGGCAATGCTGTACACTCTACAAGATTTATTCTCCAATAAAATACCGTTTCAGGCTGCCTAATGGGTTATTAAGCAGCCTGAAAATCTATTGAGGCTTGGGAAGCGGCAATCGTGTTAAAACAGCAGTGCGTAGCGTTTTTCGCTGCGCCTTTTTTACGCTTCTGGTTTAGGTTATTTACGATAAAAATAATAAGCATGCGTGTCATGTTCTTCTTTGGGTTCACACTCTTTATGCCCACTTCGGATGCCAAGCAGATTGGATACGGTTAGCCCTGAACTGTAATTTTTAGGAAAGCGAGTGTATTGATACAGTACAGTTTTAGTTTCCCAATCATAGTAAAGAACGCTATCCAAATTCGCATAATCATTAAACTTATAATACCCTGATTCATAAACCAAAACACGCTTATGAATTAAATATTCTAGATGATATTCAACACCCTTAAAATTAAAAGTACTCGGGTATTTCTGCTTTTCTTCTTCGGAAAGTTCACGCACTGTTCTAGTTCCATAGTCAGCAAGTTTTACCCATGCCTCATGCCCGCCCACCATTTCGCGCCATTTCTCATACGGCACATAAATCGTTATTTTGGCTTGCTTGCAGGCTTCCGCACCTGCTAAATAAGCACGGTAACCGTCAATAGTCAGATATAACCACCAACAACCAAATGTGAGCATAAAAGCAACGATGCACGCAACTAGCTTGTTTTTAATCAGTTTGAACGGCAAGAAGGGGGCAAGACAAACAATAATGAACCACAAGGTGAAAAACAAAACGACAACACCTAGCATAATTTTTCCTTTGGATTAAATTGGTTGGAACTGCGCTGGCAGGGGCATTTTTTCAATCCGCCTTTCTGCCATCTGCAACAGTCGTCTTAATCGGCGCAAGCAAAAATGGGGCAAATGGGCTTGTTTGAATGGGCATAGCGGTTTCAGGCTGCCTACACCTAAAACAAGCTCTGGTTAAACAAATCCTTATCGCTGGGCTGTTCGCCGCGTTCGTGCGCCAGCAGCCATTGTTTGCGCTGCAAGCCGCCTGCGTAGCCCGTTAGGCTACCGTCCGAGCCGATGACGCGGTGGCAGGGGATGATGATGGACACACGGTTTGCGCCGTTGGCGTTGGCAACGGCGCGCACGGCGGTGGGCTTGCCGATGCGGTTGGCTTGCTCTTGATAGCTGACGGTTTTGCCGTAGGGGATGGTTTGCAGGGCTTGCCACACGGCAGCCTGAAACGGGGTGGCGGGCGTGTGCAGAGCAACGCTAAATTGCTGGCGGCAGCCTGAAAAATATTCGTTCAGCTCGGCTTCGGTTTGTTGCAGATGGATGTTGTCGCCGACCACCATCTCTCGTTGCAGCAGGCGTTGCAAGTCTTGCTGCTCGCGCTCCACGCTTTTGCTGCCGACAAATTCCAGCAGGCATAAGCCTTGCTCGGTGGCGCAGACGATGATTTTGCCCAGCGGGCTGGGGAAAGTGCGGGTTTGGATGGCGGGCATGGTGGGGCTTTCGTGGTTTGAGTGGATAAAGGCAGCCTGAAAACGTTTAAAACCCGTTTTCAGGCTGCCTTGGGTTTAGGGTTTAGTGGGCTTCTCTGGGCGCGTCCAGCCTTCAATCGTTTGCTGGCGGGCGCGTGCCAACACCAATTTGCCTGCTTCGCAGTTTTTGGTGATCACGCTGCCTGCGCCCGTGGTGGCTTTGTCGCCAATGGTTACGGGCGCAACCAGCACGTTGTTTGAGCCGATGCGCACTTCGTTGCCGATGGTGGTTTGGTGTTTGTTTACGCCGTCGTAGTTGGCGGTAATCGTGCCTGCGCCGATATTGGTTTTTTCGCCGACTTGGGCATCGCCGATGTAGCTCAAATGGTTGGCTTTGCTGCCGCGCCCGATTTGGCTGTTTTTCACTTCCACAAAGTTGCCGATGTGCACATCATCCGCCAGCACGGCATTCGGGCGCAGGCGGGCGAATGGCCCGATGTGCGCGTTTGCGCCGATGGTGCAGTCTTCCAAATGGCTAAACGGCGCGATGCGCGTGCCTGCGGCGATTTTGGCGTTGTGAATCACGCAGTTTGCGCCGATGGTTACGTTGTCGCCCAATTCGCAATCGCCTGTGAACACGCAGTTCACGTCTATTTGCACGTCCTGCCCGTGTTTCAGGCTGCCGCGTAGGTCAAAGCGGCTGGGGTCTAGCAGGGTTACGCCGCTTTGCAAAAGCTGCTGCGCTTGGCTGCGCTGGAAGATGCGTTCCAATTCGGCAAGCTGGATTTTGTTGTTCACGCCTGCGGCAAGATGGTGGGCAGACACGGGATGCGGTGTTACGGCAACGCCGTCGCGCACGGCAAGGGCGACGACATCGGTCAGATAATATTCGCCTTGTGCGTTGTTGCTTTGCAGCGCGTTCAGCCAGCCGCCCAAATATTGGTTGGGCAACACGAAAATGCCGGTGTTCACTTCGCGGATGGCTTTTTGCTCGGCATCGGCGTCTTTTTCTTCCACGATTTGAACTACTTGGTTATTCGCATCGCGGATGATGCGCCCGTAGCCCGTGGGGTTGTCCATGATGTCGGTTAGGATGCCTACGCCGTCACCCGCTGCGGCGAGCAAAGCTTGCAGATTGTTGCGGTCAATCAGCGGCACATCGCCATACAGCACCAGCGTGCGCCCGTCTTCCGGCAGATGCGGCAGCGCGGTTTTGACGGCGTGTCCCGTACCCAGCTGCTCGGTTTGCTCCACCCAGCCCACTTGGGCATCGGCAAGCTGTTGTTTCACCTGCTCTTTGCCATGCCCAACCACCACATGAATGGCTTGGGGTGCGAGCGTTTGCGCGGTTTGGATAACATGGGCGAGCATGGCTTTGCCGCCGATGGGGTGCAACACTTTGGGCTGCTGGGAATACATGCGCGTGCCTTTGCCTGCGGCAAGGATGATGATGTTTAGGGTCATGGTGTTTCCTTTGGATGAAATGGGTTTTAGCTTCGCTGAAGCTCGTCAACTCGCTTTCAGGCTGCCTTTTGTTGCGGCGCGGCAGGCGCGTGAGGCAGCCTGAAAGCCAAAGGTTGTGGCGAAATGTTGATCAATTAGCGCGCGCGGTCGGCAAGCCGAACAGCGGCAGGATGTGTTCCCATTGCATGATTTGGGCATAGTCGGCGGCGCTGTTGCCGGCGGCATCTTTAAGCGCGGCATCTGCGCCGCGTTCCAGCAGCAGCTTCACGGCAAGCCCGTTGCCTGCGATGCTTTCGCGTTGCAGCATGGTTTGCCCATCTTCGCCGATGGCATCAATTTCGCTGGGGTCTTCTTGGGCGAGATGCTCAGCGAGCATTTGGATGCCGTTGCGGCACATGGGGTGTTCAATCAGGTTTTCAGGCTGCGTTTCCTGCCCTTGCATCAGCCAGATTTGCTCGGAGTCGCCAAAATTGATACCCCATGCTTCATCGTGTTCTTGGCGTTCTGCCTCGCTCATTTGAGCGCGCAGGGCTTGGATGGTGAAGCCGCCGTGCGGGATGCCGTCGCACACAAACAGCCAGTCGCTCAGCCGGTTCAGCGGCATGGCAATGTCGTCGCCCGAATGCAACAGGGCGAGGCGTTCGGGGTCGTTGACCAGCATGCCGTATAGCGTGGTGCCGTCAAAAAACAAATCGGTTGCCCACATGTGTTCGCTCACTTCTTCGCCGCCGATGTTTTCGGCGAACTCAATTTTGGCGGCATACATTTCCATTGTGGGAACGATACGGCGGCTGTCCCACACAACTTCGCGCCAGAAATATTTGAAATTGTGGCGCGCGCTTTGGATGGCGCGGTGCATGGCGGGGTCGCTGTTTTCGGCGTAGAAAATGGGGGAATCGGTCATGATGGGCTTTCTGTTGGATGGTTTGGGGATGCGATGGGGCGTTTAAACGGCGTTTCAGGCTACCTTTGCGTTGCGTTAGGCAGCCTGAAAACAGGATGGGGATTATTCACCCGTGCTTGGCAAAATGGCGTGCGGCTCGGGGCGGGCGCTGTGGTAATGCGTGTTTTGCGAAGCGGCGCCGTTGGTGTAGTAAATGCCTGTGCCTGTTGGGTATTTTTGGCGAACGTGGGTTCTACCATCGTCGCCCGAATAGGTTTCCCATGTGCAGGCGGATAGGGCGGCGGTGGCGATAAGGGCGAGGATAAGGGGGGTGGTTTTCATGGGGTTGTCCTTTGTTTAGAAAGTGGAAATTATAACAGATATGATTGAGGCAGCCTGAAATGGGGTTTTCAGGCTGCCTTTATGTTTGGCATGGGGTGGTTTGCGCGTGCAGTCGGGAGAAGTCTTGGCTTTGCACGGCTGCTTCCAGATGCAGGAAGACCTGTATCAGGGTTTGGTTCAGCATGCGACGCATGGTATCAAAATCTGTGGGCTCGGTTTCATGGGAAAACAGGGGGTCGGTTTTCCGTTTGGGGCGGCTGATAACCAGTTCCAGCGTGTATTGTACATTTTCATACTGCCCGTTTTCTGTCTTTTTGCAGCACGGGGATACGAAAACATCGGCGCGGGCGGCGGGCGTGAGGGCAGTGAGACTAGCGTGAAAGGCGGGGCTGTCTAAAAAGATTTCGTCTATCAGCCATTTTTCTTCTGCGCTCAGGCGGTTCAGCCACTCGGTGTCGAACGAGAACAGCGCGTTTTTGCCGACCAGCCAGCCGTCGGGGATGGTGAGCGCGGCGAGTTGACCAGATGTGAGCAGGATTTCGTATAGGGTCATGGCGGTGTGGCGTGTGGGTTAGGCGGCGTTTTCAGGCAGCCTTTCGGGTTTTCAAACGACCAGAAACAAGTTCAGCAGCAGTCCCAAGTAAACAGCACATTGCTAAAATCGCGCCGTTGCAAATCTTCGGGCGTGATAAAAAAATTGGCTACGCCCGCGTCGCCCCACAACACTTTATCGATACCGTCATCGCCCGCATCGCTGTCTAATTGCAACAGCAAAATGATGTGTTGCTGCAAATGTGGCAGATAGCCGCGCGGGTCGTCTTGCGTAAAAAAGGGATAACCACCAATGCGATGCCCTTCTCCACTGTATTGGTTAAACAGTATGTCCCAAATTTTTGCATCCCTCTTCTCCCAATCGTTGGTTAGCTCATTACGAAAATCGCCACAAGTAATCGGCTGCTGCACGGCATCTTGAAAAATAATCCGATATTCGCCGCTCATCGGCAGCGCGTCCTTATCCAATGAAGCAGCCTGAAACGGCGCAAAGTCGTGGCAAAGCTGCGTTAAATCGTGCGTAACTTCGGGGTGATACACCACGCGATAGTTTTCCATGCTTTGATATTCAAAATCCATGCCATACGAGTAATCCGTGCCGTCTATAAAAAATTGCAACAGCCCGCTGCTGGGAAAATCGGGCAGCGGCGGCATTTCGGCAAAATTCACTTGCGCCAACAGCGTCAGCAGCTCGCCCTTGGCATTGCGCGGATAGTCCGCTCCCAGCGGCAGATAAGGATTGCCGCCCACTTTGCTTTGCCAAATATGCGGGCGGTCGTGGGCATCGTCCAATGTGAACGGCACAGCGGGCTGCAAAGTGCGGTTGAGATAGGCTTGGCAGGATTCGGGCAGGGTGTGGAACATGGCGGCATTCCGTTGTAAAAAAAGCATACATATTTTAACATTAAGCCGCTTTTCAGGCTGCCTATGCTGCGCCGTTGCGCCCATTTTCACCCCAAAGGACACCCATGACCGAATCCGAACGCCAAGCATGGCTGCAACTCGCTTTCACGCCCTACATCGGCGCAGGAAGTTTCGCCACCCTATTGCAAATGTATGGCAGCGCCAGCGCCGCCTTGCAAGCGCCCAGCGAAGTCATCGCGCAACTGGGCAAGCAAGCCAAACAAGCCGCGCAAGAATGGCACAACACCGATCTCGCCCGCGCCGCTGCCGAAGCCGCGCTGCAATGGGAGCAACAGACCGATTGCCGTCTGATGCTCTCCTGCGACAGCAATTACCCCGCCATGCTCGCCGAAGGTATCATCGCCCCGCCCGTATTATTCTTGCGCGGCAACCCCGAATGGCTGCATAAACCCACCATCGCCATCGTGGGCAGCCGCCACGCCACCCCACAAGCCATGCGCATCGCCCATGATTTCGGGCAAGCGCTCAGCGAATACGGCATCACCGTTATATCAGGCATGGCGGCAGGCATTGACACCGCCGCGCATCAAGGCGCATTAAAAGGCAAAGCCAGCACTATCGCCGTGTGGGGCACAGGCATAGACCGCATCTACCCCGCCAGCAACCGCGCTCTTGCCCACCAAATTGCCGAGCAAGGCTTAATCGTCTCTGAGTTTCCGCTTGATACCCGCCCGCTATCAGGCAACTTCCCCCGCCGCAACCGCATCATCGCCGCGCAAAGCCAAGCTGTGCTGGTGGTGGAAGCAGCGCTAGAAAGTGGTTCACTTATCACCGCCCGTCTCGCCGCCGAAATGGGGCGCGACGTGATGGCAATCCCTGGTTCAATTGACAACCCGCACGCCAAAGGCTGCCACAAGCTCATCAAAGAAGGTGCCAAACTCGTGGAAAACCTTATGGACATCGTAGATGAACTCGCCTACCCCAGTCGCATCGCCCCCAGCAGCCTGAAACCGAAAACCCATGCCGTTCAACCGCAAATCAAGTTATCCCAAGCCTTATCCACAGAGTTGCCCACAGCATCCCCTGCTGCCATTTCCGAGCCCGAGCCTGCCAACAACGACCATCCTCTGCTCACCAAAATGGGCTACGACCCCATCCACCCCGACAGCCTAGCCGAGCAAACAGGCATCCCCGCTGCCGACATCTATGCCCAGCTCACCGAATGGGAACTAGACGGCATCGTCGCCAGCATGGCAGGCGGGCGTTATCAGCGGATTAAGTAAGCGCATAGGCAGCCTGAAAACCCATTTTTGTTGGTTTTCAGGCTGCCATTATCGCCGCGCCAAAATTGCAGCCTGAAAAACAAAAAAGCACCCATCGCAAGATGAGTGCTTTTAACATCAGAAGCCAGAATTACACTTTTGCAGCCGCAGCCACTTCTGCCGCGTAATCCACTTCTTTTTTCTCAATACCATCGCCCACTTTATAGCGAACAAAAGAAACCACTTCCGAGCCATTCTCTTTCAAGAATTGCGCCACAGTTTGATCAGGATTCATCACAAACGCTTGACCGTTCAAAGTAACTTCAGCCAAGTATTTTTTGATGCGACCTTCAACCATTTTCGCCGCAATTTCAGCAGGTTTGCCAGAAGCAATCGCTTGCTCAGTATAAATATGGCGCTCTTTTTCAACCAAAGCAGCGTCCACTTGGTCTTCGCTCACGCATTGTGGTTTAGCCGCAACAATGTGCATGCCCACTTTACGCGCCACATCTTCCGCGCCTTTGTATTCAACCAAAACGCCTTCGGTTGCCAAAGCACCGTGGATGTAAGCCACCAAATTATGAGCAGACTCAATCACTTGGAAACGACGCACAGAGATGTTCTCGCCCAATTTAGCAATCACCGCTTTGCGCTCGTCTTCCACCAACGCAATCAGATCTTCAACCGTAGCAGGTTTTTTCGCCGCAGCCGTTTTTGCCACAGAGTTAGCAAATGCCACAAAGCCAGCATCTTTGGCAACGAAATCCGTTTCGCAGTTCACTTCAACCAAAGCGCCCACATTGCCTTCAATCGCAAATGCCAACACGCCTTCGGCAGCTGTACGACCTGCCAATTTGCCCGCTTTCGCGCCAGATTTAATACGCAAGATTTCTTCCGCTTTTTCCATGTCGCCATCTGCTTCAACCAAGGCTTTTTTGCATTCCATCATGCCCAAGCCAGTCGCCGCGCGCAAATCCGCAACCATTTTTGCAGTAATTTCTGCCATGAGTTTCTCCAGTCTATATAACTATTTTCAGGCTGCCTAAAACATTCAAGCAGCCTGAAATCAATAAAATGATAAACGATTAAGCAGCCGCAGCAGCTTGAGCCGCAGCCACAGTTTCCGCAACTGCTTGGTTTTTGCCTTCCAATACCGCATCAGCGATACCACGGCAGTACAAGCGAATAGCTTTTGCAGAGTCATCATTACCAGGAATAACGTGTTGAACCAAATCAGGGCTGTTATTGCTATCCACAACCGCAATTACAGGGATGCCCAATTTAGCCGCTTCAACCAAAGTACCGTGTTGGTAGCCAGTATCAATCACAAAAATCGCATCAGGCAAACCTTTCATGTCTTTGATGCCGCCCAAAGAACGTTCCAGTTTTTCCACTTCGCGCGTCATATCCAACAATTCTTTTTTGTTGTAGCTGCTGTTTTCAGCATTAGCCAAAATGGCCGCTTTTTCTTCCAAGCGTTTGATAGATTGCTTCACAGTTTTATAGTTAGTCAACATACCACCCAACCAACGATGATCCACATAAGGCATGCCAGCACGTTGCGCTTCTTCTTTAATGATTTCACGCGCTTGACGTTTAGTGCCTACAAACAAAACAGTGCCTTTGTTGGCAACCAAACGGCGCACCACTTCTTGCGCTTCTTGGAACAATGGAACAGTTTTTTCCAAGTTGATGATATGAATCTTATTGCGCGCACCAAAGATATACTGCGCCATTTTAGGATTCCAGTAACGAGTTTGGTGACCAAAGTGAACGCCAGCTTCAATCATCTGGCGCATAGTAATTTGAGACATGATATTCCTTTAAAGGGTTAAAGCAGACACCGCGCACTAGAACTTGAAAACAAGCACCCTTTTTCTGCGCGATGCGAGCGTTGAAAAATAAAAAACGCTTCCAAAATGAAAGCCTGCTAATTATAACACTTATTTTCCCTGCATACTAGTAACCCCTGCTTAGCAGGGGGTTTTGTTTTCATTCATTCATCCATT
>CAUSAG010000032.1:0-17822 GCA_963529665.1 uncultured Kingella sp.
ATCACGCCCAGCGAAATCGGGTCTAGCCCCGTGAACGGCTCGTCAAACAGCATCAATTCGGGGTCTAACGCAATGGTTCGCGCCAGAGCCACGCGCCGCGCCATGCCGCCCGATAGCTCCGCAGGCATCAGCTTTTCCACGCCGCGCAAGCCCACCGCGTGCAATTTCAGCAGCACCAAATCGCGTATCACGCTTTCAGGCAGCCGCGTTAGCTCGCGCATCGGAAACGCCAAATTATCAAACACATTCAAATCGGTAAACAACGCGCCCTGCTGAAACAGCACGCCCATGCGGCGGCGATGCTCGTTTAATTCGTGCGCCGAAAACACACCCAAATCGCGCCCGTTGAGCAAAATTTTGCCCGCGCTGGGGCGCAGTTGCCCCGTAATCAGGCGCATCAGCGTGGTTTTGCCGCTGCCCGAGCCGCCCATAATCGCGGCAAATCGCCCTTGCTCCACCGCAAAACTCACGTTTTGCAAAATCGGGCGCTCGCCATAAGCAAAGGCAACATTTTGAAATTCTATGAAAGGAACGGTCATGATTGGCGTAAAAATTTGAAAAGAAAAAGCGATTGTATGTGCTTTGAAAGATGGGGAAAAGCAGATTTTGGGTTTCAGGCTGCCTCTGCGCTTGGCTACGGTGTGCGCAGCAAAGTTGCACACCTTGCGGATTGTTGCATTTGCCGTTTCAGACTGCCTGATAGGCAAAAAAATAACTCTTTGGGAAAGGAGACCAAAGAGTTATACAGGTTTAAATCAAACCAAAGGATTTACGAAAGGATACATGATGAAACTTGATGAAATTTTTGGCGCGGTGGACGGGGCTCGAACCCGCGACCACCGGCGTGACAGGCCGGTACTCTAACCAACTGAGCTACCACCGCGCATGACAACTGCCGTTAAAGCACCTGCCAAAAAACTGGTGGGTGATGACGGAGTCGAACCGCCGACATTCTGCTTGTAAGGCAGACGCTCTACCAACTGAGCTAATCACCCGCATCGCTGCGTTGCGAAAGCGCGAATTAAACCAGCTTTTCTTAACTATCGCAAGGGCTTTGTTTGCAAAATTTTTACACTCGTTAATATTTGTTTGTTTATATTGGTAATTTTGTTACAAAGCGTTTTCAGGCTGCCTGAAAATTTGTGTAAACGTGTGCAGCGATTTTGCCTTGTTTTCAATTGTTTGCCGTTGCTGCAAGGGCGCGGCTGCTTGGATTTGGGCGGTTTATCCTTTATGATGCGCTGTCTTTAACATTACACGCAAAAAATGATGAAAAAAGTGTTTAAATGGGTTGCCGCATTGGTGATTTTGGCTGGATTGGGTTGGTATGGTTATCAAAAAATGCAGCCCAAAAATGAGGCAACTTTTATTACGGAAGAGGTGAAACGCGGCAAAATCGCGCAAACGGTGTCAGCTACGGGCGAGATTGCGGCGACAAATTTGGTGGACGTGGGCGCGCAGGTGTCGGGGCAAATCAAAAAGATGCACGTTAAAATCGGCGATGTGGTGAAAGAAGGCGATTTGATTGCGGAAATTGATAATGTTACCCAAGTGAACGAGGTGAACACGCGCAAGGCGCAGCTGCAAACGTATCAGGCGCAGCTGGAATCGGCGCAGGTGGCGTTGAAAATCGCGCAACGCAAATACAGCCGTTATAAATCGTTAGCCAGCGCGGATGCGGTTTCCAAAGAAGAATTTGAAAGCACGGAAGACAGCTTGGCGACTAACCGCGCGAGAATCAAAGAGTTGCAATCGTCTATCCGCCAAACGCAAATTGCGATTAACACGGCGGAAAAAGATTTGGGCTACACGCGCATTACTGCGCCTTCTGCGGGCACGGTGGTTTCGTTGGTGGTGGAGCAAGGACAAACCATCAATGCCAGCCAAACATCGCCAACGGTGGTGCAAATTGCGGATTTGACGAGCATGACCAACAAGATGCAAATTGCGGAGGGCGATGCAACCAAAGTGAAGGCGGGGCAAACGGTGAATTTTACGATTTTGTCTGAACCTGATACGCCGATTAGCGCAAAGTTGGACAGCATTGACCCTGGTTTAACCACGATGTCGCAGGGTTCATACAGCAAATCTACCGATACGACTTCTAACGCGATTTATTATTATGCGCGGGCGACGGTGCCTAATCCTGAGGGCAAGCTGGCGATTGGGATGACCACGCAAAACACGGTGGAAATTGCGGCGGCGGATAATGTTTTGATGGTGCCGACTGTGGCGATTAAAACCAAAGATGGCAAAAAATTTGTGCGCGTGCTGGGGGCGAACAATCAGGCGGTGGACAAGGAAATTCAAACAGGCTTGAAAGACAGTATGAACACGGAAGTGAAATCGGGCTTGAATGAGGGCGATAAGGTGGTGATGTCGGAAATGGGGGCGGATGAGAAAGCGGCGGCGGTGGAAAAAGAAATGGCAGGGCCACCGCGATAATGTGGGCATGATTGAGGCAGCCTGAAAATGGGTTTATACCGTTTTCAGGCTGCTTTTTTGTGGGCGATGGGAGTGTTATTTGGTTTTTCAGGCTGAAACCTTTGCAAAACCTGTAACCGATGGAGCGTCGGCGGCTCGCCGACATTTTGAAAAATCAGTAATGCTATGTTTAATAAGCAATTTGGCGGCGAGCCGCCGCCGCTCCATTTTGGGTTTCAGGCTTCCGTTTGTATTTCGCAAGGGCAGCCTGAAAATGAAACAGCGAGAGATGATTGCCAACTGGCGTGTTGAAACTAAACAGGCGTGCGCTTGTGAACAAGATGTCGGTGAGCCACCAACACGCCATTGGTTGTGGGATTAATAGCGTTTTCAGGCTGCCTTATGCGTTGAACTCCGCCAGTTTGGCGCGGATTTGCGCGGCGGCATCGTTTACATCGCTGCCTGCGATGGTGTTGGCGCGGTCGTCAAAGCGTTGAATGATGGGGAGTGCGCGCAGATAGTCGTCGATGTCTTGTAGTGTGAGAAAACGCCCGTGCAAATCCCAGCCGACATTCAGGGCGCGTCCTTGCATGGGGGCAACGCGGTCGTGTAAATGCCCGTATAGGTGATACCAGCCTTTGTGGCAGCCGTCCCATTCGTTGATGGGATAGTGAAACAAAATCAAGGTGTTGTTGATTTCTGGCAGCTTGATTTTTTGATAGCTGCGGATGGAAGACAGCATGGGGTTGCCGTCTGCCTTGGGCTGCTCTAAAAAGCGTTTTTTGTTGCGGCTGATTAGGTCGTCGTGGTTGCCGAGAATTAGGTGGTGTTGCCCATTTAAGCAGCGCAACACGGCTTCTATTTTTTTCAGGTCGTGGGCAAAGGAAACGTCGCCAAGGTTGTAAACGGTGTCTTCGGGCTGCACGGTTTCGTTCCAGCGGGCAATCATGTATTCATCCAATTCGTCCACCGATGCAACAGGGCGAAACTGCGGGCAGAATTTGGCGATGTTTTTGTGGGAAAAATGAAGGTCGGATGTGAAATAGATTTGGGACATGCTGTGTCTTTCTAATAAATTACGCTGTTAGGCAGCCTGAAAACGGAAAAACGGCTTTTCAGGCTGCCTTTTTTTATTTAACCACATCGTTCCAGCTTAATCCAAACCGCGCCAAATATTTGCGCAGCCTATCGCTGTCGTTGGGCGTGCTGCGGCTGTTGCGCGATACGTTAAACAGCGCGCGCCCTGCTTCTGCCATGTTTTTGCTTTGGCGGCAAACCGCCAGCACGTTTTCCAGCTGTTGCAAATCAAACAAATCCCAGTCTTCGCGGCGGATGCTTTCAGGCAGCCTGAAAACGGTTTGAGCGGTTTGCCCGCCATCGTCTTCCGTCCACAAATACTGCAAACGGGCGATTTCGGCGCGCACCAAATCGGCGGTAATTCTGCCCTGCGGCGCCAGCGTTGCCAAGCGCATGATGCTGGCCGCCAAATCGCGGAAATTGCCGCGCCACAGCGATTGGCGCGACAGGGCAAAATCCAAATACAGCGCGTAGGCTTCTTTGTTAAAGCGCGTGGCGCGTCCCAACTCCTGCGCGGCAAGGGCAAGCTGATGCTCAACATTGGGCGCGATGTCTTCGCGGCGATCGGCGAGCGCGGGCAGCGTGTAATGCCAAATATTGATGCGGGCGAACAAATCTTCGCGAAAACGCCCCGCCTGCACTTCGCGGCGCAAATCGCGGTTGGTGCCTGCAATCAACTGAAAATTGCTTTTCACTTCGCTGTCGCTGCCCACGGGGTAAAACTGTTTCTCTTCAATGGCTTTGAGCAGCATGGCTTGTTCATCCAAGCCCAATTCGCCAATTTCGTCTAAAAACAACACGCCTTTATCGGCGGTTTTCAGCCAGCCATCGCGCTTTTCTGCCGCGCCTGTAAACGCGCCTTTTTTGTGCCCAAACAACGCCGATGCCGCACCATCGCCGCGCAAGGTGGCGCAGTTCACATCCACAAACCGCCCGCTAATCAAATGCCGCGCTTTTTTCAATTCGTAAATCCGCCGCGCCAGCATGGATTTGCCCGCGCCCGTTGCCCCGCTTAACAAAATGGGCGATGGCGAATTGAGTGCCACTTGCTCAATCTCGGCAATCATGTTGTTAAACGATTGATTTTTCGTAGCAATACCGCTTTTCAGATAGCGCACCGCATCATCGCGCACGGCGGCCAGCCGCTCCGCCAGCACGTCATACCGCGCCAAATCCAAATCAATCACATCCAAGCCGCCCACGTCGCCTTGTTCCATGCTGCGCTTTTGGTTTTTCGGCGGCGCGGTTTGCAGCAGCACGCTGGGAATTTGGCGGCTTTCCACCAGCAAAAACAGGCAGATTTGTGCAACGTGCGTGCCGGTGGTGATGTGGGTGTAATAATTTTCGGCTTCGGTATCAAAGGGATAGGATGCCGCCCAATCGTGCAGCTTGGTATAGACTTCGCTGAAATCCCACGGATTCGCCAGCTCCATGTTGATGAGATTAACTTGCGTGTTGGGGCGCAGCGCGTGAATATCGTCGCGCACGCGCTCGGCAAGCGGGCGATATTTTTCGCTGTAAAACAGCTCCATGCGGTTGAAGCCGATGTCGGCGCGTTGGTGCAGGGCGATGTTGGGTCGCCATTTTTGCCAACGCGCTGACCCGAAGCCGTTGTCTAGCACCGTGCCGAGAAAGGAAATGACAACTTGGGTTTTGGGCATGATGGTTGTCCTTTTTGGGGTTTTCAGGCTGCCTTTATGGGCATGGCATGGCACTATTTCATTCTTGCGCAATAGGCAGCCTGAAAATGGATGAGCAGGAATTTATGCGCAAGATTATAAGCTATTTGGCTAGCTTGTTGGCTAGTTTTTATGGATTATTCAGGCAGCCTGAAAACGGATTTCAAAAATATATTCTCTTTGTTTTCATGTTATTACAAATTATTTTGCGCTGTTTTGGCATCGTTGGCACGTTGTTTGCAATATACCACACAAGCACGATGCAAATGCCGAAGGAATTACAGCCGTCGCGGGTTCGAGTCCCGTCTCTGCCGCATCAATGGCAGAGTAGCTCAGTTGGTAGAGCACGATTATTTCTTCATCTTTTGTTGCACCGTGCGCCCCTTTCGGGCGAATGCAGGTTGGTTTACAGGTAGACGCGCAGCGCAAGCTGTGTCTGCGGTTCGCAGACGTTCGGGTTCAAGCCCCGATGGCGTGCAAACGCTATGGCGGAATTTAATTGAACCAGCCGATTTGGTCGCCCACCCCTTTTTATGGCACAAAAAGCAGATGCCGAAGGAATTACAGCATAGGGTGCCCGAGGTCGCAGGTTCGAGTCCTGCCGATGCTACATCAATGGCAGCGTGGCGCAGTCGGTTAGCGCGCGGTACATAATTTCTTTATTTCTTGCTGCTGGCGTGCCGCCCTTTTCGGGCGAATGCGAACAAGATTACATCGGTTCTCGGGGTTCGAATCCCCGCCGCGTTGCCAAACGCGAGACATCTTGTTGTTCTGGTCGCCCACCTTTTCGGCATCGCAGCAGATGCCGTAGGAATTACATTCCCCAAGACTGTGATGCGCGTGCAAATCGCGCCGCTGCTGCCAAAACGTAGCGTAGTTTAATTTTGAAAATACAGTATGTTGATTTCTACACCCCTTGCTGCTGCGATGCCGCCTTATTTTCAGGCTGCCTAAACGGTTTTCAGGCTGCCTCAAACACGATAACCAAGGAAAAACCATGAGCCATTACGACACCATTGGATTTACAGGCATCACCAGCAAAGAAACACTGTCTGCCCTAATCAACCAAGTTTCGCCACACGCGCAAATGATTGGCGATTATGCGGTTTACCGCGATGCTAGCGGCGCGGCGCTGTGGATAGGCATCAATCAAGACAACGAATTTTTCTCGGCTGAGCCGTATTTTTCAGGCTGCCTCCAATCAGTGTGGGTGAGCCATGTTGCTGCCAATCAATATGATGACGGTTTTGACGATGGCACAGGCTTTGCCCATGTGTGGCAAAACGGCAGCGCATCGGAAAACGGCGAATGCGTAGATGGTGACTATCCCTTTATTGTGGATATTCCCGACATCGCATCGCTTCCGCAAACCACCGTTGGCACAGCGCAAAAAATCGCGGTGTGCGCCTTTGCCGAATCGGCAGAATTATTTGCCGACGAAGCCGCGTTTGACGCCAGCCAAGAAACGCAAGAAGTGAAATGGGCGGCGCAAAGTTTTATCCCCAGTGGGATGTTTATGGATGAAAACGTGCCCGAGGGCGCACGCCCCGCAGCCCGCGCCTTGTTTACAGGCATCGTGCGCAAGGCAGAAAAACGGCGCAACACGCTCACCCAGCAGCCGTTTTATTACTGCGAAATCGCCACATACGGCGGCATATGGTCGGCGGTTTATCCAGCCAAAGCCTTTGCCGATACGCCACAAATCGGCAATGTGATACAGGGCGAATATTGGCTAACGGGGCGGCTTGCCGATGCGCCCGCGCCTCAAACCCCAGCCAAACAAGGCTTTTGGCAAAAACTGATAGGCAAATAGTTTTCAACCTACGCATTGCGCTGCGGTATACCCCTTTATACCCAAATCAAAGATTTGGACAAAGGGGCAAGGCTGCCTAATGAATATTACTGATTAAAAAGGAAATAAAAATGGCTAATACCAACTTGTTCCAATCCGTCAAACAAAAACTCTTTAACGCCGACACGCGCAACGAAGCGGGCGGCTTGGCGTACACCCTTTCCCCCAAACAACAGCTCGCGCAACTGGCGGCAACAGGCTGCCTGAACAGCACTTTTTACGCCACAGCGGAAAACCAGCTGGAACAGGTGCTGGCGTTGGCAAACGGCTTGGATGCCGAATTTATCGCCAAAACCGCAATTTATGCCCGCGAGCATGGTTATATGAAAGATATGCCCGCGCTCTTGCTAGCGGTGTTGGCAAACAAAGACGTGGCGATGCTGGCGCGCGTGTTTGACCGCGTGGAGGACAACGGCAAAATGCTGCGCAACTTCGCGCAGATGGTACGCAGCGGCATGGTTGGGCGCAAATCGTTTGGCTCGCGCCCGAAAAAACTGCTGCAACACTGGCTGCTGACCGCCAGCGAGCGCCAATTGCTCAACGCGGCAGTGGGCAACAATCCTTCGCTTGCCGACATCGTGAAAATGGTGCATCCGAAACCGCGCGAAGCGTGGCGTGCAGCGTGGTTCGCATGGCTGATCGGCAAGCCTTACGACGCGACGGCGCTACCCCCGATTACGCAGGCGTTTGAGCAATACAAGAAAACCCGTTCAGGCTGCCTGCCCGATGTGCCTTTCCAAATGCTCACCGCTTTGGATTTGGATGCCGCCGCTTGGGCGCAAATCGCGGCAAACGGCTCTTGGCAGCAGGTGCGCCAAAATCTCAACACTTTCCAGCGGCACGGCGTGTTCGCGCATCCGAAAAACATCCGCTTGGTGGCAAACAAATTGCGCGATACCGATGCGATTGCGCGCGCCCGCGTGCTGCCGTATCAGCTGCTGACCACGTTTCAGGCTGCATCGGACGATCTGCCGCACGAAATCCGCGATGCGCTGCAAGATGCGATGGAATGCGCGGTGCAAAACGTGCCGAAGATTGCAGGCAAAGTGGTGGTTTGTCCCGATGTCTCAGGCTCAATGGGCAGCCCCGTTACCGGCTATCGCGGCTCGGCGACCAGCGCGACAAGGTGCATAGACGTGGCGGCGCTGGTATCGGCGGCGATGTTGCGTACCAATCCACAGGCAACCGTGCTGCCGTTTGAAAACCATGTGGTGAACGTGCGCCTCAATCCGCGCGACAGCATCATGACCAATGCGGAAAAACTCGCCCGCATTTGCGGCGGCGGCACGGCGTGCAGCGCGCCCTTGGCGGAGCTGAACCGCCGCAAAGCCGAGGTGGACTTGCTGATTATGGTGTCGGACAACGAAAGCTGGGCCGACCGCGAGCAGCATTACAACAACAAAACCAGCCTGATGAAAGAATGGGACGCGCTCAAACGCCGCTGCCCGCGCGCCAAACTGGTCTGCCTAGACATCCAGCCCTACGCCACCGCGCAGGCGCAAAACCGCAGCGATATTCTGAATATCGGCGGTTTCAGCGACAGCGTGTTCACACTCATTGGCGCATTCGCCGAGCGCGGCATGGGCGCAGATTTTTGGGTGGGCGAGATTGAAAAAATCGCGCTGCCCGAAGCCATGTAAACCAATATCCGCAATACAACGGCTCATTCCGCGCTTTCAGGCAGCCTGAAAACCAGATGAGCCGTTTTTTGCACCGCGCCGATTTCCCCCAACCATCAGCAGCCTGAAAGCCGCAGGCTTCAATGGCGTAAAAACCCATCCCCGCGCCGCATCCAGTTTTCAGGCTGCCTTTTGCAAGGAAAACATCATGATTATTTGGCAAACGCTCATCACCCTGATTTTATTGCTTGTGATATACGGCATCATCGCCGCCCGCCGCGAAACCAAATGCCAAGAACGCATCCGCGCCCAAGCCCTGCCTGACTCGCAAGACGCCGTGAAAGTCCATCCCGATATGCGCTACCAAATCAAAATGTCGGACGGACAAACGTTTGACAACGTCGCCATCATCGGGCAAATCCGCAGCGAAGATAATCCCTTCGGCGGCTGGGATGGCTTGTTTGTGCTGCGCTTTGCCGACAACCGCCGCGCCTTTGTGCGACAAGGCAGCGTGCGCTATATTTTGGAAACAGAGGCAGCCTGAAAACCAAGATGGCGCTTCGCATCCATTTTCAGGCTGCCCAAATGCTAGTTTAACTAGTCATAAAGCTAGATTTAACCGATTGCAAAAACCATCCAAAGGCAGCCTGAAAACTATTTTCCAAGCCATTTCAATCCATTAGCCCACATCCAAACCGCTTGGCACATCGATTGCAATAACCAACACACACGGGCGCGCTGGCACAGAAGGGAGCGCCGCTACCAAAAATGTTTAGGTCATTCGGTAGTCTGTGTAAAAGCAGGTGGGGCGGATAGAATCGCTTGATTTAAAGTAGGTCTGTCGGCACGGTTGAGGATGCAGGTTCGCAGCTCCGATGACGGGTTGCAACTGGCGCGCGTTTCCAACGACAGGCTTGGCTTGGGGTAATGCCCAAGTCGCCCCATTGATGCGGGTTCGAATCCCGTCGCGTCCACCAAACAAACCTAGGCAGCCTGAAAAACCGTTTTCAGGCTGCCGCAACACCCAAACCACAAAGGAAACACCATCATGCAAAAATTCATCCTACTGCGCGGACACCAAGGCTCAGGCAAATCCACCTACGCCGCCGAGCTGATTACCCAATTCCAAAACGAACACCCCAACGCCCAAATCGTACACATAGAAAACGACAAAGAGCTCACCAACGCGCAAGGCGAATATCAATGGAGCCGCGAAGCCCTTGCCGCCGCGCAAGAAAAAGGACGCGCCATGATGAGAAACGCGCTCAAACGCGGGCAACAATCGCCGCAGCAAGCCCTGCTCATCATCAATTCCGACACCAACCAAAAAGCCACCAACTGCATCCAAATGCTGCAATCCGCCCGCAAACACGGCTTCCAAACAGAAGTCTATCGCCTGCACAACTTCTATCCCAACCACCACAACGTAGATGAAAGCAGCGTGCTTGCCGCCTACGTCAAACTCAACCAAAACCCCTTGCGCGACGAAATCCACATTCCCGCCATCCAACCCATGACACCCGAACAACACGCCCAAATCCAAGAAATGACCCAATTCAAAAACTGCACCCCACAATACGATGCCACGCGCCACACCTACATCAGCGAAGACTACCTACGCCTAGGACGACGCGATTTCAGCGTCAAAGCCAGCAAAAAATATCCCCAACTCTCCGTTTTAAAATACGCCCGCAGCGTGTTCTACGAAAACCGCTTTGACAACGCCCTGCTGGAAATGCGCGGCATCGTGCTAGACCCGCACAATCAAATCATCATTCGCCCGTTCAACAAAGTGTTCAACTATTCCGAGCGCATCGCCGCCAACAGCCGTTACCCCATCCACATCCAAGACGAGCATCGCCTAAACGCCGTAGTGAAAGTGAACGGTTTTCTCGGCTGCTGCACCTTCGTTAAGCTGCCTGAAAACCACCCCAGCCACGGCGCAGACTTTGACCAACAAACCCTGTATTCCACCACAGGCTCGCTAGATAGCGACTTTGCCAAGCTCGTGCAAAGCCATTGCGCGCCATACCAAGCCCTATTTGAAGCCTATCCCAACCACACCTTTATGTTTGAAATCACCGACCCCAGCGATGTGCACATCATCCAAGAAACCTTCGGCGAAACCCTAATCGGCATCCGCAACGTTGCCACAGGCGAGCAATTTTCCGAAGCCCTGCTAGACCAAATAGCCCAGCAATACCACATCGCCCGCCCGCAAACCCTAAACAACATCAGCTTTGGCGAACTCAAAGCCCTGCTCAAAACCGTAGAACACGAAGGCTTTATGGTGTTTGATGCCGCCACAGGCGAAATGCTGTTCAAGCTCAAATCGCCCTATTACCTGATTTCCAAATTTCTCGGGCGCAGCAACGCAGGCAACATCGGGCGCAAGCTAGACAAACGCCATGTGGACGAAGAATACTACCCGCTGATTGACCACATCCGCGAACACCAAGCCACGTTTAACGCCATGAGCGAGCACGAAAAGATTGCGTTTATTCAAGCGTTCCTGCGGGAATTGTGATGGCGCAAATAAAGGCAGCCTGAAAGAACTCTGTTTCAGGCTGCCTTTTATATTCCCCAAATGATTAAACAACAAAAACAAAAAAACACTCCGAAGAGTGTTTTTTGATAAACGCAGATTAGCGTTTTGAGAATTGTTTTGCGCGACGTGCTTTGCGCAAACCAGGTTTTTTACGTTCTACTTCACGAGCATCGCGAGTAACAAAACCAGCTTGTGAAAGCGCGGGTTTCAACGCTGCATCATAGTCAATCAAAGCGCGGGTAATGCCGTGGCGGATGGCACCTGATTGTCCTGTTTCGCCGCCGCCCACTACGTTTACTTTGATGTCAAACGCTTCAACGTTTTCAGTCAAAACTAAGGGTTGACGCACCACCATGCGGCTGGTTTCGCGTGAGAAGAATTCATCAACGGGACGACCGTTTACAATGATTTGACCTTTGCCTTTTTGCAAGAACACGCGAGCTACTGAGCTTTTGCGGCGACCTGTGCCGTAGTAATATTTACCGTTCATTTGTCGTGTCCTTATTTCAATTCAAGTACTTTGGGTTGTTGCGCGGCGTGTTGGTGTTCTGCGCCTGCATATACTTTGAGTTTGCGAATCATGGCATAACCCAATGGACCTTTTGGCAACATGCCTTTTACGGCAACTTCTAACGCACGACCAGGTTGTTTTTCTTGCATTTGGCGGAAGGTGCGCTCATACAAACCACCGGGGAAGCCTGAGTGGCGGTAGTATTTTTTGCCTTCAAATTTGTTGCCTGTTACGCGCAGTTTGTCGGCGTTGATAACGATGATGTAGTCGCCTGTGTCTACGTGTGGGGTGTATTCGGGTTTGTGTTTGCCACGCAAACGGCTGGCAACTTCGGCTGCTACGCGCCCCAGAACTTTGTCTGTTGCGTCAATAACAAACCATTCGCGTTGCACTTCATGCGGTTTCGCTGAAAAGGTTTTCATAAAATGGTTTCCAATAAATATTAGATAAAAGAAACGGTGGATTTTAGTGGGTTTCGGGGGGGGTGTCAATGTGTTGTTGGGTTTTTATTGCGCGGTTTCGTTCGTTGAGTTTGGCGTATTTGTAGTATGAGCCTGCAGCTTGGGTAAGCGAGATGGTGAGCCCGTCTGCGCCGTGTTTCCAGCCGCTTTTGATAAGGTAGCTGCGGATGAAGCTCCATGCGCCGTGTAGCAGGGCGGAAAGTGGGCTGCTGTTTTTTTTCCCTGCGTTTTGTTCGGCGTAAAGGCTGCTGTATTGCTGCATTTTGTTGATCAGGGCTTCTATGCTGTCGTAGGTGTAGTGGTTTAGGTTGCCTGTGAGCAGTTGGGGGTGGTTGCCTTGGGGGATAATCAGGGCTTCGTGGACGGCGCGTTGGTTGTATTGGGTGTGGGTGCGGTTGTAGAGACGGGGGAGAATGTCGGGCGACCAGCCGCAGCCTGTGATGGGACGGCGTTGATAGTGGTTGATGCGGTTTAGGGCGTAGATGTTTTCAGGCTGCGTTAGGTCGGCGTTTTGGATGCTAGCAAGCAGCTCGGGGGTGATGATTTCGTCGCTGTCTATGTTGAGTATCCAGTCGTTTTTGGCGAGCATGGCGGCGCGGTTTTTCATGTTGCCAAAGCCGTCGAATGGGTGGTGGTGGATGGTTACGTTGGGGTATTGGGCGGCGATGGCGAGCGTTTGGTCGGTGGAGCCGTTGTCTAGCAGGAGCACTTCGTTGAAGCTGGCAAGGGCGTTGAGCGCTTCGGCTAGGCAGCGTTCGGCGTTTTTGGTGAGCATGGTTACGGTGATGGGGGTATTCATGGTTTTTTAGTCTTTGCGTTTTTAGTCTTTGATAAGGGCGTAGGCGGTGGCGATGATGCTGACGATGATGAGTATTTTGGCGATTTGTTTGACGGTGGTGTCTATGGCGTGTTGTTGCTGGCGGGTGAATAGGTTGCGGATGATTAGGATGATGAGAATAAGGGCGCTGATTAGGGTGAGATAGCGTGTGAACATGGTGGGTGTGATTAGGCAGCCTGAAAAGGGGTGAACGGTGATTCATCTTGCTTTTCAGGCTGCCTTGGGTTGTTTGGGATGTGCGCGGTCTGAATGTTTTGCCCGCTGTGCGCGGATATTTTCAGGCTGCCTTTTGGGGGATTATTTGTTGAGCTTGGCGGTAGCGGCTTTGTCTAGGCGGCAGTTGTCGGCAACCACGCTTTGTTGCGCGCCTGAGGTTTCGGCTACGGATAGTTTGCCGCCATCTACTTGCGCGAGCTTGCTGGCATCGGCAGGCATGGCTGTCCACACGGTGGTGCGGGCGCTGGGGTCGTTGCTGATAAAGCGGTTCATGAGATTGAAGCTGGTGTCGCGCCACATACCTGGGGTGGTTACGCCGTTGATGCGGACTTGGGCGACGATGGCTTGGTTGTTTTTGATGCCATACATGGCGGTGAGTTTAACGTTTTGGAGTTTGTCGTCTTGCAGGATTTGGCAGGTGTAGGCGACTTCTTTTTTGCTATCTATTTCGCTTTGGCTGCTGCTGGAGGTGAGCTCTTGCTCGCCTTGTGGGGCGGCTTGGGCGGTGAAAGTGGCGGCGGCGAGAATGGCGGCGGTTAGGATAGAACTGAATTTCATGGAATCTCCGTTTCGTTTAGGGTGGCGGTTGCCACAATGGGCGCGATTAGACTGCTTTTGCAGTGGGTTTGTCAAACGGGTTTGCGTTTGCTTTACATTGTTAGCGGTGATTTTAGGCAGCCTGAAAGTGGGGTTGCGTGCTTGGGTACGGTGAAAATGGCTGGGCTTTTGCGTGCGTTTAATTGGGCGGCAATGCTTGGGCTGCATGGCGTGGTACGCGGCGCAACGCGTGATATGGCTGTTGATTGGCGTGGTTGGGGCGTTTTGGTTACGCCGAAACTTGCTGCGCTTGTTTTCAGGCTGCCTTTGGGGATTGCGGCAGCCTGAAAATGGGTGATTAAAATTGTTTGGGCTGGAAGCTGGGCTGGGTGAAGCGTTCACCTGTGTGGATGTTTACGGCGGTGAGTTCTTCGCCCCATAGCGCGCCTGTGTCTAATGACCAGATGCGTTTTTCGCGGCGGTAGCCGAGTGCTGACCAATGCCCGAAGATGATTTCGTGGCTGAGATGTTGGCGGTTAGGTGCGTCAAACCATGCGCGTTGGGGGGTGGGGATGTGTTGGTAGGTTTCTTTGTAGTCGTAGTCTAGGCTGTTGTCGGGGTTGAGCACGCGCATGCGGGTGAGCACATTGGTGATGATGCGCAGGCGGTCTATGCCTTGGCTTTCAGGCTGCCATTGGCTGGGGTGGTTGCCATACATTTGGGCAAAATATTCGCTGGCGCGGTGGCTGGCTATTTGCGCGGCAACTTCGTTGGCAAGGGTTTGGGCTTGGGCGATGCTCCATGCGGGGTGGATGCCTGCGTGCACAAGGGCGTGGCTGTCGGTGTGGCGCATCAGGGGCTGTTGGCGCAGCCAGTCGCGCATTTGCGGCATTTGCGGGTGGTTGAGGATGGCATCGAGGGTGTCGCGGCGTTTGAGC
The DNA here is from genome assembly GCA_963529665.1 of uncultured Kingella sp. Classification (GTDB taxonomy): domain Bacteria; phylum Pseudomonadota; class Gammaproteobacteria; order Burkholderiales; family Neisseriaceae; genus Kingella_B. The sequence goes on from CAUSAG010000032.1 coordinate 14,701, forward strand.
TTGCCGTAGCCGTGCATCAGGGCGAGCAGGTGTAGGTCGTGGTTGCCGAGCACGATTTGCACGCTGTTTTCGTGTTGCATACAGTATTGCAGGCATTCTAGCGATTGCGGCCCGCGGTTAACAATATCGCCCACCAGCCAGAGCGTGTCGCGGCTGGGGTTGAACTGGATTTGGTTGAGCAGGGCGATGAACTCGGCGTAACAGCCTTGTAGGTCGCCGATGGCGTAGTGGGACATGATATTTGTGCGAATGATGATAAGGGTGGGGATTGTAAGGCAGCCTGAAAACTTGTGGCGAGGTTTTTCAGGCTGCCTTTGATGGTTTAACCGCTTGGCGCGGCACATCGCATATAATCCGCGCTCTTTTAACCCTTATCCGAGGAAACGAAAATGGCGCAGAAACAAAAATGTTCGTGGCAGGCGCAAGCGGTGTGATTGGCTTGCCGTTGTGCAAAATGCTGCTGGCGGCGGGGTATGAAGTGTATGGCACCACGCGTAGCCCTGCCAAAGCCGAAATGCTGGCGGCGCAAGGCATCAAGCCCGTGGTGGCGGATGCGTTTGACGCGGAAGGCTTGCTGAAAATTATGGACGAAATCCGCCCCGATGTGGTTTCCCACGAGCTGACCGATTTGCCCGATGGCTTGGCGGCCGACCAAATGGAAGCGGCGTTGGTTCGCAATGCGCGTATTCGCGATGAAGGCACGCGCAATTTGGTGCGCGCGGCAAAAGCGGCGGGCGTGAAAAAATCATCGCGCAGAGCATTGCTTTTGTGTATGCGCCTGATGCGCCACAGCCTGTTACCGAAGATGCGCCCTTGCTGGATTTTGCCGAGCCAACCTACGGCGAAACCGCGCGCGGTGCACAGCTTGGAGCAGCAAATCACCACCGACCCTGCGTTTATCGGCGTTGTGTTGCGTTATGGCTGTCTGTATGGCGCGGGCACGGGCTTTGATGCGCCTGTGGACTTTGCCCCACCTGTGCACGCAGAAGCGGCGGCGCACGTGGCGGTGTTGGCGTTGCAATGCGAGCAATCGGGCATTTACAATGCAGCGGATGACGATGCGCGGCTGTCTAGTGAAAAAGCGAAACGCGAGTTGGGGTTTGATGCGGGGTTTCGGTTGTAAACCATAATTTGCGGTTGTTTTGCTTTTCAGGCTGCCTGATCGGGATGATGGGCAGCCTGAAAGCATATTGGCGCGGGTTGATAATGGATTGGCAAAGGCAGCCTGAAACTGGGGAAATCCTTGTTTCAGACTGCCTCGCCACAAAACCATCGCACAACATATTCGCCCACACCAAAAGGCAGCCTGAAAACTAAGTTTACGAATTCTCATCAAGCCAAAACACCCCACGCCACCCCATTTTCAGGCTGCCTTATCGTCCACCGTCTCTTCTGCCTCAGGCAAAAAACACCACGCCGAAACTACCGCTGCCACGCCTGCTGCCAGCAGCACCCAAAACAGCCAGCCCGATGCCGCCAGCCAAATGCCGCACGCCAGCGCAGGCAAAAAACCATACAGCATGCTCGCTACAATCATGGGCAGTATAAATACGCCCAGCGGCAGCCCATCACAATGCCAAACAACATCGGCGTTAGCAAAGCAAACAGCATAATCACGTTGGTGGTAGGATAGCTTTGTTTCATTTTTTCAAATTCCTAAATTTCTGTGAAAACTGAAATACGCGATTAAAAAATTTTGCCGACCAATTTTCAGGCTGCCTGATCGGTTTTCCGCAACAGGCAGCCTGAAAGCCGCAGGCTTCAACGGAGTTAAAACGCTATTGCGCCTTGGGAAGCGCAAACGCCGATAAAACCAGCGCCGACAATCCGCCCGTAAATGCCAACACCCACACCAGCTGAATGCTCAACAGCAACGCTCCCGAGATTGCGCCCACCATCGCGCCGTAGCCTGCCGCAATCAGGCTGCTTTGCCATGCGCGGGCGAGCTGTTTTTTCGCCAGCAACACGCCGTACACCGCAGCAGGAAGGCAGCCCAAGCCGCCGCCCAGCAGCACGCCCACATACAGCAGAGACAGCAGCGCATCGCCATCACCATCAAAATAACTGCGCGATATATCGCCCAGCCACCAAAACGCCAACGCCAGCAGCACGCCGCCCACGCTGCCGCCCAGCAGCGTAAACGTGGTAATCACGCGTGCGTTGGGGTATTCGGGCTGGCTGGGGGCGATGTAGCGATAGCCCAGAATGGCAATCAAGCCTGCGAAGATTAAAGGAATAAGCAAAATCATAGTGTTACCGTTTTAACTCCGTTGAAGCCTGCGGCTTTCAGGCTGCCTTAGGCGCGGCTTACTGCGCCTTGGGCAACACAAGGGCGGATAAAATCGCCGCTGCCATCGCGCCGACAACGCCGCACGCCAGCAGCATGGCAACAATCAGCACAAAATCAAGCGAAATGGCAATGATGCCTGCAATCAAAGGAAAAAGAATAAAAGGAAACATGGTTTTCAGGCTGCCTCAGATGTTTTGTTTGCCTTGGGCAACACCATCGCTGACAAAATCGCCGCCGATAATGCGCCTATCGGTGCAAAAAACAGCGATGCAGGTATATTTAAAAAAATTATTCCCGCCACCACACCGCTTATCACGCCATACCACGCTGCTATCAGACTACTTTTCCATGCGCGAATAAGCTGTTCTTTTGCCAACAATACGCCACACAATGCAGCAGGAGCGCACCCCATGCCGCCACCCAACAATACGCTCACAGGCAAAAAGCGTTGCGGGAGAGAATCATCAATAAGGGGCGATGGACTACTTATCACTACTGTCAAATATATAAGGAATGTAACCAGCAACCCGCCCAGTCCGCCACCTAGCAGCGTAAACGTGGCAATTACTCGCCCATTGGGATATTCAGGCTGCCTTTTCGCTAAATAGCAATAGCCCGCAACGGCAATGATGCCTGCAATCAAAGGAAAAAGAATAAAAGGAATAAAAGGAAACATGGTTTTCAGGCTGCCTCCGATGCTTTGTTCGCCTTGGGCAACACCAACGCCGCCAAAATCGCCGCTGCCAACGCACCCACAAAACCACATAAAATCACCATGTCATCAGATGTCCACAGCAACGTAAACAGCACGCTTGCCACGCCGCCCATCAGC
>CAUSAG010000033.1:0-15820 GCA_963529665.1 uncultured Kingella sp.
GGGCTGCCCACGCTCACGCTGCTTTGGGCAACGGCGGCGGACACCCATTGGAAAAACTTGGCGAACGAAGCCGCGTCCATGGTGTCCAGCGAAACCACGTTGTCGGTGAGCTGTTTTAAATAGCTGGCATCGGCTTTCGGGCCCGCCGCGCACGCCACGATGTTGCCAAAGCCCAGTTTTTTGATTTCGGGCAGGATTTCGCTGTATGCCAGCAAATCGGTGGGCTTGCCATCGGTGAGCACGATTAAAATCGGTCGCCAGTCGCCTTTTTGCTCGCTGTTGCCGACGATGCGGTCTTGTTTGACGGCTTGCACAATATGTTCCAGCACGCCGCCGAGAAAAGTTGCGCCGCTTTCGGGGCAAACGATTTCAGGCAGCACCACTTGCTCCAACGGCGTGAGCGGCAGCACGGTTTTAATCTGGCTATCAAAGGTGGTGATGTTTAAATGCACGCTTTCCAGCGCGTAGGGGTTTTGCCGCAGCGATGCCATCAGCGCGTGCAAGCCTGAATTAACGGCTTCAATCGGCTCGCCGCGCATGGAGCCTGATGTGTCGATGCAGATATAGGTAAGCAGTCGTCGGTTAGACATAAATTTTCCTTGTTGTGATAAAGGGCGAAAGGCAGCCTGAAACTTAATACGGCATGTATTTTTCGCGCAGCAAATCCACAAAACGATCGGTTTGGGCAAATTCGCCCACCGCGCGGAACACCCATTCGCCTTGTGCATCGCGGTCGGCGCGGGCGAAGGTCATGGCGCAATAGGGCGCGTTTTGCGCATCGCCGCCAATTTCGTAGCGACAGATTTCTCGCTCGTTGGCATCCAAGGCGCGGATGTGGGCTTTGTTTACCCCTGCGAATGATTGCCCGCGCTCTTTGCCTTTGAAAATCACCACAGCGAAGACAATTGCGGCGTATTCGCGCGGCAAATTATCCAAATCCACTTCAATGGTTTCATCGTCATCATCGCTGCCCGAGCCTGTTCGGCTGTCGCCGCTCAAACGAATTTTGCCGCTGGGATGCACCAGCGAGTTGTAAAACACCACATCGCCGCCCACCAGCGTGGGCTTGCCGTTGTCGCCCAGCTTGCCCAAATTGCGCACCTTGCCCGCGCTGTCTAACACAAAAGCCACCGCGTCTAAATCGTATTCGGGCGTGCTATTGACCACGCTCCAACCCAAGCCGATTTTGAGCCGCGAAAGGTTGAAGCCCGTGTCTTTGCGCAGGTTTACGCCTTGTCCTTTTTTTAAAGAGATTGCCATGATGTTGTCCTTTTAATGCGTTTCAGGCTGCCTGAAAGGTTGCTGTGGATTTTGTCGTTGCATGGCGTTGCGCCGCCATACCCACGCTTTCGGTTGCTGAAAAATGAGCCGCCCGCTCTTCGTGGCGAGTGTTTTATGTTTTCAGGCTGCCTTTGTGTGCATGGCATCATATTGCCCAACAAAGGCAGCCTGAAAAAACCTTAATTACAGCATCCCATTCAATTCACCCTACTTGCGCCCTATTGAGCGCGGCATAGCATCGTTTTGCGTTTTCAGGCTGCCTTTGAGGATACGATGGCGATGCGCCCCAAGGCAGCCTGAAAACCATAGAAGCCTTGTTACACTCAAAGCACCACATTCAATTCGGGCGGTGGCGGCGGCAGCTCGTCCAAGCCGCTCACTTCTTTGCCGCCGCTTTCAATTTTCTGGCTGGAAACCGAAATGGAAGCCGACACCCATTTGAAATAAGCCTTGATGGAATTGGCATCTGCCGTATCCAGCGATACCACAATCTCGGTGATTTGTTTCAGCGTGTTGGCATCGGCAGACGCGCCCGCCGCGCAGGCAACAAACGTGCCAATTTTTACCGATTTCAACGCTTCAATGCCCTTGCTGATGCTGTCGGTGGGCGCGCCGTCTGATAGCAGGAACACCACGGGCTTCCAATCGCCTTTCACTTCCGCGCTGCCTTGCACCACTTCGCGCTTAATGCAATCGGCAAGCAGAGTGAGCGCTTCGCCCATTGCGGTTGTGCCGCTGGCTTGGATGTCGGGCACTTGGAAATTCATCAATTCGGTTAAGGGGATGATTTGCTGGGCGCTGCTGTTAAAGGTAATCACCGAAAGATAGGCGGTTTCCAGCGCGTAGGGGTCTTGGCGCAGGGCGGAAACCAATACTTGCAAGCCGTTGCGCACGGCTTCTATGGCTTCGCCGTGCATGGAGCCTGATGTATCAACGAGTAGGTAAACGGGTAATCGGCGCATGGTTGCTCCTTATGCTGGGGGTGGATTAGGCAATGACAACGACAACATTTTGCTGGTTTGCCGCGCATTGGCGATAAAAATCTAACAAGTTTTGAAAATGCTCGGCGAGCTCTTCGGCGATTTCTTCAAATTCGTCTTCGTTTTCTTCATCCCAAATATCGGGATAGATGTTGTTTTGATGCAAGCGGGCAAACGGCGTGGCGGCGATTTTGGCTTTGATGTCCACCGCTTCCATTGCCGCGATGATTTGGGGCAGCTTATCGGCGCTGGTGTAGGTGTTGAAAAAATCTTCATCGTCCACCAGCTCCAAATCGCCCAAAATGCCGATGCTCAATGGATTATCTTCAATCGGATTGCTGGCGCCAACGCCTGTGAGCACAAAATGCAAGCCATCCCACATTTTGTCTATATCGGTGCTGGGCAGCGATTCTGCTTCTTCCGCTTCGTCTAGCGTGTCAATCAAATCATCAACCGAAAGCGTTTTCAATTGAGCGAGCGTGGCATCATCGCATGCGGTGTATTGGGCATACATTCCCATAGACGCTCTCCAAAACAAGGATGGGCAACAAGATAGGCAGCCTGAAAGCGAGTTTACGCGCTTTGGCGAAGCCAAAACAATTTTACGGGTTTCGGCAAAGCCAAAACGGGCAGGACAGGTTTCAGGCTGCCTTATTGGGGTTTACAAATGCGGAATAATTTTGGGAATGATTTTATCGGGCGTTGCGCCTTGGCTGTTTTCGCCGATGGCGTGCATTTTCCATTCGCCGTTGTGGCGATACACTTTTGCCATGATTTGCGCGGTGTGGTTGCCTTGCGCCGATAGGTCGTAACGCGCGATTTCTTGCCCGTTGTCGCCGTTAATCAGGCGGCAGAAGGCGTTTTCCACCTTGCTGAAATCCTGCCCTGTGTAGTTGCTCACGGTGAACACCAGCGATTTGATGTGCGCGGGTACGCGGTTAAGCGCCACGGCGATTTGTTCATCGTCGCCATCGCCATCGCCCGTGCGGTTGTCGCCGCTGTGTTGAATAGAGCCATCTTCGCTGCGCAGGTGGTTAAAGAACACCAAATCCACCAGCTCGTTGTGTTCGTCAAACATAAAGCACGATGCGTCTAAATCAATCTCGCCGCTGCCGCCGCCAAACAGGCCCGACAAAAAGCCGCCTTTTTTGGCTGCATCCCAGCCCAAGCCCATAACAACCGAGTTGAGTTTGGTGCCTGCTTCTTTTTCCAAAGAGATTTTTTGACCTTTTTGCAAATTAACTGCCATGATGGTTTCCTTTATAGGGTTGTAAAAAAATAATCAATAAACAAGGCATTAAGGCAGCCTGAAAACGGCTGTTGCTTGTCGTTTACCGAGTATGGCGTCTTGCCGCCATACCCACGCTTATCGCGCACAACGCCAACCGTTTGCTTGCCTGTGCCCATCAAGCGCCGCGCTGGCTGGCAACCCAGCCTGCAAAGTTTTTCAGATTACGCGAGCAAATGATGACTTTGCCCCTGCCCGAAAACTTCAACACAATGCCTTCGCCGCTGGTAACGCTGTTGATGATGTTGCCCAGCAAGCCGCGCTCCTGCCCTGTGCTTAGCGAGATTTTGTATTCCAAGCTGCTGTCCCACGCGACAACGTGCCCGTTGTCCACGGTGATGGGGTTATCAGGGGTTACTTCTATGGTGAACAGCGTGCCAAAACCGCACACGGCAACCTGCCCCTTGCCCGAAGTTTGCCCAATAAAAAAGCCGCCTGTGCCTGCAAACATCGCCGCGCCCAGCTGCTGCATTTGCGCGGTTACGGCAACATCGGCAGTGGCTGCCATATAAGCGCCATCCGATATTTTGTATTGCACCGCGCCCACATCCAGCACTTCAATGCCGCCGTTCATCATCGGCGCGAGCAGGCAGTCGCCATCGCCACGCGTGGCGGTGATGTGTTGCTGGAAAAAGCTCTCGCCGTTTGCCAAGCGGCGTGCTAATGCGCTCAAAAGACCGCCTTGCATTCTGCTTTGCAAATCCAGATTGCTTTCCATCATCACCATCGCATCGCTTTCGCAGGAAATGCGCTCGCCTTTGCGCAGTGAAACGTGGAGAAAAGGGTCTTCGTTGCCTGTTATGGTAAAGGTGGGCATGGTGGTTTCCTTGTGGATTGGTGGGGTAGGGCAGCCTGAAACGCGCTTTATTTGTTTTCAGGCTGCCTATTTTCAGGCTGCCTAGGGCGTGTTGACATTCAACTTGTTAAGCGGATTTTGCGTCATAAAATGGCAAATGCTGTTTTAGGGCGTAAAAGCCGCCAAAATGTTGATTGTCAACACGCCCAATAGATTAAACATTCACGCCAAAATGCTGCGCCAACGCGCCCAATCCGCCTTTAAAGCCTTGACCAATCGCTTTGAATTTCCATTCGCCGTTGTGGCGATAGATTTCGCCAAAAATCATCGCGGTTTCCACCGAAGCGTCTTCCGACAAATCAAAGCGGGCGATTTCCACATTGCCATCGGGGTTCACGCAGCGGATAAACGCGCTGGATACTTGCCCAAAGTTTTGCTTGCGGGCATCGGCATCGTGGATGGTTACGGTGATGGCGATTTTTTCTACATCGGCGGGCACGGTAGCTAAATCTACTTCAATCACTTCATCATCGCCTTCGCCTTCGCCCGTGCGATTGTCGCCTTGATGCGCTACTGCGCCGTTGTCGGATTTGGGCTGGTTATAGAAAATAAAATCGGCATCGGAACGCACTTTGCCGTTGGCGTTGAGCAGGAACGCGCTGCCGTCTAAGTCAAAATCTGCGCCATCGGTGGCGCGCACATCCCAGCCCAAGCCGATGAGCATTTTGGTTAAGCCTGGGGCTTCTTTACTTAAACTGACGTTGCCGCCTTTTTGCAAACTGATTGCCATGTTGATACTCCTGTGAGTTGGGTTGAAAAAGAACGTTTCAGGCAGCCTGAAACGCGGTGCTGCTAAAAGAAGGGGTTGAGTTTGTAATGCTCGGTGAGGTAGTCGTTGAAAGCCGCGCCGTCAAAACCGATAAAGTCCAGCAGGATTTTGGCTTCGCTGATTTTTGCCAACGGTATTCGGGCGGATGCGCGCCAACGGGTTTTGCCGTTGGCTTTGGTTTTATATACATACAGCCAGCCGCCGCCGACTCGCGGTTCGTATTGCTGCCAGCCGTAATGTTTTTTGTTTACCCAAATGCCTGAGCTATCCAATTGCACGCCGCCAAAATCCAGCGTTTCGCCGTTGGCATAGGCTTCGTGCAAGCGCGGCAAGGTGTGGACGAGCTGATATTGGCGCAATACGCTTAACACACGCTCTTGGTTTTTCCAGTAGGGCGACAGTTTCAATTTTGCGCCGTTTCGCTGCTGCAAGATGATTTGGATGCGCGGCGCGGTTTTCCATGCGGCAAAAATCACGCTGTATCGCCATTTTCGCACAAATACGTGCATATCGGGCTGGAAATAGAATGTTTTGTCGGCCAGCAGCAGGCGGCGGCAAACGATGCCGTTGTGGTGCAAAACGATGCGGTTTGTATGCCAACTGGCGAGACAGTAAACCGTCCACAGCAGCCCGAAAATGGCGAGTATCCATAAGGTAATAAAGCTCTCGCGTTCTTCTAAAAAAAGAAGCGCGACAATCAGCAAAAGCCCCAAGCTCGCCAGCAAAGGCAGCCTGAAAAATTCCATGCGGTGTTTGCCGTATGCTTGCCCTAAATCAGGCGCGGCTTTGGTGATGCTGAAATCCATCTTCAGGCTGCCTATCGCGTCTTAGCCCACGTTCACGCCATATTGATTGCACAACGCCAACAGCCCGCCTGTGTAGCCTTGCCCGATGGCGCGGAATTTCCAATCGCCGTTGTGGCGATACACTTCGCCGAACACCATCGCGGTTTCTGTGCTGTAATCTTCGGATAAATCAAAGCGCAGCACTTCTTGCCCTGTTTCGTGGTTCACCAAGCGCACAAAGGCGTTGCTCACTTGCCCAAAGTTTTGGCGGCGTGTTTCGGCATCGTGGATGGTTACGGTAACAAACAGCGATTTGATGTTGGCGGGCACTTTTTCCAATTCCACGATAACGCTTTCATCGTCGCCATCGCCGTCACCCGTTAGGTTGTCGCCCGTGTGTTGCACCGAGCCGCAGGGCGATTTGAGCTGGTTGTAGAACACAAAATAATCATCGGATGGCACTTTGCCGCTCTCCGCCGTCATAAACACGCTGGCATCCAAGTCAAAATCTTGCCCGTCGCTGCTGCGCGCATCCCAGCCCAAGCCGATAAGGATGTGTTTGAGCGATGGGTCGGTTTTGCTCAATGAAACGTTTTGACCTTTGCTTAATGAAACTGCCATGTTTTTCCTTTCTGCGAACGTTCGGATGAATGGGGTGCAAGCGGTTTTCAGGCTGCCTTTGCCGCGCAAGAAAAGCGACTGCACGATGGATATAAAAAGGCAGCCTGAAAACGGGTGAAGCGCGGTTTAGCCAAACTAAAACAACATTTCAAATACGTTTTCAGGCTGTCTTGACTGCTTTCAGGCTGCCTGAAAGAGTGGGCTGCTTAATCGGATGCGCCGCCATCTGCGCCGCTGCCAGCATCGGAAGCCGCTTCAACAGACGTTTCAACAGGCGCTTCAATAGACGATGGCTCGGCAGGCGGTTCTGCGGATTGTTCCGCCGCAGGCTGTTCGGCGGCTTGTTCTGCGAACTGCCCTGCAACTTGCGCCGCCGCGGTTTTTTCCTCTTCTTTTTCGGGGAACAGCAACGAAGCCGCAATGCCCGCCGCCAGCACCACCAGCACCACAATCAACGAGGCATTGGGCGAAATATCCCAGCCGTGGTGGAACATATGATTGGTAGCCGACAACGCCAGCTTAAACGCGATGAAAAACAGCAACACAATCACCGCTTTTTCTAAATGCACCAGATAGCCTTTCAGCGCTTCCAGCACAAAATACATCGTCCGCAAGCCCAAAATGGCGAACATCATCGCGCTGTACACAATCAGCGGCTCTTTGGACACCGCAATCACCGCAGGCACGCTGTCAAACGCAAACATCACATCCGACAATTCAATCACCGCCAAGCATAAAAACAACGGCGTTGCCACCCATTGCCCTTTTTTTATCGCGTGTGGATGGCTGTTTTCGGGGTGTTTCATATCTTCGCCCGCCAATTCCAAATGCGTTTCAGGGTTGTTGGCTTGCGCTTTTGCAAATTCTTCCGCGTTTAAAAAGAAATTGTGCCCATAAAGGCGCGGGAACACGGGGAAAAATTTATGCACCCAGCGGTATGCCAAGTGGTCGGAATAATCCTCGTTTTCCTCTTCCTCCTCTTTTTGGTTCAGCATCATCACGGCGGTGTAGCCCACGATGGCTGCAAAAATCAGCTCCACCCAAGAGCTTAACGCCAGCAAGCCTGCGCCAATGGCAACAAAAATCATGCGGAACACAATCGCGCCGATAATGCCCCAATACAACACGCGATGGCGTAGCCCCTCGGGCACTTTAAACCATGCAAACACCGCCATCATCAGGAATAGATTGTCCACCGACAACACTTTTTCCAACGCATAACCAGTGAAGAACAAGCTCGCCACTTCGCTGCCGTGGTGTATCCACAAATAAACGCCAAACAAAATGGAAACGAAAATCCAAAATAAAGACCACATGGTGGCGCTTTTGAGCGACATGGGCTTGTCGTCTTTGTGGGCAAACAGGTCAATCGCAATCGCGCCAACCGATAAGATGATGAAAACGGCAACCGTTTCTACGGGGAAACCGAGATGTCCTGTCATAAGAAATCCTGTGTTGAAATTGAAGAAATTTTAGCGCTCACGGCAATCGGCAGCTAAAACGAAATGATGTGTTGGATTATAAAGGATTTTGGTGGGTTTTTAACATGGATTGAGGAAAATTTTCAGGCTGCTTTTAATGTAGAAGGCAGCCTGAAAAAGGGTAGGGTGTTTTCAGACTATAATGGATTCGCAATCAATAATCAATCAAGTACAATGCTTGTAAATTTTGGGGGCAGTTTACATTGGTATAGGCTGCTGCAAGCACATCACAATATACTTACGAAGAAGATAAGCGTTGCACTTAGATATACGAATCCATGAGTTTCTACACAAAAGGCAGCCTGAAAACCTTTCAGGCTGCCTTTTTCTCATCAAGCCAGCTTCGCGCCAACCCAATCTTTCACACCATTTAGCACTTCGGGCAGTTTCGCCACATTCGTACCGCCAGCCTGTGCCAAATCAGCCCGTCCGCCGCCTTTGCCGCCGACTTGTTCGGCTGCGAATTTGACCAAATCGCCGGCTTTCACTTTTCCGGTTAAGGCTTTGGATACGCCGGCGCACAGGGAGACTTTGCCGTCGTTTACTGCCGCCAAAAGAATCACGGCGTTGTCGGATTTGCCGGTTAAATCGGTAACGATTTCGCGCAGGGCGGCTGCGTCGGCTTCGATTTGGGCGGCGACGAGTTTGGCTGCGCCCAAGTCTTTGGCGTTGTCCAAGAGTTTGGCGCCTGCGTGGACGGCGAGTTCGGCTTTGGCTTTTGCCAACTCTTTTTCCAAGGCTTTGGCGTTTGCGGCGTTGGCTTGGATTTTGGCGAGTACGTCTTTTTCGGTTTGGGCTTTGACTTCGGCGATGATGTTTTTCATCAGGCTTTCTTGGTTTTGCGCCCATGCCAGTGCGGCAAGGCCGGTGATGGCTTCTACGCGGCGGATGCCTGCGGCGATGCCGCCTTCGCTGATGATTTTGAAGAAGCCGATGTCGCCGGTGCGGGCAACGTGGGTGCCGCCGCACAGTTCGATGGAGTAGTCGCCCATGGTGATGACGCGGACGAAGTCGCCGTATTTTTCGCCGAAGAGCATCATGGCGCCGGATTTTTGCGCGTCTTCAATGGACATGGTTTCGACTTTGACGGGCACGTTGGCGATAATCGCGGCGTTGACGCGGCGTTCGACTTCGGCGATTTCTTCCGCGCTGATGCCTTGCGGATGGGAGATGTCGAAGCGGGTCAGCTCGGCGTTTTGCAGGCTGCCTTTTTGTTCGACGTGCGTGCCCAAAACATCGCGCAGGGCTTTGTGCATCAGGTGGGTAACGCTGTGGTTGCGCATGATGCTGTCGCGGATGTCGTTGTCGATTTCGGCGGATACGGCATCGCCCACTTTCAGACGACCTGATACGACTGCGCCGAATTGTCCGTGTACGGCGGCTTTGATTTTCTGCGTGTCTTCGACGCGGAAGCGGTTTTCGCCTGCGAAGATAAAGCCTACGTCGCCGACTTGGCCGCCGCTTTCGGCGTAGAACGGGGTTTGTTCCAAAACGACCACGCCTGCTTCGCCTGCTTGGAGTTCGTCCACGGCTTCGCTGCCTTTGTATAAGGCGATGATTTTGGTGTCTTGGCTGCGTTTTTCGTAGCCGGTGAACTCGGTGTCCGCGCCTGTGTAGTCCAGTTGCGCGTTGGCTTTGAAGTTTTGCGCGGCGCGGGCGCGGGCGCGTTGGGCTTCCATTTCGCGGTTGAAGCCTTCTTCGTCCATTTCTACCCCGCGTTCACGACAGATGTCGGCGGTCAAATCATATGGGAAGCCGTAGGTATCGTAGAGTTTGAAGATGATTTCGCCGTTTAAGGTTTTCAGGTTGCCTGAAAGTGCGTTGTCCAATAAGCCCATGCCTTTTTCCAAAGTTTCGGCAAAGCGGCTTTCTTCGTTTTTCAGGGCTTCTTCGATTTGGGCTTGTTTTTCTTTCAACTCAGGATAAGCGTCGCCCATTTCCTTTGTTAAATCTGCTACTAACTTATAAAAGAATGGCTTAACTATCCCAAGCTTATAACCATGTCTTACTGCTCGGCGAATGATGCGTCGCAAAACATACCCTCGTCCTTCATTAGAAGGAAGTACTCCATCTGCAATTAAAAAAGAACAAGATCGGATATGGTCGGCAATTACTTTTCTACTTGCATCATCTTGATTGGGTACTGTTAGAGTAATGCCATCACCTCGGTTATTAGGGTCTTTTTCTTCTCTTTCCACAGCTTTGAGCAAGTCTTGGAACAGGTCGATTTCATAGTTGCTGTGGACGTGCTGCATTACGGCCGCCATGCGCTCCAAGCCCATGCCGGTATCAACGGACGGCTTGGGCAGCGGGTTCATATTGCCTTGCTCGTCGCGGTTGAACTGCATGAACACGCAGTTCCAAATTTCAATCCAGCGGTCGCCGTCTTCTTCGGGGCTGCCGGGAATGCCGCCCCAGATTTCTTCGCCGTGGTCGTAGAAAATTTCGGAACACGGGCCGCAGGGGCCGGTGTCGCCCATCTGCCAGAAGTTGTCGGACGCGTATTTCGCGCCTTTGTTGTCGCCGATGCGGACGATGCGCTCGGCAGGCATACCGATTTCGTTCAGCCAGATGTTGTAGGCTTCGTCGTCTTCGGCATATACGGTCGCCAAGAGTTTTTCTTTGGGGATGTTCAGCCATTCGGGGGAAGTGAGGAACTCCCAAGCGAAGTGGATGGCGTCGCGTTTGAAGTAGTCGCCGAAGGAGAAGTTGCCCATCATTTCAAAGAAGGTGTGGTGGCGGGCGGTGTAGCCGACGTTTTCCAAGTCGTTGTGCTTGCCGCCGGCGCGTACGCATTTTTGCGCGGTGGTGGCGCGGTTGTAGGCGCGTTTGTCGAAGCCGAGGAACACGTCTTTAAACTGGTTCATACCGGCGTTGGTAAACAGCAGCGTCGGGTCGTCGTGCGGCACGAGGCTGGAAGAGCGGACGATTTGATGCCCTTTGGATTGGAAAAATTGCAGGAATTTGGCGCGGAGGTCTTTGGTTTTCATGGTGGTGGTTCTCTAATGATTAAAAATGGTTTTCAGGCTGCCTTTTACGGTGTTTCAGGCAGCCTGAAAGTGTGTGATTTTACTGCAAAAGCTGCGCGGTTGCTATGATTGCGCGGCGGGCAATAGCATATCAATATGCGGAATATTGTCTTCCAAATAGGGCTCGGATTGGGCGGCAAAACCGAATGATGCGTAGAAATTTTGCAGATAGGTTTGCGCTTGGGCGTAAACGCTGGCTTGCGGGAAATGGGCGCGGGCGTAATCCAGCGCAAAGGCAACCAGCTTGTGCCCCCATTTTTCGGCGCGGTATGCAGGCAACACCAGCACACGCCCCAAATGCACGCTATCGCCGTGCGGAATCAGGCGGCAATAGGCGATGATTTTGCCGTGTTGCTCGGCGAAGATATGCAGGGCGGTTAAATCCTGCGCGTCCACTTCTTGATAGGGGCAGGCTTGTTCTACTACGAAAACGGTAACGCGGGCGGTGTAGATGGCGTGTAGCTCGGCGGTGGTTAATTCGGCAAAGGGTTTGACGGAAAACGGCATGTTGGGCTTCGGGTTTGCGCGATGGAAATAGGGCATAGGCAGCCTGAAAGTGGTTTTCAGGCTGCCTATGTTGCGAAACAAAAGATAAGGCAGCCTGAAAAGAGTTTTGGGCTTTCAGGCTGCCTGAGTTGGCTGTTTATTTGGTTTTTGCAACTTTGTTGGCAAAACGCGCGCCGAGACTGCGAACAGGTTTGGCAGCGGCAGGGGCTTTCATGCCGCGCTCATCGCGCACTTTTTGCACCAATTCATCGATGACTTTCATGCCTGCGTCAAAGCCTATTTGCTGGAAGTTCACTTTGTATTTGCCGCCAACGATAACGGTGGGCGTGCCTGTGATTTCGTATTGGTTGGTCCATGTTTTCATTTGTTCCGCCATGTTTTTGTTGCTGAATGAATCGTAGGCAGCCAACACTTTTTTGCCGTCAAACGCGGATTGGGCGGGCAGCCATTCGCGCAACACGGCATCTTTGCCCAAATCAATGCGTTGCGAAGCAAAGGCTTCAAAAATCACAGGGTCGGCTTGGTCGCGCAAGCCTGCTTGTTTCACCGCTGCGGCAAGGCGGGCAAAGCCAAAGTCGCGCCCCTCGTCCCACACGATGTGTTCGGTGCGCAACACGGTGTCTTTTTTGAACGTTTTGGCGTGTTTCAAAATGATGGGTTCCAAGTCTTTGCAATGCGGACACCAGTAAGCAAAGAATTCGGTTACTTCAATTTTGTCTTTTTGCAACGGGGCAACTTCGGTTTTCACCACTTCGTAGTCCACGCCTTCGGTGGCGGCGGAAGCGGGTAGGGCGGTTGCCAAGGCTAAAAAGGCGGCAAATGCGGTGGTTTTTAGGGTTGTTTTCATGGTTTTTCCTTAGGTTGGTTATTGTTTGCGAGGGATGCTGTTTACGCCGTTTTGCTGCAAGGTTTCGCGCACTTGGTTGGCGCGTTGGCTGTCCATGCTGCGTGTTTGCACGCGATAGATTGTTTTGCCGTTGCTTTCCACTTGCACGATTTGGGTGGTTACGCCCATCAGCGCGAGTTTGGCGCGTTGTGCTTCGGCGGCTTGGCGGTTGGCGTATGCGCCTGCTTGCACGGTGGTTTTGCCTGTTTTGCTATCTGCGGCTTTGTTGGCGGATTTGTTTTCGCTGCCAGCTTTGCTGCTTGTTGGCGCGGCGGTTTTTTCAGGCTGCCGATTTTCGCTTGCTTTGTTGTCGCCTGTTTTGGCTTTGGCATCTTCGGCGGCGCGTTGTTTGGCGCGTTTGGCTTGCGCTTCTTGGCGGGCGACTTCGCGCGCTTTTTCTATGCTGCCGCTGTTGAGAATTTGCTCGGCGGTGGGCTTGGCGTTGCGGTCGGCGATGTCTTCTTGCTGGCGACGGCGTTTTTCGGCTTCGCTGAGTTTGGGTTTTTCAGGCTGCCTATTTTCGTCTGCTTTGTTGTCGGCAGGTTTTTGCGGTTTGCTTTCGCGCGGGGGTTCTTTTTCGCTGTCGGTGCTATCGCCTAATACGGGATCGTCCATTATGTCGGGTTGGCGGCGTGTGGGCTCGGGTTTTTTGGGTTTTTCTTTGCTGATGATGGGTTCTTCATCGGGGGGCAGCAAATCGGTTTCTTCGCGTTTTTTAGGCGGACGAGTGCGCGGGGTGGAGGCGACAATGGATTCGTCGTCTTCTATGTTGGATGTGGTGGTGCGTGTGTTTGGGGTGGGTTTTGCGGCGCTGGCAGGCACATTGCTGGGCAGCAGCACTTCGGTTTGGTCGTTTTGTGCGGCGGGTTGTTGCTTGTTGGCGTTGGGGTTTTTGAAGTCGCGCTCTTTGTTGCTGTTTAAGGTGAACAACACGGCTGCAATGGCAATCAACGCGGCGATTGAGCCTGCCAAAAAGCTAAATAAACCTTTGCCTTGTTGGTGTTTTGCGTGCATAAAAGTTTTGGTTTGCATGGTGTGTTTTCAGGCTGCCTAATGGAAAAAATAGCTCCACATTGTAGCAAAATTTGTTTTGCTTAGTGGTTATTTTTGCACGGCATTCCGCGTGGTTGCGCGTTAAATGGTGTGTGTTTGGGTTAAGGTAGCCTGAAAAAACATTTTGCGCAGAAATTTTCGCCAGTCGCGCGGGCAAATGGCTTAAAATCTGCCGTTTAACATTTTCTTTACAGACCTGATTCTATGACTTTTTCTGTGGTAAACAGCCGCGCGCTAAGCGGCATGGATGCGCCGTTGGTGGAGGTGGAAACGCATCTTGCCAATGGCTTGCCGCAATTTAACATTGTGGGGCTGCCCGACACCGAAGTGAAGGAAAGCCGAGACCGTGTGCGTGCAGCGATTTTGCAAAGCGGCTTTGCATTTCCCGCACAAAAGATTACGGTGAACCTTGCGCCTGCCGATTTGCCCAAAGAGTCGGGGCGGTTTGATTTGCCGATTGCGATTGGCATTTTGGCGGCGAGCGGGCAGGTGAACCCTGATGATTTGGCGCGATACGAGTTTGCGGGCGAATTGGCTTTGTCGGGCAGTTTGCGCCCAATTCGCGGCGCGTTGGCGATGGCTTGGCAGGGGCAGCAAGCGGGGCGGGCGTTTGTGTTGCCCGAGGATAACGCGGAGCAGGTTGCCATGATGCCGAATATTGAAGCCTATGGCGCGGGCAGCCTGAATGCGGTGGCAGCGCATTTAAACCGCCTTGAACCGCTGCCGCGCGCGCAAAGCCAGCATAGGCAGCCTGAAACCGCAAACGTGCTGGATTTGAAAGACGTGAAAGGGCAGCACACGGCGCGGCTGGCGTTGGAAATTGCGGCGGCAGGCGGGCACAGTTTGCTGATGGTAGGCCCACCCGGCACAGGCAAATCTATGCTGGCACAGCGGTTGCCCACTATTTTGCCGCCACTAACCGCCGATGAGCAGATTGAAGTGTGGGCGTTGCGTTCGTTGTTGCCGCAACACGCGCACGATTTTAGCCGCGAGCGCCCGATGCGGATGGTGCATAACTCCGCCAGTTCTGCCGCGCTGGTGGGCGGTGGCTCGGATCCACGACCCGGGGAAATATCGTTGGCAACGCATGGCGTGTTGTTTTTGGATGAATTGCCTGAGTTTGACCGAAAGGTGTTGGAAATGCTGCGCGACCCGTTGGAAAGCGGGCAAATCCACATTTCCCGCGCCATGCGCCAAGTTACTTATCCTGCGAAATTTCAATTGGTTGCCGCCATGAATCCTTGCCCGTGCGGCTATTTGGGGCATCCCAGCAAGCCTTGCCGCTGCACACCCGATGCGGTTAAACGCTATCGCGACAAGATTTCGGGCCCACTGCTGGATCGCATTGATTTAACGATTGAAGTGCCCGTGTTGCCTGCGGCGGATTTGACCAGCAACCAAGCGGGCGAAAGCAGCGCGAGCGTGCGCCAGCGGGTGATACGCGCGCGCGAAATCCAATATCAGCGACAAGGAAAAATCAACGCCAAATTGCTGCCCAGCGAATTGGACACGCTGGCGCGGATTGACGATGAAGCCAAGCAGGCTTTGGCGCAGATGCTGGAAAAATTGTCGCTATCGGCGCGCAGTTTTCATCGCATTTTGCGCGTTGCCCGCACGCTGGCGGATTTGGCGGGGGATGAAGCGGTAACGCGCACTCATGTGTTGAAGGCGATTGGGTTTCGGCGGGCGATTTGAGGCAGCCTGAAAAGGGGATAGGGGTGGCTGTTTAAACTACCACCCCCATCCTAGCCTCCCCCCGCTAGCATGAGAAAGAACAGATGCCAGAAATTTTAAGCAACGCTGCTTGCCATAAACGGCAATCAAGCCAGCATATTTTTTAGGACACCGCCATTTTTCCTGGATGGATTGGGTTTCAGGCTGCCTTAAAGGCTTGGCAATGGGTTTAGCTTGAAACTGTACAGCAATGGTGGATGCTGCGCTGGGGTGCAGGGGCTTGCCCCTGCTCGTGGTAGGCGGCGAAACGCCTGCGCGGGCAAAAAATAGGCAATGGGCAGCCTGAAAGGGGTAGGGTGGGCAATAATGGGTTTTTCAGGCTGCCTCTGGTGGCGAATAAGGCAGCCTGAAAACGCTATTTCGCAGTCGTGCAACCGTTAAACAAAAATGCTTGAACGCCCATGCTGGGCAACAAAACCGCGTGATTCGATAAAACACCTAAGGCAGCCTGAAAGAGACCTTTGCAAAATTCCCCAAAATCCCCTAAATTCCCATCAAGACATTTAGGGGATTTCTCATGAGCACCTTCTTCCAGCAAACCGCCCAAGCC
>CAUSAG010000034.1:0-14684 GCA_963529665.1 uncultured Kingella sp.
CGTGCGTGCGTGCGTGCGTGCGTGCGTGCGTGCGTGCGTGCGTGCGTGCGTGCGTTGCCATAGCTGCGTCCTGAGAATTAGGTAAGAAAAAACGCGAATTTTACCCGAACGAAAACACTATGTATCGTTTGTGTCGTGATAAGGCAGCCTGAAAAGTATTTTTTCAGGCTGCCTCTGTTATTTTAAATTACGGCATATAGGGAAAAAAGCTTGCTACCGTTGTTTCTTCCCCCGCCGCGCCCGCGGATGCGCTTCGTCATACACCGCCGCCAAGTGGTCAAAATCCAGCTTGGTATAAATCTGCGTGCTGGACAAACTCGCGTGCCCCAGCAAATCCTGCACGGCACGAATATCGCGCGACGCTTGCAGCAAATGCCCAGCAAAGCTGTGGCGCAGCATATGCGGCGAAATATGCTGCGGGCTGCCGTGTTGTTGCGCCCATTGGTCTAACCGCTTGGCGATTTGGCGGCTGCCCAAGCGCGTGCCGTGCTGCGTGGTAAACAGCGCAGTTTCGTGCGGCTGCGCAGGGCGTTGCGCCAACCATTTTCGCAACCAAGCCACGCTGCTTTGCGTCAGCGGAACTTGCCGCTGCTTATTGCCCTTGCCCAACACGTTTAGCCAGCCCGCATCCAAAAACACATCGTCCACATTCAAGCTAGCAAGCTCGGCGAGCCGCAAGCCGCTGCCATACAGCAATTCGGCGATGGCTTGATCGCGCAGCGCCAGCGCATCGTCCGCCGCAGCTGGCTGGTCTAGCAAACCATTCAGCGTGTCGCGTTCAATAGCGCGGGGCAAGCGTTGCGGCTTTTTCGGCGCTTTGATGTTTTGCACAGGATTGCTTTTCAGGCTGCCTTGTTGCACCAAATAATCGCAATATTGCCGCCATGCCGACAGCGCGCGCGCCAGGCTGTTGGGATGCAAACCGCGCTGCGAAAGCTGGCGAAAGGCAGCCTGAAAATCTTGGCGCGTAGGGGTGGCGGTTTCAGGCAGCAAGTTTGCCAACTCACGCAACTCGCGTTCATACGCCGTGAGCGTGTGCGGAGAGCGGTTGAGCTGGCGTTGCGCGGTGAGATAGTGGGGCAATTGGGCGAGAAAAGGATGCATGGGCGGTTTCTTGGCGGATGGCGGTGGCGCAGAGTCTTAAACAGCTTGCGCCCCGCCTAATTTTCAATCATCAATCGTTGGCATAGCAGCATGAAAGAAGCAGCCTGAAACCGTGTTATCCCGTTTTCAGGCTGCCTTATGCTGCGCCAGATTTAGTTTTTCACAAACAAATAACCCAAGCCGCGCACGGTTTGGATCAACGAAGCATCGCCCAATTTGTGGCGAATACTAGAAATATGCACATCAATGCTGCGGTCAAATTTGGCGAGCTTGCGATCCAGCGCTTCTTGCGACAAATTGTCTTTGCTCACCACTTGCCCCGCGTGGCGCATCAGCACTTCCAGCAGGTTAAACTCGGTGCTGGTGAGTTCCAGCATGCTGTCGCCCACCATCGCTTGCCGTTTAGATGGAAACAGCGTTACCCCGCTTGCCACAATGCTGGCAGATGCTGCGTTGGCATCGGGGTTTTGCTGCGAACGGCGCAAGATGGCGTTGATGCGCGCCAGCAATTCGCGCGGCTGGCAAGGCTTGGGCACATAATCGTCCGCGCCCATTTCCAAGCCGATGATGCGGTCAATGTCATCGCCCTTGGCGGTGAGCATAATCACGGGGATTTTGCTTTGCGCGCGCACGGTTTTGAGCACATCCAAGCCGTTCATTTTCGGCATCATGGAATCCAGTACCACCACGTCGTAATGGTTGCCGCCCAAGATTTCTTGCACGCCGCTTTCGCCATCGGGCATACGGGTTACATCCAAGCCTTCTGCGGTCAGGTATTCGGTTAAAAGTTCGGAGAGTAGATCGTCGTCGTCCACCAATAATACTTTGCTGCTCATGTTTTATCCTTTGCTTATTGTTGGGAAAATGCAACGGTTATCTTAACAGTTCTATTTTTACATTCATAGATGTTTGTTTGCAATTTTTGCGATTTTTTTCAAATGATACAAGCGTCTTTACAATTTTCAGGCTGCCTTGGGCGGTGGCTCACTGCTGTTGAGCAGATGGTATAGGACAAATGCTCAAATGGGTTTTTGGTTTAAGTGGTTTTTTTCAGGCTGCCTATTGGCTAAACGTTAAGGCAGCCTGAAACAGCAAAACAAGCAATATTGGGCATGGTTAAACGGTGCGTGGCAAAGCTACCCTACTTGCTTATAGGCAGCCTGAAAACTATTCCGCCTATTCCAACACCTTGCCCGCATTCATCAGCCCCTGCGGGTCTAGCTGCGCTTTAATCGCGCGCATTAGGCCGATTTCGTCTGCGCTGCGCACGCTCGCCAGCCAGTGTTTTTTCAGGCTGCCGATGCCATGTTCGGCGGCGATGGTGCCGCCTTGCGCCAACACGTTGCGATACACCACGGCGTTTACGGCATCTTCAAATTGGTAAACCTCGTTGCTGCGCACGGGCAAAAAGGTGTTGTAGTGCAAGCTGCCGTCGCCCAAATGCCCAAACATCACAATCTGCATCTCGGGATACGCCGCCAGTAGTTCGGCATCGCAGGCGGCGGTGAACGCTGCCACGCGCTCAATCGGCATGGCGATGTCGTGTTTGATGTTTGCACCCAAGCTGCGCTGCGCGGCGGAAATGTGTTCGCGCAATGTCCACAAATCGGCGCGTTCTTGCTGCGATTGCGCCAACACGGCGTTTTCGTAGCCCAAGTTGAATAAATATTCCGCCAGCAAATCGCCCAAATCGTCGCGCGGCAGGCTGTCGGTAAGCTCCACAAGGATGTGCCACGGCGCAGCAAGCGGGGCGGCAATTTGGCTAAATTGGGCGGATAAATCCAGCGCAAAGGCGCTGATCAATTCAAAGCTGCACAGCCGTTCGGCAAAATGGTTTTTAACGCGCGCGAGCAAATCTACGGCAGCCTGAATCGTGTTTACGCCAATCCACACGGTTGCCACGGCTTGCGGCGGGGCGAATAGCTTGAGCGTTGCGCCTGTAATCACGCCAAGTGTGCCTTCGCTGCCGATAAACAGATGGCGCGTTTCGTAGCCTGTGGTGTTTTTGTGCAACGGCATCAGGTGGTTGAGCAGATCGCCATTGGGCAGCACCACTTCCAGCCCCAGCACCAAATCGCGCATCGTGCCGTAGCGCAGCACGTTTAAGCCACCTGCGTTGGTGGCGATGTTGCCGCCGATTTGGCAACTGCCTTCGCTGGCGAGTGAGAGCGGAAAGAAGCGTTGGTGTGCGGCGGCGGCGGTTTGCACGTCTTGCAAGATGCAGCCTGAATCCACCGTTATCGTGTTGTCGGCGAGATTGACGCGGCGGATGCGGTTGAGCTTGCTTAAATTGAGCAGCACGCCGCTTTGGGCAACGCTGCCGCCGACTGTGCCTGTGTTGCCACCTTGTGGCGTGATGGCGATGCGGTGGGCGGCGCAAAAGCGCACGATTTTTTGCACGCTGTCCACGCTCATCGGCTGCACTACCAAACAGTTGGCGCTGGTGTAGCGTTTGCGTTGGTCCAGCAAAAAGGGGCTGGCATCGGCGGGGAATTCGGCAGGGGATAGGAATTGGGCGAGATGTTGGCGCAGGGTTTCGGGGGGCATTTTCAGGCTGCCTTTTGGGATGGGGATGACGGGGGATGCGGATGGGCGCGTGCGGTTTTGGGCGTTTCAGGCTGCGTTGTTTTTTGCAGGCGGCAGAAGCGGCGTTTTATAGGTTATAGGCAGCCTGAAAAACAGTCCGACATAACCGCAACAGGTTTGCACTGATTGTTTCAGGCTGCCTATGCCGAGCGCACCAAACCGTGTTTCAGGCTGCCTTTATCATGCGCGAAAGGCAGCCTGAAATTTTGGCGGAACCCTAGTGCGTGCAAAACCTAGCGCGCATGGAGCGGCGACGGCTCGTCGCCAAGGCTGAATGACGCATGAAGTTGAAATAACGTCGCTACGGATTTGGCTGCCAATTGGTCAGCGAGCCGCCAACGCTCCATAGGGCGTTGCTGCGGTTTACACATGACGCTGTTTTCAGGCTGCCCGAATGCGGTTAAGCATCAGCGCAAGGCTTGTTGTTCAAACGATAAGCCGTTTTGCCAAAGGCAGCCTGAAAAGGATTCGCGCCGCCCGTTTTAGCTACGCTGAACTTCGTTTTCAGGCTGCCTACCCCGTATTCCTTAACCCCTGTGCCACGCCGTTAATCGTTTGATGCACCATTTGCAGCACGCGCCCGTTGTCCGGCTCTTGCCGCAGCTTGCGCAACAGCGCCACTTGCAAGCCGCCCAGCGCGTTCAAATACGGGATGCGCAGCGCCAAGCTGCGGGCGAGCGGGCGGTTGTCGGCGAGCAGGGTTTCGGTTTGCAAAATATCCAGCAGGGTTTTCAGGCTGCGTTGGTATTCGGCTTTGATGGTGGCGAAAATGTCTGCGCCGTGTTCGTTGTCTTGGCTGAGCGCGGCATAGTGTTCGGCGAGCGTGAGATCGGTTTTCGCCATCACCTGCTCCATATTGGAGAGCATGGCGCGGAAAAAGCGGTTTTCCTGCGCGTGCTGTTGTAGCATTTTCAGGCTGCCTGAATCTTGTTCGCACAACTCTTGCACCGCGCTGCCAAAACCATACCACGCGGGCAGCATCAGACGGTTTTGTGTCCAAGAAAATACCCACGGAATCGCGCGCAAATCTTGTATCCGCGCCAAAGTTTTGCGGCTGGCGGGGCGACTGCCCAAATTCAGGCTGGCGATTTGCTCAATCGGGCTGGTTTGCAAGAAATAATCAATAAAGCCTTGCCGCGTAATCAAGGCGCGATAGTGGGCAAACGAGCTTTCGGAGAGCGCGTTCATCAGCTTGACATCAGGGTCGGGCGCGGCGGGCAGCAGCGTGGCTTCCAGCGTGGCGGCGATAAGCGCGGCAAGGTTGTGGCGCGCATTGCTGTCGTCGCCGTATTTGGCGGTGAGCACTTCGCCCTGCTCGGTGATGCGGATTTGCCCACCCACGCTGCCCGCAGGTTGCGCCAAAATGGCTTGGTAAGAAGGTCCGCCGCCGCGCCCCACGCTGCCGCCGCGCCCGTGGAACAGGCGAATGCGAATGTTGTGCTGCTGAAACAGGCGCACTAAGCCAATTTCGGCTTGATACAAGCCCCATGTGCTGCTGATGTAGCCGCCGTCTTTGTTGCTATCGGAATAGCCAAGCATGATTTCTTGGATGTTGTCGCGGCTGGCGATGAGTGCGCGATACCAATCGTTGCTAAACAAGGTTTGCATCACAGGCACGGCGTTGGCAAGGGCTTCAATTGTTTCAAACAGGGGAACGATGTTGATGCGGCTTTCAGGCTGTCCATTGCGCAGCGACAGCAAGCCCGTTTCTTTTAAGATTAACGCCAGTGCAAGCAAATCGCTGGGCTGTTCGCAGTTGGAAATAATGCTTTGCGTGATGGCTTCTTCGCCAAAGGCTTCTTTGATTTTGCGCGCCTCGTGGAAAATGTCCAACTCGCGCTGCGTTTCTTCGCTGTATGCGATAAACGGCGTGTAAAGCGGGCGTTGGTGTTGCAATTCGCGCAGCAACACCGCTTGTTTTTCGTTTTCAGGCAGCCGCAGATAATCTTCCAAATCGGCAGCCTGAAACAGCTCGGCAACCACATGAGCGTGTTTTTCCGCGTGCTGGCGCAAATCCAGTGGCATCAAATGAAAGCCGCACACCGAAACGGTGCGGATGATGTCGGCAATGCGCCCATTTGCCAACGCTTCGCTGCGGTTGTCGCGCAACGAATCTTGCAGCGTGTGCAAATCGCGCAAAAATTCCGCCGCATCAGCATACGGCTCGCCCACGCCAAAACGGCAGCCCAACGGCGCGCCCAATTCATGCGCCTTGCCCACCATCCGCGCCATCACATAAGCCACCGCGCGGCGATACGGCTCTTCCTGCCGCGCCACTTCGGTATCAGGCGTTTTGGCAGACAACACCAACACCCCATCGCTCACATTCACCCGCCGAATAGACAACGGCAGCTCTTGATACAACGCATCCAGCTCGCGGCGATAATGATGAAACGCCGCATTGGCGTGATAACGAAACGCATCGCGCAAAGTCTGCGCCGAAACGAACGGATTACCGTCCCTGTCACCGCCAATCCAGCCACCGATTTTCAACACGTCGGGAATGCGGATTTGCGGATAGGCAGCCTGAAAATGCTTTTCCATATCGCGGTAAACACGCGGCAGCGCGCTAAAAAAGCTACGCGGAAAAATGTTTACCCCGTTTTGGATTTCGCTTTGCACGCTCAATTTAAAATGCCGCGTTTCGCTGGTTTGCCACAACGTCAGCAGCACAATATTCATCTCGCACTGCAATTCGCTCATCTCGTCCGCGCTGCGACACAACTCGCGTCGTGGCAACAATTCACGAATCTTGCGATGCGACACCAGCACCGCTTGGCGTTGCACTTCGGTGGGATGTGCGGTTAAAACAGGGCTCACCAGCGTGTGGTTCAACACATCTTGCACCACATCCTGCGCCACCTGCTCCGCTTGCAGCTTGCGCACCGTTTCCGCCATGCTGCCCTCCTGCGCCGCGCTGCCCTTTTGCTCATGCACCAAGCGGCGGCGTTCATGATGCACATCCTCGGCAATGTTTAAAATCTGCGCAAAAATGCCCACCGCCGTGATTAAATTTTCCGTTTGCTCATCCGACAAACTGGGCAGCAGCTCGGTAATAATCTTGCTGCTGTCTTGCGCGTTCGCCAAAATTTTCAGCGCATTGACCACAATTTCATCGGCATGATTGTCTAACACGGCATACAGCGACGCGGCCATAAACTCCGCATCGGCAACCAATTCAGCATCTTTGGGATTGTTTAACAGAGAAAGTTGCATGGTGGGCTTTCTATTGAGTTGAGTGCAAAAAAGATAGCGGATTGTAGCGCGGAATGGCAGGCGCGTTAAGGTTAGTTAAGAAAATCCAAATGCTTAGGCAGCTCGCGTAGCAAAGCGAAGTGGCAAAATCAAACCCCAATTCTTAAAACAAAAATATTCGCCTAATATTCATGCTTTTAATCACCGACCAACAAAAACCGCTTGCAACACAACGCCGATTTTGGTTTAATGCCGTCTTTCGCTGAACGGCGGAAGCAATGGGTGATTAGCTCAGTTGGTAGAGCGTCTGCCTTACAAGCAGAATGTCGGCGGTTCGACTCCGTCATCACCCACCATTTTTTTATCGGTTGCTTTTGCAGCTGATTGCGCGGTGGTAGCTCAGTTGGTTAGAGTACTGGCCTGTCACGCCAGTGGTCGCGGGTTCGAGCCCCGTCCACCGCGCCAAAATTTAAACCGTGCCCAATGGGTGCGGTTTTTTTGTGTCTGGTAAACACGGTGGATTGCATGGTTTGCCCATGTGTCGCCTATTCTGTTCAAACACGCAAGAGGCAGCCTGAAAACGTTGTTATGGTTTTCAGGCTGCCTTTTTAATGTGCGTGTTTCGGGTTTTTTGTGTTTTGTATTATGCGAGTGATGCGTTTAAGAAGGCTTCAAGCTGTGGTTTTGCCAATGCGCCCACTTTGTTGGCAACGTTTTTGCCGTCTTTAAACACAACCATCGTGGGGATGCCGCGCACGCCAAATTGGGCGGGAATGGCTTGGTTGTCGTCCACATTCATTTTGGCGATTTTGACTTTGCCATCGTATTCTTCGGCAAGTTGGTCAAGGATGGGGGCAATCATTTTGCAAGGCCCGCACCAAGGTGCCCAAAAATCAAGCAGCACAGGGATGGATGATTGCAACACTTCGGCTTCAAAGGTGGCATCGGTTACATGGATGATTTTGTCGCTCATTTTATTTTCCTTAAATAGGGTTGGTGGGTTTGGACGGCTAAGATAAGGCTTTGCGGGCGGGATTGCAAGGGGAATTGTTTTTGATTATTTGCGAAATAGTGTTTTGTGGTTTTCAGGCTGCCTTGGCGGGGTTGGGTTTTTCAAAGTGTGGATAAGTGTTAAAATACGTTATTGTTTGTTTACAAATGGAGCTGATTATGTTGTTCGCGATTCAATTTGCGATTGTTTTGTTGTGTATTTTGGTGGGCGCGCAAGTGGGCGGCATTGGCTTGGGCGTATTTGGCGGCTTGGGCTTGGCGGTGCTTACGTTTGGCTTTGGCTTGCAGCCCACCAGCCCGCCGATTGATGTGATGCTGATGATTATGGCGGTGGTATCGGCAGCAGCGGCGATGCAGGCTGCGGGCGGTTTGGATTTTATGATTAAGGTCGCCACGCGCATTTTGCGCCGCAATCCTAAACACATCACGTTTATTGCGCCGATGGTTACTTATTTGTTTACCGTGATGGCGGGCACGGGGCACGTGGCGTATTCGGTGTTGCCTGTGATTGCGGAAGTGAGCCGCCGCAACGGCATCCGCCCTGAGCGCCCGCTGTCGATGGCGGTGATTGCGTCGCAATTTGCGATTATCGCCAGCCCGATTGCGGCGGCGGTGGTGGCAACGGTGGCTTTTTTGGAGCCGCAGGGCATTCATTTGGGCGATGTGTTGAAGATTACCGTACCTTCTACCATTTTGGGAATTGGCTTGGCGTGTGTGATTGTGAACAAGCTGGGCAAGGAGTTGAAAGACGACCCCGAATACCAACGCCGTTTGCAAGACCCTGAATACGCAGAAGAATTGTCATCAACAGAATTGACGGCTGACGACAAGATTGTGGTGGGCAAAAATGCGAAATTGTCGCTGGGCATTTTCTTGGCGGCTTCGCTGTTGGTGGTGGTGATGGGCATGATGCCGTCGCTGCGTCCTTCGTTTGCGGATGCTACGGGTGCGATGAAGCCTTTGGGCATGGCGCATACGATTGAAATTGTGATGCTCTCAGCAGGTGCGCTGATTTTATGGTTTTGCAAACCTGATAACCATGCGGTTACCAAAGGCTCGGTGTTCCATGCAGGGATGCGCGCGGTGATTGCGATTTTGGGGATTGCCTGGCTGGGCGACACGCTGATGCACGCGCACATGGCGATGCTGAAAGACACGGTTTCTGGCTTGGTGAACACTGCGCCGTGGACGTTTGCTTTGGCGTTGTTTGTGTTTTCGGTGTTGGTGAACAGCCAAGGGGCAACGGTGGCGACGCTGTTTCCCATCGCGATTAAGCTGGGCGTGCCTGCGCCGATTATTATTGGCACGTTTGTGGCGGTGAATGGCTATTTCTTTGTGCCCAACTATGGCCCGATTATTGCGGCGATTGACTTTGATACCACGGGCACAACCAAAATCGGCAAGTTCATTTTCAACCACAGCTTTATGATTCCGGGCCTGCTGAGCATGGCGTTTAGCTTGGTGTTTGGCTTGATGTTTGCAAAGATGTTTTTGTGATGGATAAATGATTTTCAGGCTGCCTATTGTTGCGATGGGCAGCCTGAAAATATATGTGGCTTAATTGCGCAAAGCAAAGGCAGCCTGAAAACGGGTAAACAAGTTTTCAGGCTGCCTTTGTGTTGTGGCAATGTGGTTGGCAAGCAAGATAATGCCTGCGCGTGCCAAGCCGTTTTCAGGCTGCCTTAGGCATCTTTAATCTCAAACACTTGGCGCAAATAGGCAAGGAAGGTGTCGTTTTGCGTGAGCGTTTTGCCTGGGCTATCGGATAGCTTGGCAACGGATTGTCCATTGCATTCAACCAGTTTCAACACAATGTTGAGCGGCTCGTGTCCCATGTCGTTGGTGAGATTGGTGCCGATGCCGAAGCTGGTTTTGAAGCGCCCTTTGAAATATTGGTGCAAATCCCATGCGCGTTCCAAATCCAGCCCGTCGCTGAATGTGAGCATTTTGGTGCGGCTGTCAATTTTCAGCTTTTGATAATGCGCGTAGGCTTTGTCGCCCCACACATAGGGGTCGCCGCTGTCGTGGCGCAGGCCGTCAAACAGTTTGGCGAAATAGAGGTCAAAATCGCGCAAAAAGGCATCCATGCCCACCACATCGGTGAGCGCGATGCCGAGGTCGCCGCGGTATTCGTGCACCCATGCGTCCAGCGCGGCTTTTTGGAAATCGCGCAAACGCACGTCAAGCGCTTGGAAGGCTTGCAAAAATTCGTGCGCCATCGTGCCGATGGGCGTGATGCCGAGTTCGCGGGCAAGGTAAACGTTGCTGGTGCCGCGCACCACATCGGGGGCAGCCTGAACGAAGGTTTGGATGACATGGCGCTGCCAGGCAAGGTTGTAGCGGCGGCGTGTGCCGAAATCAGACACCAGAAACGGCGGCGTGTTGGGCTCTTGCAAGGCATCGTATTTTTTGAGCAATTGAACTTTCTCTTGCAAACGGCGCTCGCCTTCTTCTAACACGGCAGGTGTTTCCAAGCGGCGGAAATACAGCTCGTTCACAATCGCGAGAATGTAAATCTCAAAAAACATGGCTTGGATAATCGGGCCTTCGATGCGGATGTTAAGCCGCCCTTGCTCGTCGCCCCAGATTTTCACGAAACGGCGTTTGAGTTGGAAGAGTTCTAGATAATCCAAAAAATCAGATTTGATGAAGCGTAAACCGCGGAGATAGTTGAGCTCGTCTTGGGTAAAGTGCAATTGGCAAAGGGCGTTTAGCTCTTGTTCCAGCTCGGGGATGATGTCGGCAAGCGGGTAAACGGTTTGCTTGTTGCGACAACGAAATTCGTACACACCATGCGCTTGGGGGAAACGATGCAACACCACTTGCAGCATGGTGAATTTGTATAAATCGGTATCAAGCAGGGATTGGATGATGGGCATAATTGCGCCTTCTTTATTTTGCGGAAAATGGGGATTGTAATGGATGCAGTGATAATGGTGTAGATTTTCAGGCTGCCTTGATAGGGGCAAAGGCAGCCTGAAAACCGCCCACCATTTCCCGCCTTGCCAAACAATGATAAAGTTACGCTCTTTCAAATCAACCCAACAATGGCGATTGAATAGCGCCGCGCAAAACGCATTCAGCCAAAATCCCACCGCCCGCTATTCCAATCGCCAACACAAGAGACTCGCTATGCAACGCACCACTCAAACCCTTATCGCCCTCACCCTAGCGCTCACCTTCGCAGGCAATCTCAACGCCGCGTCCACCGCCAACACCAGCCGCATCTATCGCCCATCACCCAAATACAAGCTCACCAAAGAAGAACGCGCCCAAGAAGATATTCGCCTGAAACAAATCAGCCAACGCAGTCAGCATCTCTTTGCCCTATCTTCCGCCGAAATGGCGCTCACCAAAGGCGATGTGAAATCCGCCCTCGGTTTATATATCCACACGCTCAATCAAACCAAAAGCTCCGATGTTGCCGAACGCGCAATGGACATTGCGATTGAAACCCATAATTACCCCATCGCCGAAGCCATTTATCAAGAATGGCGCAGAATTGAGCCCAACCCCAGCGCCGCGCAAAAACGCCTTGCATGGGTGCGCGCGCTCGCGTTAGGCGACACCAAAACCATCATCGGCACGCTCAAAGAAACCCTTGCCAGCGCCAACGAAGCCCAGCGCAGCCGCGCTTTTTTGCTGCTCGCCCAAGCCGCGCTATCCAATAACGAATTGCTGATTCAAGGCAAAACCACGCTGCACGAAGCCGCCCAGCAATATCCCGATCTGCCCGAAGCCGCCGTTGCCGATATTTTCTTTAACAGCGGCGATGAAGCCATTGTGATTAACGCACTGCAACGCTTGGCGCAACACGATGCCGAAATCTCGCCGCCCACTCAGCTCACGCTGCAAGTGATCGTGCAAAACCACCCCAAAATTCTTACCAAATTTTTTGAAAAAACCGATCTCAGCACGCTCTCTACCGTGTGGCAACAGCTTGAAATTGAAAGCCTAATCCACAACCAAGACTACCGCAAAGCTCAGCGCAAACTAGATAAACTGATTGAAAAAGGCCCAAAAGCCGAATTCTATTTTCAGGCTGCCAAACTGGCGAACAAGCGCAATGCCAAAAATTTTAGCGAAAGCGCCATCAACTACTACACCAAAGCCTATCAAATCGGCACATCCGAGCAAAAATACCAAGCCGCCATGTCGCTTGCCCTGCTCTATGCCAGCAACAAAGACTATGCCCAAGCCACCCAATGGGCGAACAAGCTAGACCAAAGCGACAACATCACCGACCGCGAAGCCTTGCTCGCCAGCATCGCCAGTGAACAAAAAAACTGGTCAACCGCCCAGCAGCACGCCAAAACCGCGCTAGAAAGCGAAATCACCAGCAAAAATCCCTTATTCACGCGCCAAGAAATCAGCAGCCTATACACCTACATTCTCGTCCAATCCCAATCGCCCGAAAAAGCGCTGGAAGAAATCAACCAACTGCTGGCAAAAATTGAGCAACAAAAATCCAGCCCCACCTACGCCATAGACCGCTCCACCATCATCTATCAACGCGGTTTATTGTATGCCGACAAGCTTAAGCAGCCTGAAAAAGCCGTTGCCGATTTTCGCACCTATCTCATCCACAACCCCGATAGTGCGCAAGGGCAAAACGCTCTTGGCTACAACCTGCTAGACATGGGCAAAGAATACCTGCCCGAAGCGCTGGAACTCATCAGCGCCGCCTATAAAAAAGAGCCCAATAATCCACAAATCATGGATAGCATGGGCTGGGCGTTCTACCAAAATGGCGAATACCAAAAAGCGCAAACCCTGCTCGCCCAAGCCTACGAAAAAGACCAAGATGCCGAAATCGGCGCCCACCTTGGCGCAGCATTGTGGCAGCTGGGCAAGCATCATCAAGCCAAAAAAATCTGGCGCACCAGTTGGCAAAAAGCAGCCAACAACGCCGCGCTGCAACGCATTCTCAAAGAATTCAACATCAGCTTTGAGAAATAACAGCGCAACTGCATTTTCAGGCTGCCTATCAGGTTAAACTGGCAACCATGCCGCCCACCCCAAAGGCAGCCTGAAAACAACCAAACGCCTATCTCTCAACAAACCAACAAACGGATTAACCCCTTTTCAGGCTGTCCCAGTCGTTTTGATTCCTATGAAAAAATTCTCATCCCTTTCCCTTCTCGCCCTTGCCCTACTGCTTACCGCCTGCCAAATCCACCCCACACCATCCCAATGGCGCAGCGCCAGCCAAGCCCAAAACTTCACCGCCACAGGACGGCTCAGCGTTAAACAAAACGACAAAGGCAGCTACGGCAATTTTGACTGGACGCGCACCCCCGCCGTAGAAACCATCAACATCAACACCCCGCTGGGCAACACCATCGGGCAGCTCTGCCAAGACCCACAAGGCGTTATCGCCACCGATGCCAACGGCAAAACCTACCAAGCCGCCACCCCCGAGCAGTTCAGCCAGCAACTGCTCGGCTACCCAATCCCCATCCAATACCTGCACACATGGGCAAACGGCGCCTATCTCCCCAACCACCCCCACAGCACCAACGCCGACGGCAGCCTGAACCAACTGGGCTGGAACATCAGCCGCACCGCCCACGCCGACGGCACCCCCCGCATCCTGCAACTCAAAAACAACCAACTCACCATCCGCATGGTCATCAGCGAAATCGCCCCCACCAGCGACACCCCAACCCATTGCACCGCCCGCCAAATCTAACCAACAAACCATAGGCAGCCTGAAAAACCCAAAACCTATTTTCAGGCTGCCTTATTCATCCCCAAGAAAGCCCGCTATGCTCCCCACCCACCTTCCGCACTACCCGGCCCCCGCCAAGCTCAACCTAGACCTACGCATCATCCGCCAACGCCCAGACGGCTACCACGACATAGAAAGCATCTTCACCCTAATCAATCTCAGCGACACCCTTGCCATCGCTCCCCGCAACGACAACCAAATCACACTCCACACGCCCACGCCCAACGTTCCCCCCGAGCAAGATCTCACCGTCCGCGCCGCCCAAGCCCTGCGCCAAGCCACAGGCAGCCTGAAAACCCAAACCACCCCACTCGGCGCAGACATCTGGCTACACAAAACCATCCCCATGGGCGGCGGACTCGGCGGTGGCAGCTCCAACGCCGCCACCGTACTCATCGTGCTCAACCAACTCTGGCAGCTCAACCTCAGCCCCGAACAACTCATCCAAATCGCCACCCCACTCGGCGCCGACGTTCCCTTTTTTGTTTACGGGCAAACCGCCTTCGCACGCGGCATCGGCGAGCAACTGCAACCCATCAGCATCCCCGAACAACACTACGTCCTCGTCCACCCCAACGCCCACATCCCCACCGCGCAAATCTTTCAACACCCCGATCTCCCCCGCAACAGCCCCAGCACTCCCCACCCCAGCTACACCGCCCTGCAACCCCTGCGCAACGACATGCAAAACATCGTCCTGCAAAACTACCCCACCGTTGCCGCCGCCTACCACCAACTCCAAGCCCACGGCACCCCCCAGCTCACAGGCTCAGGCGCCTGCCTATTCCTGCCCACCGCCAGCCTAGCTGCCGCCCAACGCATCCAAAGCCAACTTCCGCCCGAGCTAGAAAGCTGGGCAGTCAGCCCCCTACCCAACCACCCCCTTAAAACATATTTCCAAAAATAAACAATCCCCTACCCCAAAACACCCCATCATCATCTTGACAAAACCACCCCCAAACACCATAATCCGCGCTTTCATTTTTCACCATAATGAAAACCGTTGGGGAGTCGTCAAGCGGTTAAGACACTGGATTTTGATTCCAGCATGCGAAGG
>CAUSAG010000035.1:0-13872 GCA_963529665.1 uncultured Kingella sp.
CCCAAGACACCCAACACATGCAACTCGCCCTCGCCCTCGCATGGCAAGGACGCTTCTCCACCAGCCCCAATCCGCGCGTCGGCTGCGTGATTGCGCATGGCAGCCAGATTGTCGGGCAGGGCTATCATGTACGCGCAGGCGCGCCACACGCCGAAGTCCACGCGCTTGCCCAAGCGGGCGAATTGGCACGCGGTGCCACCGCCTACGTTACCCTAGAACCCTGCGCCCACCACGGACGCACGCCACCTTGCGCCGAAGCGCTCTTTCGCGCAGGCGTTGCCCGCGTGGTGGCTGCCATGCAAGACCCCAATCCGCTCGTTGCAGGCAAAGGGCTGGAAATTCTGCGCCAAGCAGGCATCCAAGTTGCCAGCGGATTATGCGAAGCCGAAGCCCGCGCGCTCAATCGCGGCTTTTTATCGCGCATTGAACGCCAACGCCCGTTTGTTAAACTCAAAATCGCCGCCAGCCTAGACGGCAAAACCGCGCTGTCCAACGGCGCAAGCCAATGGATAACAGGCGAAGCCGCCCGCGCCGACGTGCAAATCCAACGCGCCGAAAGCTGCGCCGTGCTCACAGGCATCGGCACCATTCTTGCCGACAACCCCCAGCTCAACGTCCGCATCCCCACCATCCGCCAACCACTGCGCATCGTGCTAGACCGCCAACTGCGCACCCCCGCTCGCAACCAAATCATCCAAGACGGCGGCAACACCCTAATCTGCACCCAAAACGTTGCGCCCGAAAACCCCTTTGCCGCTTATCCCAACGTGCAAATAGATAGACAGCCTGAAAACGGTTTGGCGCATCTGATCGCCCACCTCGCCCAGCAACACCAAATTGGCGAATTGATGATAGAAGCAGGCAGCACCCTCGCCACCGTCTTTATTCAAGCCGATTTGGTGGACGAAATCGTGTACTACCAAGCCCCCAAAATTCTCGGCGACAGCGCACGCGGCATTTTCAGGCTGCCTGAAAACGAAAAAACGCTCAGCCAGCCGCCGCAATGGCAAACCGTGAGCGTGGAAACGTTGGGCGATGACATCAAATGGGTGTTGCAGCGCAAGCGGTAAACATTTTCAGGCTGCCATTTTGTGTAACAGCGGCAGCCTGAAAACCATTTGGTTGCGTCCTATAAAAGGCAGCCTGAAAACGAGCAAAGCGAGTTTCAGCAAAGCTAAAACGGAAAACCGATTTTCAGGCTGCCTCAAACCAAGCGGCAAACTTGTCGCTGTTCAAGTAATCCAACGCTTTCTTTGCTTGTAAACGTTGTTACCAAGCGATTTATCAAAAGGCAGCCTGAAAGCCGCAGGCTTCAACGAAGTTAAAACGAGCGAAGCGGTAAAAACAGCAAATGCGTTTCAGGTTGCCTTTTGCCGCTTCACCATCCGCTAAACCACTTCCACCCCAAATTCCGCCAACGCTCCCACCAGCCAAAAAATTGGCAAACCAATCAACGCATTCGGATCAGAACAATCCACGCGCTCCAACAACGCCGCCCCCAAGCCTTCGCTTTTCGCCGCCCCCGCGCAGAAAATCGCATCAGGCTCACGCGCCAAATACCGCTCAATCTGCCCCGCCGACAACACCCGCATCCGCACCACCGTCTCGTCCACATGCGATTTGAGGCAGCCTGAAACCGAATCCAACACACAAACCGCGCTGTAAAACACAATCTCCCGCCCCGACAAATCCCCCAGCATCGCCGCCGCCCGCTCCACCGACATCGGCTTGCCCAACTGCCGCCCATCGCACCAAGCCACTTGGTCCGCCCCAATAATCAAATGCGCAGGAAACTGCCCCGCCAACGATTTTGCCTTGCCCACCGCCAAACGCAGCGCCGTTTCCCGCGCCGATTCCCCCGCCAACGGCGACTCATCAAACACAGGCTTGCCCACCGCAAAATCCAATCCCAAAGCCACCAACTGCCGCTGGCGAAACACCGAAGAAGACCCCAAAACAACAGGCAACGCCATCGCGCCACTCCCTTAAAAATATTGACGAAACAAACGCAAAATTATATCATGTGCCGTTTATGTTAAACCGAATACTGATTGATTCCCAAGCGTTCACCGCCAAGCAAGAAACCCTGCAAGGCACCGTCTCGCTCAACCAACTAGACGAACGCATCTGGACGCACGATTTCACCGACCTGTCATCATCCCTCGCCTACACCCTAACAGGCGGCACAGATAAATGGCAACGCCCCTATTTAACGCTCACCCTTTCAGGCTGCCTACCCCTGCAATGCCAACGCTGTATGCAACCCACAGAATTTGCGTTAAACGAAAACGTGCGAATTGTTCTGTTTGAAAACGAAGAAACGCTAGACGAAGCTATGCTAGCCGACGAAGACCTCGAAGGTATGCTGCAAGAGCCCGAAATAGACGTTTTCTCGCTCATTGAAGACCAAATCCTTATGGCTTTGCCGTTTTCCCCCAAGCACGAACAATGCGGCAACGCCCAGCTAGAAGCCAACAATCAAAGCAAACCCAATCCCTTTGCCGCGCTGGCAGGATTGAAAAAATCGGGCTAACTTTTTTATCTTTCATTTAATTAGGAGTTCAAAATGGCCGTTCAACAGAACAAAAAATCCCCCTCACGCCGTGGCATGCACCGTTCACACGATGCGTTGACTGCCCCAGCATTGTCAGTAGATGGCGCAACAGGTGAAGTACACCGCCCACACCACATTTCGCCAAACGGCATGTATCGTGGTCGCAAAGTAGCCAAAGCCAAAGGCGAATAAGCACTGCGGCGCAAAAAGCCAGCGATTGAGCAACAGCAATATCGGCTGGCTTTTTCGTATCAAGCATTTTCAGGCTGCCTACTCTCACACTCATGCAGCCTGAAACATATCCTTACCCCATCAATAGCAAAGCGAGTATCTCCATGGTACAAAAAATTTGGTACACCTACGACGACATCCATCGCACCGTGAAACAAATCGCCCAAAAAATCAACGAATCAGGCATTAAATACGATGCCATGATTGCCATTGGCGGCGGCGGTTTTATTCCCGCGCGTATGCTGCGCACATTTCTTGACGTGCCCATCTACGCCGTAACCACTGCGTACTATCTCAACGAAACCGATAGCCAAACCACCGATGCTGTGCAGAAAATCCAATGGCTTGACCCCATCCCAGCCGAGTTGCAAGGCAAAAATGTTTTGGTGGTGGATGAAGTGGACGACAGCCGCACCACCATGCACTTTGTGTTGGATGAATTGGAACGCGATGGCTTCAAGCAAATCGGCGTTGCCGTTATCCACAACAAACTCAAACCCAAAGCCGCCGAGCTGCCTGCTGATGTTGCCTATTTTAGTGGTGTAGAAATTGAAGATTGGTGGATCAACTATCCTTGGGATGCCACCGATATTGAAGCGCACAACCGCCGCGCCGCCGCAGGCGTTCATTCAGACGAAGAATAAAGCTGTAAACCCTTTTCAGGCTGCCTGAAACCCCAAAAAGCGTTTCAGGCAGCCTGAAACCGTTTTACAATAGCCACATTATTGAATAGGGATACGCGCACAACAAAGGCAGCCTGAAAACCCATTCCCTCGCCTCGCGCCAAGCAATCCCACCACAAAGGAACTTCAACATGATAACCCTCTCCGTAGATGCCATGGGTGGCGACATTGGTCTCGCTGTAACCGCGCCCGCCGCCGCCAATTTTCTACAACGCCGCCCCGATGCCAAGCTCATTATGGTGGGCGATCAAACCCAAATTCAAACCGCGCTACAACAAGCCAACGCCCCGATGGAGCGCATCAGCATTGTTCACGCCAGCGAAGTGGTTGGCATGGACGAAGCCCCGCAATACGCGCTGAAAAACAAAAAAGATTCATCTATGCGAGTCGCCATCCAGCAAGTGAAAGATGGCAGCGCCCAAGCCGCCGTTTCCGCAGGCAACACAGGCGCACTCATGGCAACCGCCCGCTTCGTGCTCAAAACCCTGCCCCATATAGACCGCCCCGCCATCGCCAAATTTCTCCCCGCTGAAAACGACCATCTCACCCTAATGCTAGACCTCGGCGCAAACGTGGACAGCACCCCCGAACAACTCCACCAATTTGCCATTATGGGTAGCGAACTCTATCGCGCCCTCTATCCCAACCACAACACCCCCAAAATCGGCTTGCTCAACATCGGCACAGAAGACATCAAAGGCACAGAAACCGTCAAACAAGCCTTTCAGCTTCTTCAACAAAGCCCCATCAACTTCATCGGTAACATAGAAGCCAACCAAATATACAGCAACCAAATTGATGTTGTGATTGCCGACGGCTTCGTGGGCAACATCGTACTCAAAACCATAGAAGGCACAGCAGGCTTTATGGGCGGCATCATCAAACAAGAATTCCAACGCAATCTATACACCAAATTCAGCGCGCTCACCGCCTTGCCCGTGCTCAACAGCTTCAAGCGCCGCCTAGATCCACGCCGCTACAACGGCGCAATATTTCTCGGCTTGCGCGGCATTGTAGTGAAAAGCCACGGTGGCACCGATGCCACAGGTTTTGCCTTCGCCCTAGAAGAAGCCTACCAAGAAGCCCAAGCCGATAGCCTAGCCAAAATTGAACAAGGCATCAGCGAAAAACTCGCCACCGTAGCCCAATAAATAACGGCTCGCCTACCAAAGGCAGCCTGAAAATGCACAACAGGCGTAGGCTACGTTTCAGCCTACGCCTTAATAACAACAAAAAGTCCCATTCCGTTCATCTAATGTGAAAAAATCGGATGGATAAAATGAAATAGATACTCATTTACATAAAATTCCCCACCAAATAACTCCGTTTTTCTCACACAAAAAACAACATCTCCAAAATGCTTAAAAATAAATTTGCAAAAAAACAACACTATTTAATTGTGTAAAATTCTTTTATGAAACAATAAAATAAAATGTGGCAAGCAAAATTGTTCCAAAAATTTCAGAGCGGGCTCGGCGTAAAAACGAAAAATAAGTTTGTTTTTTTCTCTCAAACTAGCTATATTAGCGACTGCGAACTGCAGGCTCATGTCCGATGAGCTTAACAGGGATTAAAAATGTTCATGTGAACACGTTTAATTCTTTTCAAAACTTGTTTAAGTAAACATAAGGAATACAGAAATGAAAAAAACTCTGATTGCTTTGGCTTTAGCTTCATTGTCAACTGCTTCTATGGCAGACGTAATTTTGTACGGTCAAATCAAAGGTGGTGTTGAAACTACTTTTGGTAACAAATTTGGCAACGATAAAAACAAAGGTTCAACTACTCAAATCGTTGACTACGGTTCACGTATCGGTTTCAAAGGTCATGAGCACCTGACTGACAACTTGGATGCTATTTGGCAAGTTGAATCTAAAGTAGATATCGGTGGTGGTTCTAACCGCACATTCAATACTCGCGACTCTTTCATCGGTTTGAAAGGTGGCTTCGGTACTGTTAAAGTAGGTTACCAACAAACTCCAATCAAAGAGTTGAATGGCAAACTGGACCAATGGGAATATAGTTCTCCTGTTGCTGGTTTGGGCACATTTACTCGTGGTACTGACGCTAGCCGTCGTGCTACTGCGGTTAGCTACGAAACTCCTGATTTGTCTGGCTTCTCTGCAAAAGCTTACTACTCACCTAGCGAGCAAGAAAACGGTGAGGATAATTACTCATTGGGTAACCACAAAGAGAAAGCCAAAGGTATTTATGGCTTGAGTGCAAGCTACAAAAACTCTGGTTTCTTCGCTGATGTTGCTGGTGTGTATGCACGCGGTACTACTGCTGCTGCTCGTGCAGGCAAAAAAGGCGGTTACCAAGCATTGGCACAAGCTGGTTACGAAAGCGACAAATGGTTGGCTGGTTTGGCTTACCAACGTTCACAACGTGTAGAACGCTCTGACTCTACTTTGAATGCTGATGCTGACAAAGCAAACGAATTGGCATTGTCTGGTGCTTTCACTCTTAACGATGCTTTGACTCTGAAAGGTACTTTTGCTTACGGTTTCGATGTTAAAGATGTTGATGGCAACAAAATTGCTGGTAACGGCAAATACTACCAAGGCTTGGTAGGTGCTGACTACGCATTGTCTAAACGTACTATCGTTAATGGTCAATACGGCTACCTGCAATCTGGTAAAGGCGATGACAAACTGAAAGCTAACGTAGTTAGCATTGGTATGAAACACAAATTCTAATCTGAGATTATTCAGGCTTAGAATGACAAAACTCCCCGCGAAAGTGGGGAGTTTTTTAATTGGCAAACAATACCCTTACAAATACACAGATAGGCAGCCTGAAACTTGGTTTTCAGGCTGCCTGTTGTTTATCTTGATTATGCTGGATTGTTCTCATCAAAAAATTGCACCTTCACGCCGAATTGTTGCGCGAGGGCATTGCCTAATGCTTGGATGCCGTATCGTTCGGTGGCGTGGTGTCCTGCGGCGATGAATGCTGTGCCTGTTTCGTTGGCAAGATGGTATTGCGCTTCGGAGATTTCGCCTGTGAGATATACATCTGCGCCTGCATCTATGGCAGCCTGAAAATACCATTGCGCGCCGCCTGTACACCATGCAACGCGGTTAAGTGGTTGGTTGGGGTTGCCAATGATGGTGGGCGTTCTACCTAGCGTTTGTTCTACTGCTTGGGCGAGTTGGGTGAGTGTGCGTTGGTTTTCGGGGAGTATGCCGATGTTCAGCAAGTTTTGTTCGCCAAATGCGTTTTCAGGCTGCCAATTGAGTTTGATGGCGAGTTGAGCGTTGTTGCCCAGCGTGGGGAGAGCATCTAGCGGTAGGTGGTAGCCGATTAGGTTGATATTATGGGCGAGTAGGGCGGCGATGCGCTGTTTTTTCCAGCCGATAATGGCGGTGGGCTCGCTGCGCCAAAAAAAGCCGTGATGCACGAGTAGGGTATCTGCGCCTTGCGCGATGGCGTGGTTGATGGCGGCTTGGCTGGCGGTTACGGCGGTGATGATGTGGCGGATTTGCTCGTTACCTTCTACTTGCAAGCCGTTGGGAGCGCCATCTTTAAATAGCTGGGGTTGTAGGGTTTGGTCGCACCAGTTGAGTAGTGTTTGGCGTGAAATCATGGTGATTATTCCTTGTGTGAGTGGTTGTGAGGCAGCCTGAAAATGGATGCTGCAATGGGGGGACAAGTTTTAGCCCACGCGGCTCTTTATTATATGAGTGCGTGGGCTAAAATGCTTGCTGTATCGGCTAGGGCAGCCTGAAAACTATTTGGCGCATCTGAAACCTAAGTTTTGCAACACAAAATTAGGCTGTAAGCTGGTGCGGATGCCGTAGCGCAAGAATGCGGCATAGTTGCTGGGATCGCTGCTGTTTACTGCGCCTGTGCCGCAAAAGTCGCTGGCTTTGAGTGTACCTGATGTGATTTGGCTGCTGTTGAAATCGGATGTCCATTCCCAAATTAAACCGTGCATATCGTACACGCCATAAAAATTGGCTTTGTTTTGGCGAACGTTTTTTAAGCCTTTGCTGCCGTTTTCATACCAGCTCAAAATGGTTCGATTGTAGCTTGGTTCGTTGCTGCCATTGGCTTGCAGCTCGGACGCGAGTCCCACAAATTCCCATTCGTCGGTGGTGGGCAGGCGTTTGCCTTGCGCGGCACAGTAGGCATGGGCGGCAAACCATGAAACGTTGGTTGCGGGTTTGTTGGCATCGGCGGCTTGTGGGCCGTTTTTGCCCCAGTGTTTTAGATAATTCGGCTCGGCTTGTTTGGCGCCCACTTTGCCTCGTTGCCATTGCGGATGGTCTTTGATGAATTGGGCGAATTCGGCGTTGGTTACGGGCGTTTTGTCTATTTTAAACGGTTTCACGCTAATCATCGGCGTGTCTTTTTTTAAGTACAGCGGGCGATAAGAGCCGCCAGGAATGCTTGCCATTTCAACGGCGTGCGCGCTGAGGCAGCCTGAAAATAGGGTGGCGAGAATAATACGTTGGGCTTGCATGATGATGCTCCTTGCTATTAGGTAGCCTGAAAATAGTTTAGCTTTTACGCGATTTTTGGCAGCCTGAAAAGCCTATTTTGGTAAAAAAGGCTGCCTGAATCGTCGTAAAACAAAACAGACAGCCAAACTCTCACAAGGTCAGAACCCGTTGCAAGCAGCATTGCTTATTTGTATTGAGCGCGAATGCTGATTGCGCAGAAAGGTTATTTACGCGCGGCGGCAACGTCTTCTGGTTTCACTTCGCCGCCTTTGTTGCCGAAGCTGTTCAACACATAAGTGAGCACGTTGGCGATTTTCTCGTCATCCAAGGCTTGCGCGGGCATCACGCTGTTGAATTTTTTGCCGTTTACGGTGATTTCGCCGCTCAAACCTTTCACAACGGCGTGGATGCCGCGTTTGGGGTCGGCATTCAGGTAATCAGAGCCTGCCAACGGAGGGAACGCGCCTTCAACGCCTTTGCCTTCTGCGCCGTGGCAAGCCGAGCAGGTGGATTGATATACGCTTTCGCCTGCTTTAATGCGCTCTTCCTTGGAGGCGGCTTTGGGTGCGCCTGCGGCAACTTGCGAGGCTTCGCTGGCGGTTAGGGGCGCGGTTTGAATCGTGCCGCCCTCGCCTTGGTAAACCAAGTCTTGCGTTTTGCCCGAGAATATGTCTTTGTTTTCAGCGCCTTCGGCAACCAATTGACCCAACGCGCCTTTGTTGAACGCGCGGAAGAGGGAGTGGTCAACCACAGTGTAGCTGCCGGGTACATCCAGTTTCATTTCCACAATCGCCGCGCCGCCTGCGGGAACAAGCGTGGTTTGAACGTTGTGGTTTTCTACTGTGCCTGCTTCCACTACCACGCGGTCAAAAATTTCGCCAATCACGTGGAAAGAAGAAACGAGGTTGGGCCCGCCATTGCCCACAAACAAGCGCACTTTTTCGCCCACTTTGGCTTTGAGCGCGTTATCGCCTGCAATCGCGCCAACGTGTCCGTTGAATACAACGTAATCCGCGTCTTCATCAATCGCTTTTTTCATGTCAAACGGT
Source organism: uncultured Kingella sp. (assembly GCA_963529665.1). Taxonomy (GTDB): domain Bacteria; phylum Pseudomonadota; class Gammaproteobacteria; order Burkholderiales; family Neisseriaceae; genus Kingella_B. Next base: position 8,966 of record CAUSAG010000035.1, read on the forward strand.
TGCAAGCCTTGTGCGCCGTATTCGCCTTTGGTGTAGAAATCGCCTTGCATCACATAGAACTCTTTGTCCACTTTGGGCAAGCCTTCTTTGGGTTCAACCAAAATCAAGCCATACATACCGTTGGCGATATGCATGCCCACAGGCGCAGTCGCGCAGTGGTAAACATACAAACCAGGTTGCAATGCTTTAAAGCTGAATACGCTGGTATGACCAGGGGCAGTGAACGAAGCCGCCGCGCCGCCGCCCGGGCCGGTTGCGGCGTGGAAGTCAATATTGTGCGGCACAGTGGAATCAGAGCGGTTGGAGAAATGCACTTCCACTTGGTCGCCTTCGCGCACGCGGATAAACGAACCGGGCACATCGCCGTTGAACGTCCAGTATTTGTAGTCCACGCCGTCTGCCATTTTCATTACTTTTTCTTGCACTTCGATGTTCACTTTCACACGCGCCGCATGGTTGCGATCAATAGCGGGCGGAACTTCGGGCGCTTTGGTTAAAACAGCATCAATAACAGGCAACTCGCTATCGGGTACTTCGGCTTCGGCAGCAGCAGAAGCAGCGGGCGCAGAAGCGACATCCGCAGCAGGGGCAGAAGCGGCTGCGGCAGGCGCGCTGACAGCAGGTTTGTCCTCAGGCGCAGGTTGGGGAGCGCAAGCAGAAAGAGCAAAAGCAGAAGCGATGAGCATCGCAAGAGTTTGACGTTTCATGGTGTTGTGTCCTTAAACACGGGTTTAAAATTATTTTCAGGCCGCCTTTGAGAGCATTGCCTTATTGTTGGCAGTATTATTGGTTAAGGCAGATTAACTCATCTTGACATAAATCAACAAAATCAAAAAAGTTCATATTTGCTGAATTTTCTATTAGAAAAATTTGCGATAAATCAAAAAAAGTAAGCGATTGGGTAACAGAATGTGGTTTTTCAACACGTGCTGTTATAGATAGGAAATACTCTCAATTAAGCTTGGTGTTAGGGCGGCCTGAAAAAATCGCTATTTATTTTCGCGCTATTCGTGTTACAATTTTTAACATTCAATAATAATGAATTTTTAACCACGTCCAATTTTTTAAGGAGCACAAAATGGGACAATATAAAAAGTTATGGTACGCGCTCATTGGCGTGTTAGCCGTAACATTCACGCTGCTGGGGTATCTTGGCGTTGAAATTTATCGCCAATCGCCTCCGTTTCCTGAAAAATTCGTTTCGGCGGACGGCAAAGTTTTGTTGACCAAAGACGATATTCTCAAAGGTCAATCCGCATGGCAAAGCACAGGCGGTATGGAGCTGGGTTCGGTATTGGGACACGGTGCATATCAAGCGCCTGACTGGACTGCCGATTGGTTGCACCGCGAATTGGAAGCATGGTTGGATTTAACCGCGCAGGCTGATTTTGGTAAAAAATATGCCGAGCTGGATAAAATTCAACAAGAAACCGTTCGCGCCAAAATGGTTCAAGAATATCGTTTCAACAGCGGCGTGCAAGAAGATGGCAGCGTGAAGCTGTCTGATACGCGTATTAAGGCGATTGAAAGCGTTGCGCCTTACTACATTGCGTTGTATGGCGACGATGCTTCGTTGAACGAATCGCGCGTTCATTTTGCAATGAAAACCAACACCTTGCCTGATGCGGAAGCGCGTCAAAAATTGACTAACTTCTTTTTCTGGACGGCGTGGACAGCATCTACCAACCGCCCTGGCACAGAAGCCACCTACACCAACAACTGGCCGCACGAGCCTTTAATTAACAACGTGCCAACGACTGAAAACTATATGTGGTCGTTTGCATCGTTTGTATTCTTGTTGGTAGGGATTGGCTTTTTGGTATGGGGCTATTATTTCTTGCGTTCGCACGACAATACACCCAAAGCGCCTGATGCCGATCCATTGGCTAAAATCACTTTAACACCATCGCAAAAAGCGCTGTGGAAATACGCTGCGCTAACGGTGATTTTGTTTATCGTGCAAATTTTGCTTGGCGGTTTGGTTGCCCACTACACGGTGGAAGGTCAATCGTTCTATGGCATTGAATTGTCTAAACTCCTGCCTTATTCGCTGGCGCGTACTTGGCACTTGCAATCTGCGCTGTTCTGGATTGCAACGGGCTTCTTGACTGCAGGCTTGTTTGTTGCGCCGATTATCAACGGCGGCAAAGACCCGAAATTCCAAGCCTTAGGTGTGAATTTGCTCTACGTTGCCTTGTTCATCGTGGTGGCGGGTTCTTATGCGGGCAACTTTGTGTCGCTGGTGTTGAACAAAATGTCGGGCACAACCAATTTCTGGTTTGGTCATCAAGGCTATGAATATTTGGATTTAGGTCGCTTCTGGCAATTACTGCTCACAGTCGGCTTCTTGCTGTGGCTGTTCCTGATGCTGCGTTGCACGGTAACTGCCTTTAAACAAGGCGGCGACAAAAACTTGCTGGCGATTTTTGTGGCATCTATCGTGGGCGTGGGTGCGTTCTATGCGCCTGGCTTGTTCTACGGTGAGCACAGCCCTGTGCCGGTAATGGAATACTGGCGCTGGTGGGTAGTGCATTTGTGGGTGGAAGGCTTCTTTGAAGTGTTCGCCACTGCTGCATTAGCCTTTATTTTCTATAACTTAGGCTTGGTGAGCTATCGCTCTGCCGCTGCTGCTTCTTTGGTGGCAGGTAGCTTGTTCTTGGTGGGCGGCGTGCCTGGTACATTCCACCACTTGTATTTCACTGGCACAACCACGCCTGTTATGGCGGCAGGTGCTTCGTTCTCTGCTTTGGAAGTGGTGCCTTTGGTGCTGCTTGGGCATGAAGCGTATGAGAATTGGTCTCACCAACACGCTGCGCCTTGGATGCAACGTTTGCGCTGGCCTTTGATGTGCTTCACCGCCGTTGCCTTCTGGAATATGCTGGGCGCGGGCGTGTTTGGCTTCTTGATTAACCCGCCAATTACCTTGTTCTACTTGCAAGGTTTGAATACTACTGCGGTGCACGCACATGGCGCGTTGTTCGGCGTGTATGGTTTCTTGGCGCTGGGTTTTGTGTTGTTGGTGGGCTGCTATATCAAGCCAAACTTCACATACAACGCGAAATACATGACCATTGGCTTTTGGCTGCTTAACGGCGGCTTGGCTTTGATGATTGTGTCTAGCTTGTTGCCAGTTGGTGTGATTCAAGCGCACGCATCTATTAGCCAAGGCTTGTGGCTGGCGCGCAGCGAAGCGTTTATGCAACAGGATTACTTGGTGCTGTTCCGCTGGATTCGCACGATTGCGGATTTCACCTTCATCGGTGGCGCGTGCTTGTTTGCATGGCAAGTGATTAAGATGTCTATCAGCCGTGATAAAGCGTAATTAAGCGGACATCTGAAATAGGCAGCCTGAAAATGGAATTTCCCGTTTTCAGGCTGCCTTTTTGCGAGCGATGGATATTGGTGAACAGAAAAGCGGCATTCATCCTCTGGATAAGAGCGAGGCAGCCTGAAACGAGAAAACCGCGTTTCAGGCTGCCTCAATGTTTGTTTGCAGGTGTTAGGCAGCCTGAAAACGAGTTGGGCAAAAACACCCCAGCGTTACGCGATCCAGCCCTGCCAAATCTTGCTGCGTTTCAATTTGTGCGTAGCCCAGTTGGTGCAAAATTTCGCGCACGGCTTGCCCTTGGTTGTAGCCGTGTTCAAATAATAGCCAGCCGTTGTCTGCCAAATATTGTCGCGCATCGTGGGCGATTTGGCGGATATGCGCCAAGCCATCGGCGAAGTCGGTGAGCGCGTGCGGCGGTTCAAAGCGCAAATCGCCTTGTTGCAAATGCGGGTCGTTGGCTTCAATGTAGGGCGGATTGGAGGCGATAACGTGGACGCTGTTTTCAGGCAGCCTGAAAACGTGGTTGGCGGCGAACCATGCGCCCTGCGCAAACGAGATGGCGGCGTGCAGCGTAGCGGCGTTTTGCTGTGCGATGGCGAGAGCATCGGCGCTGATGTCGCTGGCGAATACTTGGGCATCGGGGCGTTCGCATTTTGCGCTGATGGCGATGATGCCGCTGCCTGTGCCCAAATCCCACAGCGTGCCGTTTTCAGGCAGCCTGAAAAGCGCGGCTTCTAGCAAATGCTCGGTTTCGGGGCGCGGGATGAGTACGGCAGGGGAGACGGCAAAGGCGCGCCCGTAGAATTCGCGTGTGCCGATAAGGTAGGCAATTGGCTCGCCTGTGCTGCGCCGTGCGATGAGATTTTGCAACTGGGCGGATTGGTTTTCAGGCAGCGTTTCGTGGTCGCGCGTGATGAGCTGGCTGGTGGTGTAGCCCGTGATGTGTTGCAGCAGCAGGCGGGTCTCGTTGCGCGGAATGGGTGCGGTTTGCAGGATTTGGGCGATGGTGGGCATGATGGTGCGCTGTGATGGGCAGCCTGAAACTTTGGGCTGCTATTGATAAAAATTGGGCGAAAAATGCAGAAGGCAGCCTGAAAACGCTGTTGCCGCTGTTTGGGCGAAGCATTTTCAGGCTGCCTAAGTGGTCGCAATCAATATTTAACGCCTTTGTGCAGCGCCACAATCCCCGCGCTTAAATTGTGGTAATCCACGCGGTCAAAGCCCACATCCAGCATCATTTGTTTCAGCGTTTCTTGGTCGGGGTGCATACGGATGCTTTCGGCAAGGTATTGATAACTATCGGCATCTTTGGCGATGTATTTGCCCATCAGCGGCAAAAATTTGAACGAATAAAAATCGTAGGCAGGTTTCAGCGGCTCGTAAACCTTGGAAAATTCCAGCACCAGCAGCGTGCCGCCTGGTTTTAACACGCGATACATTTCGGCAAGGGCAACGTCTTTATGCGTCATGTTGCGCAAACCAAACGACACGGAAACCAAGTCAAAATAATTATCGGGGAAGGGTAGTTTTTCGGCATCGCACACGGCAACGGGCAAAATCGTGCCTTCGTTGAGCAGGC
>CAUSAG010000036.1:0-9063 GCA_963529665.1 uncultured Kingella sp.
GATAGGTGTGGTTATGATAGGTTGTGCGGGTGGGTTCTATTTTATTTTACTATAGTACACGCAGCGCGATTGCCCACATCCCAATTTCCCAACCACTCCACCCCTGTTTACAAAACACCCAAAAAAAAGCAGCCTGAAACCGCAATCACAGTTTTCAGGCTGCCTTCATTCTCTAATCCAACAACACTCCCAGCTTATTTCCCATCCCACGCTTTAATCGCGTTCAAGCGGATGTTCACGCGGTCTTGCGGCGTGCCTTTGAAGTAATCTTTCGCCAAGCCACCTTCCCAGTCGCCATAGTTAGGATTGGGCAACACGATGAATTTTTTGCCAAATGCCTTGCTGTTGGCTTTCACGAATTCGCGGCGCTCAGCGTTGGGTTTATGGTAAGTGGCATCGCCAAAATCGTTTAAGTTATCGCCGATATACAGCACAATTTCATAGCCTTGTCGTTCAATCTCGGCAAAGCGGGCAGATTTGCTTGATTTGTCTTTTTTCAACAATAACGTTTGATCGTTCACGCCGTTAAAGCCCAGTTTTTTCATATCTTCAACCGTTGCGACTTTTTCGCTGTCGTCCTTGCGGTTAGACACATAAAACATCGTGCCGCCGTGCGTGTTCACATAATTATTAAATTCCACCGCACCAGGTATGGCTTCGGTTTGGCGCGCGTTCACCCAGCGTGTCCAATCTTTGCCGTCAAATGCCTTGTTGTGCTGCACTTGCCAGCCTGCGTAGGCGCTGTTATCCACCATGGTTTCGTCCAAATCCACCACCACAGCTTTTTTCTTGCCCTTGGCGGCGCTGGCGTTGTCAAAAGCCACTTTCGCCGCGTTAAACGCTTGATACGCCAAGGCTTGATATTCGCCCGATTGCTGCATCCAGTTGATGCCCATTACTGCTTGCTGCTGCAATTGCGCGTTGGCTTGTTGATCGCTGGCGCTGCTGGATGGCGCTTGCTGGGCGGCGCAGCCTGCCAAGGCAATCATCAGGCTGATGGTTAGGGCTGAAAATTTTGCTGTCTTCATGCTTCGTCTCCTCTGGGTTATGAAATGTTAAGTTATGAAAGACTTGGTTATTATAGCGAAACGAATGGGGAAACAAAATAGCCAAAGCATCGCCTGCGCCCGTTGTTGATTAAGACAAAAAGCCGCCTGATGCGTGTTCAGACGGCTTTTCGGTTTTCAGGCTGCCTTTGCGTTTTGGGGCAGCCTGAAAATCGGTTTACGGTTTTTGTCAAGCCAAATCAGTTTTCCAACAGCGAGCGCAGCATCCAAGCATTTTTCTCGTGTGTTTGCATACGGATGGTGAGCAAGTCGTTGGTGGGTTCGTCTTTGGCTTCGTCCACAGCGGGGAACAGCGCGCGGCAAGTGCGCACCACAGCTTCTTGCCCTTCCACTAATTCGCGAATCATAGTTTGCGCATCGTTGTGGCTGTCGCCCTCGGGAATGGAGGCGAGTTTGGCAAATTCGCTGTATGAACCAGGGGCAAGCTCGCCCAAGGCGCGGATGCGCTCGGCAACTTCGTCCACCGCCAATGCCAGCTCTTTGTACTGGGTTTCAAACATGATGTGCAGGCTGTGGAATGTCGAGCCGCTCACGTTCCAATGGTAATTTTGGGTTTTCAGGTAAAGGCTGTAGGTATCCGCCAGCACTTTGGCTAAGCCTTGGGCGATGGTTTGGCGTTGTTGTTTGGTCATGCCGATGTTGATGCTCATGGTGTTTCCTTTGCTCATGGTGTTTCCTTTCAAATTAAGAACGCTGGACATCCAGCGGTTTTTATAATAGCACTAACTCAATAGTGTTTTCAAAATTAATTTGATTTTTTATTTTGCTGCATTTTGGTTTTGCTGCATTTTGGTTTTGCTGCGTGAGCCGTCTATGCGGTTTGCACAATCTGCTGTTTTCCCAAAATTTGAGGCAGCCTGAAAACCGAATTTCAGGCTGCCTCAATCTCACACATCAAACATGCGCGCGGCTTTCTCCTTTGCCGTCCACATTCTCGGCACAACGGGCGCACACGGTTTCATGCCCGGCCACCGTGCCCACAGTTGCCACATAATGCCAGCAGCGTTCGCATTTGGGCGCGGCGGATGCGGCTACTTGGGCGGCAAGTGCATCGCCTTGTTGCAGGCTGATTTTGGAAACCAGCATGGCGAATCTCAACTCGTCACCCAGCGTTTTCAGGCTGCCTAACACGGCTTCGGGCGCGGTTAAAACCACTTCGGTTTGCAGCGATGAACCGACGGCTTTATTGGCGCGCAAAGGCTCAATCGCCGCGTTCACCACAGCGCGGGCTTCGCGGATATGCTTCCATTTTTCCACCAACGCGGCTTCGCTGGCGGGGTTCATCGGCGGGAAGTCGTGCCAAGTGTGATACAGCACGCTGTCTTCCTCGCCGCCGCCGATGATGTCCCACGCCTCTTCGGCGGTGAAGCACAAAATAGGCGACATCAGCAACACCAAGCTGCGCGTGATGTGATACAGCGCGGTTTGCGCCGAGCGGCGGGCGTGGCTGTTGGCTTGCGTGGTGTATAAGCGGTCTTTCAGAATATCCAAATAGAACGCGCCCAAATCTTCCGAGCAAAATTGCACCATATCCTGCACGGCAAAGTGGAAGGCATATTGGGGATAATATTCGCCCGCCACGCGCTCTTGCAGCAAGCGCGCCAGCACCAGCGCATAGCGGTCAATTTCCACCATATCTACTTGCGGCACGGCATCTTCAATCGGGTTGAAATCGCTTAAATTGGCAAACAAGAACGCCAGCGTGTTGCGGATGCGGCGATAGCTTTCGGTAACGCGCTTCAAAATTTCTTTGGAAATCGCCAAATCGCCCGAATAATCGGTTGCCGCCGTCCACAAGCGCAAAATATCCGCGCCAAATTCGTTATACACTTCTTGCGGCGCAACCACGTTGCCAATGGATTTGGACATCTTGCGCCCGTTTTGATCCACCACAAAACCATGCGTTAAAAGCTGTTTATACGGCGCGCGCCCGAATGCGGCGCAGCCTGTGAGCATGGAAGATTGGAACCAGCCACGGTGTTGGTCGCTGCCTTCCAAATACAAATCGGCAGGCCAAGACAATTCTTCGCGTTGTTTGAGCACGGAATAATGCGTGCTGCCTGAATCAAACCAAACGTCCATGGTGTCGGGCAGTTTGTCGTATTGGGCGCAATCTTCGGGCGACAAAATATCGGCTTTGTCCAATTCAAACCATGCGTTGATGCCTTTTTCTTCAATCATTTTGGCAACTTTTTCCAGCAATTCGGCAGAATTAGGATGCAGTTGCCCTGTTTCTTTGTGGGCAAAAAACGCCATCGGCGTGCCCCAGAAGCGTTGGCGCGATACTACCCAATCGGGGCGTTGTTCAATCATCGCTTGCAGGCGGGCGCGTCCCCATGCGGGGAAGAATTCAGTGTTGTCCACCGCTTTGAGCGCGGCGTTGCGCAGGGTGTTGCCTTCGGTGCCTGCTTTGTCCATGCCGATAAACCATTGCGGCGTGGCGCGGTAAATCAGCGGGGTTTTGTGCCGCCAGCAATGGGCGTAGCTGTGTTCAATTTTGTTGCTGGCGAGCAAACGGCCTTTTTCTTCCAGCCATTCCAAAATCAGCGGATTGGCTTCCCAAACGGTTTTGCCTGCCACGCGATCTACGCTGCTGACAAACCGCCCTGCGCCGTCAATGGGGTTGATGAGCTGGATGTCGTATTGCTTGCAGACAAAATAGTCTTCCAAACCGTGCGCGGGCGCGGTGTGCACCAAGCCTGTACCTGCATCGGTGGTAACGTGGCTGCCGTTTAAAATGGGGATGTCGCGCTCCAAAAACGGGTGCCGGCAAAGCAGGTTTTCCAAAGCTGCGCCTGTGGTTTCCGCCAGCACGGGGCAGCCTGAAAAACCGTAGCGCGCCAATGCGTCTTCCGCCAAATCTTTTGCCAGCACCAATTTGCCTTTGGGCGTGTCAATCAGCTGATAAACGATGTCTGCACCTGCAGAAATGGCTTGGCTGGCGGGCAGTGTCCACGGCGTGGTCGTCCAAATTACGGCAAAGGCTTCGCCTACGATTTCAGGCTGCCTAAACGCTTGGGCAAGCGCGGCGGTGTCTTGAAAGGGATATACCACGTCAATAGCGGGCGAGACTTTGTCTTTGTATTCCACTTCGGCTTCGGCAAGCGATGAGCCGCAATCCAAGCAAAACTGCACGGGCTTTTCGCCACGGAACAAATAACCAGCGGAATAAATCTCGCCAATCATGCGCACGGTATCGGCTTCGGTTTTGTAGTCCATGGTGAGATAAGGCTTGCCCCAATCGCCCAACACACCCAAGCGGATAAAGTCTTTTTTCTGGCGGGCGATTTGCTCGGCGGCATATTCGCGGCACAGCTCGCGAAAGCGGCTTGGCGGCATATCTTTGCCGTGCAGTTTTTCCACCATCACTTCAATCGGTAAACCGTGGCAATCCCAGCCAGGCACATAAGGCGCGTCAAATCCTGCCAATGTTTTGCTGCGGATAATGATGTCTTTCAAAATTTTGTTTACCGCGTGCCCTATATGAATATCGCCGTTCGCATAGGGCGGGCCGTCATGCAAAATAAATTGCGGGCGACCTTTTGCCACTTGGCGCAATTTTTGGTAACGCTTTTCGTCTTGCCATTGTTTCACCCAAGCGGGTTCGCGTTTGGCGAGATTGCCGCGCATGGGAAAGGGGGATTCGTGAAGATTGACGGTTTTGGAGTAGTCGGTCATGGTGTTTTGCTCTGCAATGATGAAAATAAACGTTTCAGGCAGCCTGAAAACGGCTTTTGGCGTAAAAACTGGCTATTCTACAAGCCTTTAACCTTTGTGAAAAGTAAGCGGATTTTTGCTGGCAATGATTAAATTCGTGTAAACGCAAGTTAATCCTCATTACAGTGCGCTACAAATGAAGGTATGATGTGCGCCGTTGCCATTTGGCAATATTTTTCCAATGGAGATTTACCATGAATATCAAACTTGTTTCCTTAATTGCTGTTTCTGCTGTGGCTCTGGCGGCTTGCGCGGGCAGCGAAAGCCCTGCGGCAAACAACGGCCCACGCGATAGTGCCATGGACAATATGCCTATGCAGCAACAACAAGCAATGAGCCCCAAAGTGGGTGGCACCAAACGCTTTGCATGCGACAACGGCATGACCGCCACCGTGAAATATGGCAGCGGCGCAATCAATCTTGCCGTGGACACTATGGGCAAATCGGCTGTGTTGAACCAAGCGGTGTCGGCATCGGGCGTACGTTATGCGTCTAACAGCGCGTTCTATGGCAACCCCGCCGAATGGCATGAAAAAGCTGGACGCGAAGCCTATTTTGAATTCAGCGGCTCCGATGGCAGCAAAGTTAGCACTACTTGCGTGGCAAAATAATTTGCTTTGCTAGCATCGCGCAATTCAACACGATGAAACCGATTTCGCATCCTTGCTGAAATCGGTTTTTTGTTTACACCTTATATTTACGCAAAGGCAGCCTGAAAGCGAGTTTACGCGCTTCTGCGAAGCTAAAACCGTTTTCAGGCTGCCTTTGCGCGTTATGCCATTATGCAAGCGCTTTTGTTGGTGCTACAATGCCACCGTTTTATCGTTGTTTGCATTGGGAACTGCTGATGCAAACCAATTTTCAGGCTGCCTAACAGCCTAAACACATTAGTCGGGGTGCTGCGGAAAGCGGCTGAGAAAACACCCGTGAACCTGACACAGGTAATACTGGCGTAGGAAACTAATAAAAATCTCCATTTTTATTATTCAAAACCCATCGCCATTTGCCGTGTTGAGCAAATGGCGTTTTTTTATCACAGGAGAAAATCATGAAATTCGTTCCTTTTTATTTGCCCACGCTAAACCAAAGCAAAGCAGCAAAGCGCGCCAAAACGGTTAAGCTGCTTTCATTGCTTGGCATCACTTTATCGTTCGCGCTAAGCCAAACCGCTTGGGCGAGAACAGAAGTGCGCTTAGCTGTAAGCGATTCGTTTGATTTGCCCAAGCCAGTGATTGAGCAATTTGAGCAACAAAACAATGCCAAAATTTCCATTGTAAAACTGGGTAGCGGCAATGAAATGCTGAACCGTTTGATTTTAAGCAAAAAATCACCGTTGGCTGATGCTGTATTTGGCTTGGATAACAATACTTCCGCCAAGGCGCATGTGGCAGGCATCTTGAAGGGGCAACAGCCGCAAAGCAAAACAACCGTGGTTTCTCTATCGCGCGCGTTGCCAGTAGATTTCAGCTTTATCACGTTAAACTATGATAAACAATGGTTTGCAAAAAACAATCTGCCCTTGCCTAAAACTTTGGATGATTTAGTGCAGCCCCAATACAAAAACTTGCTTGCCGTGCCTAATCCTGCCACTTCCACTCCAGGATTGGGATTCTTGTTGGCAAATATTGGCGGCTTGGGCGAAGAACATGCGTTTAAATGGTGGGGCGCAATGCGCCAAAACGGCGTGAAAATCACCAAAGATTGGTCGCAAGCGTATTACACCGAATTCACGCTCAATGGCGGTTCTCGCCCGATTATTGTGGGCTATGCCACCAGCCCTGCGGCAGAAGTGTTTTACAGCGAAGGTAAGCTCAAATCGCCCAATATGGGCAACTTATTCTTGCAAGGCGGCAGCTATTTGCAGATTGAAGGCGCAGCGGTGTTAAACCAAGCCAAGCAGCCTGAAATGGCGGCAAAACTGGTGCAATATTTGCAAAGCCCTGCGGTGCAAGATTCGTTGATGACATCTATGTGGGTTTATCCTGCGGTGAAAGGCATAAAAGCGCATCCGATTGCGGTGCATGCTTCTTCGCCGAAAAATGCCAAATCATTGCCTGCTGCGCAAGTGAACAGCAAGCAAAAAGATTGGGTGGCAAGATGGACACGCGTGGTAATCAAATGATTTAAGGCAGCCTGAAAACACAAAAGGTATCCGTTTTGGATACCTTTTTTTGTTGTGCGGTTAATGCGCATCGTCCCAATTTTTGCCCATGCCCACTTCGGCAACCAACGGCACATCCAACACGCCTTCGCCCACGCTTGCCATCAGCGCAGGGATATTTTGCACAATGATTGCCTTTTCGTTTTCAGACACTTCCAACACCAATTCATCGTGCACTTGCATGGTTAAACGTGTTTTCAGGCTGCCTGAAAGTAAGAAATTATCCACCACAATCATGGCGCTTTTGATTAAATCGGAAGCGGTGCCTTGCATCGGCGCGTTAATGGCTGCCCGCTCTGCGCCCGCTCGCGTTTGCGCATTTTTCGCATGAATATCAGGCAAATACAAGCGCCGCCCAAACAGTGTTTCCACATAGCCCAAATCCTGCGCTTGCTCTTTGGTGCGCTGCATATAATCCGCCACGCCTGTGTAGCGCGCAAAATAGCGCTTGATAAACATATCGGCAGAAGCGTTATCAATTCCCAGCGATTTTGCCAAACCATAGCTGCTCATGCCGTAAATCAAACCAAAGTTAATTGTTTTGGCATAGCGCCGCTGCTCAGGCGTAATATTTTCAGGCTGCATACCAAACACTTCGGCAGCGGTGCGGCGATGCACATCTTCGCCATTTTTAAACGCTTCAATCAAGGTTGCATCCCCGCTTAAATGCGCCATGATTCGCAGTTCAATTTGCGAATAATCGGCAGACACGATCACGCTATTTTCAGGCGCAATAAACGCTCGGCGCACGCGTCGCCCTTCGCTGGTGCGGATGGGGATGTTTTGCAGATTGGGATTATTGCTCGCCAGCCGCCCCGTAATCGCCACCGCTTGCGCATAATTAGTGTGAACGCGATGGGTGGTGGGGTTAATCATTTCAGGCAGCTTATCGGTGTAGGTGGATTTAAGTTTCGCTAAACTGCGGTTTTGTAAAATGATTTTTGGCAAAGGATAATCCATCGCCAGTTGTTCCAACACCGCTTCGTTAGTGGATATGCCGCCCGTGCTGGTTTTTTTCAGCCCTTTGGTGGGAATACCCAATTTGGTAAACAAGATTTCTTGCAACTGTTTGGGCGAATTCAAATTAAACGGTTGCCCTGCCAAATCATAGGCTTGCTGTTCCAGTTTTAACAATTCAGCGCCCAATTCTGCGCTTTGCTGTGCCAATTCTGCGCGATCAATCAGCACGCCATTACGTTCCATGTGAAACAACACCTGCGCCACAGGTAATTCCATGTCTTCATACATTTTGCGCTGCTCATCGCTCATCTGCGCTTTTAAATGCGCTTCAATGCGCAACGCAAAATCAGCATCTTGGCAAGCATATTCTGTTGCCTGCTCAACCGAAACATCAGCAAACGAAATTTGCTTCGCGCCCTTGCCGCATAAACTTTCATAAGTAATCGTTTCCAAGCCCAGCCAACGTTGTGCTAATTCATCCAAACCATGCCCCAAATGGCTTTCCAACACATACGAAGCCAACATCGCATCGCCCGCAACCCCTTGCAATTGAATGCCATGATTAGCAAAAACGTGTTGGTCATATTTTAGGTTTTGCCCAATTTTTAATAATGTTTTGCTTTCCAAATACGGTTTCAGGCTGCCTAACAGCGTTTCCCAGCTTAATTGCTGCTCGGCAAATGCGTGGCTAATCGGAATATACACCGCTTCGCCCGCAGCAAAAGCCATGCTGATGCCCACCAGCCGCGCATTCATTGGGTCTAGCGATGTGGTTTCAGTATCCAAGCCAATTTGCTCGGCTGTAGATAATTTTCTGAGCAATTCATCCAACTGCGCTTGCGTGGTAATGGCTTGATAATTCAGTTTTTCGGGTTTGGGCGCAAGTGTGATTTCAGGCTGCCTTTGCGCATTAAACGCAGCTTGCGTACCCACATCATCCGCTGCAAATAAATCATCACTCGCTTGGCTAGATAATTGATTTTCTGCTTCTTTTAACCAAGTTTTAAAACCCAGCTCACGAAAATGCACCGCAAGCTGTGCCCATTTAGGTGCGCTGCGCCGCAAATCATCCATGCCATTGGGCAACTCGCTGAACAAATCAACATCGGTTTTAATCGTTACCAATTCATACGACAACGGCAGTTGCGGCAAAGCAGC
>CAUSAG010000037.1:0-9008 GCA_963529665.1 uncultured Kingella sp.
CCGGCAGCAAACAGCGTCAAGCCATAGAAGTTGATGAAGAAGGACAAGTCAGCGGCCAAACCACACCGAGCAAAGATAAAGACGCCCGTTGGACAAAGAAAAACGGCCTCTACAAACTCGGTTACAAACAACATACCCGCACCGATGAGGAAGGCTATATCGAGAAACTGCACATCACCCCCGCCAATACCCATGAGTGCAACCACCTGTCGCCTTTGTTAGAAGGCCTAACCGAAGGTACGACCGTCTATGCCGACAAAGGCTATGACAGTGCGGAAAACCGGCAACATCTGAAAGAGCATCGGTTACTGGACGGCATTATGCGCAAAGCCCACCGCAACCGTCCGCTGACGGAAGCGCAAACCAAACGTAACCGGTATTTGTCGAAAACCCGTTATGTGGTCGAACAAAGCTTTGGTACGCTGCACCGTAAATTCCGCTACGCCCGGGCAGCCTATTTTGGTCTGCTCAAAGTGAGTGCGCAAAGCCATCTGAAGGCGATGTGTTTGAACCTGTTGAAAGCGGCTAACAGGCTAAGTGTGTCTGTTGCCGCCTAAAAGGCGGCCCGGATGCCTGATTATGGGGCGTCCGGGTAGGATTAAGGGGGTATTTGGGTAGAATTAGGAGTGATTGGGGGCGAAAACAGCCGAAAACCTGTGTTTGGGTTTCGGTTGTCGAAGGAAAGGCTTTTTTGCAAAGGTCTCTGAAAACGCATTTTGCAACGTTTTCAGGCTGCTTTTATGCTGCACAACAGGACAGGTTTATTTTCCCCGTGCCAACTGCTCCGCTGCTTCCATCGCGTAATAGGTCAAAATCCCATCTGCGCCTGCGCGTTTAAACGCGAGCAGGCTTTCTAAAATCACTTTGTCGCCATCCAAAAAGCCGTTGTCGATCGCCGATTGCAGCATGGCGTATTCGCCCGACACTTGGTAGGCAAAGGTGGGCACGCCAAATTCGTCTTTCACGCGGCGCACCACATCTAAATACGGCAAACCTGGTTTCACCATCACCATATCCGCACCTTCCATAATGTCCAACGCCACTTCGTGCAAGGCTTCGTTGCTGTTGGCGGGGTCTTGTTGATATTGCTCTTTGGACGATTTGCCCAAATTGCCCGCGCTGCCCACCGCGTCGCGGAACGGTCCGTAAAACGCGGAGGCGTATTTGGCGGAATACGCCATGATGCGGGTGTGGATGTGTCCTGCGTTTTCCAGCGCCACGCGGATGGCGGCGATGCGCCCGTCCATCATGTCGGATGGGGCAACCACTTGCGCGCCTGCTTCGGCGTGGCTTAATGCTTGTTTAACCAGCACTTCTATCGTTTCATCGTTGAGCACATAGCCTGTTTCGTCTGTTAGACCGTCTTGACCGCTTAACGTATAGGGGTCAAGCGCCACATCGGTCATAATGCCCAACTCGGGAAATTCGCGGCGCAAGGCGCGCACGGCGGTTTGCATCAAGCCTTCGGGGTTGTAGGCTTCGCGTGCGTCGGCGGTTTTGGTTTGCGTTACCACGGGAAACAGCGCGAGCATGGGGACGCCGATCTGGCAGGCGTGTTCGGCGGTTTTTAGTAGTAAATCAATGCTTTGGCGTTTGATTTTGGGCATGGATGCGATGGCTTCTTCGCGGTTTTGCCCTTCTAACACAAACACGGGGTAAATCAAATCATCGGCGGTGAGCGTGTGTTCGCGCATCAGGCGGCGGCTGAAATCATCACGGCGCATCCGGCGCATTCGGGTAATGGGGGCTTGGCGGGGGAGAAAGTTCATGTTGGTTTCCTTTGTTGGGATGGTTTAGGGGTTTTCAGGCTGCCTGAATGCTATTGTTTACACGCTTGGGCAGCCTGAAAATCGTGCAGCATTGCCCAAACTTCGCCGCATTCGCCGCAGCCGTAAAAATCTTCGGTTTCGCTAAACAC
This sequence comes from uncultured Kingella sp., assembly GCA_963529665.1. Classification (GTDB taxonomy): domain Bacteria; phylum Pseudomonadota; class Gammaproteobacteria; order Burkholderiales; family Neisseriaceae; genus Kingella_B. The sequence goes on from CAUSAG010000037.1 coordinate 1,919, forward strand.
ATGGCACACGGTACCGTTGCAATCGGGCGTGGGGCGGGGCTGGCGAAAGCCGTCGTCGGGTAGGGCGGTGAGATTGGGGTGTTCGGTGTAGCCCGTGGTTTGGTGGCAATGCGGGCATTCAATCATCACCAGCTGCAAGCCTGTGGACTGCATTCGGGTTACAAAATCTTGCGCGTTGGCAGAGAGCGTGAATGGGGTGTGGCAATGGGTGCAGGTGGTGTGCATGGTAGGCAGCCTGAAAATAGCGTGGCTTGGTTTACATTTTCAGCCTTGCGCGTTGCGCTACGGCATATCCCTTTGTCCAAATCAAAAATTTAGACAAAAGAGCAAGGCTGCTTTATCGGCTTTATATCAGGCAGCCTGAAAACCCAAAAACAGCCTGAAATCCATTTTCAGGCTGCCATGAGCGGTTCATTATTTCTTTGCCGCTTCAATCTGAATATCAATGCGTACATTTTTGCTCATTCCTTCTTTCACCAAATAATCCATGCCCCATTTGGTGCGGTCAAGCTTGGTGGAAAAATCGCCGCCACACACCTCGGTTTTCAGCATAGGGCTTTGATAACAATTGAATTTGTTGGCAGTCAATTTAACGGGATGGGTTTTGCCCAGCAGGGTTAAATTGCCTTCCGCGGCAGCCAATTTTTTGCCGTTGAAATGAAACTTGGTGGACACAAAGCGCATTTCGGGGAATTTTTCCGCGTTAAACAAATCGGCAGATTGCAAGCGATGGGTAAATTCTTGCGAGCCTGTTTGCAAGTTTGCCAACGGCAGGGCGATGTCAATGCTGCCTGTGCGCTTGGCGAGGTCAAATTGCATATTGCCTTTTAAGCCGTAGATGCCGCCCACATTGCTGGACGTGCCAAAGTGGTCAATGGTGAAACGCGCGTTGGTGTGGAAGGCATCTACTTCATAATTCGCCGCATTTGCCGCACCTGCCGCCAAAACAGCAGCCATCAAAAAGATTTTTTCATGATTTTTCTAAACAATTGTAAACAAACGAGAACGCATCTTAACACAATGCGCGTCATTTTATTTTTCTCAACCCGAAAATCCGTTTTATGCCGCGCGAAACAATCGCTCACCACGCGGATATTCGCGCCATGTTGCCGATTGTGCGCGCAAGGCGGTTTGCAACGATTGCGCCGCCGTTTCGGGTTTCAGGCTGCCGCAAAGAAAAATATCTATCGCCGCAAAATCGTGTTCCGCCCAAGTGTGGATGGTGATGTGCGATTCTGCCAATAGCAACACGCCTGTTACGCCGCCGCCCGCGTTAAAAGTATGAAAATGCGCCGATAAAATCGTAGCCCCTGCTTGCGTTGCCGCTTGGCGCATAGCAGATCCCAGCGCTGCCGCATCTCGCAACAGCGCCGCAGGGCAGCCATATAAATCCAGCAAACCATGCAAACTGGGACGATAGTCGCTCATTTGTGTCCACCCGAATAGCCGCCGCTATACCCCGAGCCGCTGGGAATATAAGCGCGGCTGCCCGAGCCAGAACCGCTGCTGCCCAGCATCGCATAATTGCTAAACGTGCCAAAGCCAATTGCCAACAGCGCAACCAATAAATAAGTATTCCGATTCACGATTGTTCCTTCATCGCCAAACCCTGCTTGCGCGCCGCCTGCCGCAATTCTAACTGCCGCGCATGAAATTCGCCCATGCTCTCCAAGCCGCGCAAATGCTGCGATAACTCTGTGAGCGCACGCTCGTAAACATAACGTTTAAATTCAATCACTTCATCAATCGGCGCCCAATATTCATGCCAACGCCAGCCATCAAATTCAGGCTGCTGCGTCGCCTGCAAATGTATATCGCTATCCTGCCCCACAAAGCGTAGCAAAAACCAAATCTGCTTCTGCCCGCGATACGAACCGCGCCACTCGCGCCGCACCCAATTATTCGGCACATCATAGCGTAGCCAATCGCGCGTGCGCCCCAAAAGTTTAACGTGCTGCGGCAGCAAGCCCACTTCTTCAAACAACTCCCGATACATCGCCGTTTCAGGGCTTTCCCCAGGTTTAATCCCCCCCTGCGGAAACTGCCACGCATGTTCACGCACGCGCTTTCCCCAAAACACACGATTATCCTGATTGAGCAAAATAATACCGACATTCGGTCGGTATCCTTCCCTATCCAGCATCGTGCCACTCCAAAAAATCAATGCCCGAATTTTCCCACAAAACCCAAAAAGCTGCCAACACGCTATAATCCGCGCCGCATTGTTTTCATCACGCTTTCACCGCGTTTCAGGCTGCATCAGCCGAGTTTTGAAAAGCAATAGGCAGCCTGAAAAACCGTTCATCGTTGTAATCAGTGATTAACACACAGATTGATTAACGCACGCAAAAAGCAGCCTGAAAAACCATCGCAGCCAATAAAGCCCAAACATCCACAGGCAGCCTGAAAAGCCAAAAGGACAACCCCAAATGACCGAACTCAACCAACTCATCCAAACCGCCAGCTATGGCGAAGTGCAAGAAACCCTACAATTCTTCCTTGAAGAATGCAGCCTAGACCAAGCCCCCAGCCACGAAGAAATCAACCAATGGCGCGATATGCTCACCGCACGCGGCGGCAAATTCCAAACACTCGCCCAACAATGCCAACAATATCTCAACGAACTCGCATGACACTTCCCAAAAACAAATGGCTCGCCGCTGCCATCTTATGGTTCATTGCAGGCATATACAGCCTGATTTTGCGCGAAAGCAGCAGCCACATCGCTCCACCGTTTCCCCATTTTGACAAAATCGCCCACGCCGCCCTATTTTTCGCCCAAATATGGCTGCTCGCCAAAGCATGGCTTACCGAACGCAAACGCCCACCTATAGCCGCCTTGTTCACATTTGCCCTGTGCTACGCCATCGGCAGCGAAATCGCCCAACACCTGCTCACCCAAACCCGACACGGCGATCCACTCGACGCCCTTGCCGACATGGCAGGCAGCAGCATCGCCCTTTATCTCGCCCACCACGCATACCAACACAATAATAGGCAGCCTGAAAATAAAACCGTTTAATTTCATTTGATTGTTATTTTGTATATGGAAATCGTTTGACAATGTAAACAAACGCAATCATAATGCGCAGCTTCATTCCCCGATAGCTCAGTCGGTAGAGCGACGGACTGTTAATCCGCAGGTCGCTGGTTCGAGCCCAGCTCGGGGAGCTAAAAAAGCCAAGTTTTTCGGAACTTGGCTTTTTGCTATTCATACAATCCAATGCAAAACACACGCGCACAAAAAACACCGTTTCATCACAAAACGGTGTTTTTTGATATTAGAACCCCGCGAATGCCGCTAGGCTAAGTCCGCTTGAACCTTGTACACAAGGTGGTCATCTCGGGTAACTTTGGGTGCAATCTAACTAGAGACCGCTCGCGCCTATTACAACTCCCGATAACCAGAGCAAACTTTATTGGTTCAAGGAAATGTGTGCCATTACGAGCACCGCAGGGAAATTTAACTAGTTCAATCTTTGCTTAAAGTTTCATCGCAAAGCTTGATGAGTGATTGGATTTTACGTTCATACTCTTTGCTTGGCAAGGCTTCTTGTTCATATTTGTTTGCGATTTTAAGCAAGTCGTGTGAAAGGTTAAGTGCTGCCATAATCACCACTTTTTCGGTTTCCATATTTTGGCTAGCGCCTTGAATGGCGGTGATTTTTTGGTTCAACATTTCTACCGCTTTATACAAGGTTTCGCGCTCGCTGTTGGGCGTGCCAATGGTGAATTGGCGGTTGAGAATTTCAACGCTGATTTGTTCAATGCTCATTGGATGGTTTCCTCGTGATTGTTTTCAAGCGCGGGCAGGCGGTCTAGCAAAGCGCGGATTTGGTTGGCATTTTCTTGCAAAAGCGCGCGATAGGCATGGTTTTGCGTGATGAGTTGTTCTACTTGCTGTTGCAATTGAGTGTTTTCGTTTTCCAAATGTTCTTTTTGTTGGTTAAACATTTGGTTGAGTTCGTTTAGGCTTTTTTCGTGTTGCTCGGTTTGTAGGGCAAATTCCATGCGGAAGCGCTCGGCTTCTTGCGCCAGCTGGGTGGCAAGGGCTTCTTTTTCTGCTTTCACGCCATCCAGCAGGGATTTTTCTTGCGTTTCCCGTTCGGATTGGGCATCGGTGAGCGAGGCGCGCAGTTGCGCGGTTTCGTTGTCGTATTGGGCGATGCGGTGTTCGGCTTCGCTTAGCTGCACTTGCAATTCTGCTAGCTGCTCGGTTAATTCGGCATTGCTTTTTTGCGCTTCGCTGGCTTGTTGTTTTTGCGAGGTTAATTCTTGGCGCAAAACCAATGCGCTGTCTTCGGCGGATTGCAGTTGTTCTTGCAATTCTTGGATTTTATCGCCGTGTTGTTCTTGCTCGGTAAAGCGTTCTTGCCAGCTTTTTTCTTTGTTTTGAATGGTGTTTTGCAAAAAGGAGATTTGGTCGCGCAGGTTGATGCGCTCGGTTTCCAAGAGTTTGATTTGTTGTTCTTGGAATTGCAGTTTGTGGTTGAGCTCTTCGTCGTTGGCGGTGTTGGCTTTGTTTACGGCGGCGGCTAGTTGCTCTTCCCAATGCAAAACTTGGGCATCGTATTCTCTGCGTTCAAGCACGAGCTTGGCTTTGAGCTTTTGGTTGTCTTCGTAAAGATAGTGTAGTTTGCTGGCGAGAGCTTTGATTTTGGATTCTAGGGTGTCTAGTTCTTTTAATGTGTTCATGGGTTTTCCAAAGGATTGTGCGGATGGTGTTTTCAGGCTGCCTCAATTGTGTTTAGGCTGATGTGTTATTCGCTTTTGGGTTCGCGTTGCATCAGCCGTTCCATCACATCGCTGGCGGCTAATTCGTTGCGCACGAGTTGATAGAGCATATCGGTGATGGGCATATCAATTTGGTATTTGGCGGCGGTGTTGTGCACTTCTTCAATGGTGGGAATGCCTTCGGCAACGTGTCCAATTTCTTTGAGCACTTGGTGCAGGGTTTTGCCTTCTGCTAAGCCTAGCCCGACTTTGCGGTTGCGGGATAGCGCGCCTGTGCAAGTGAGAATGAGATCGCCCATGCCTGCCAAGCCCATCATGGTTTTGGTTTGCGCGCCCATGGCGATAGCAAGGCGGGTGATTTCGGCAAGTCCGCGGGTTACAAGGGCGGCGCGGGCGTTTAAGCCGTAGCCCAAGCCATCGGATAGCCCTGTGGCGATTGCCATTACGTTTTTGACTGCGCCGCCAACGGATACGCCGATAACGTCGCTGTTGCCGTATAGGCGCATAACGTTGGTATTGAGCGCTTGCACCAAATCGTGTAGCCATGCTTCGTTTTCGGAGGCGAGGCACACGGCGCAGGGCAGTTGTTTGGCGAGCTCTTGTGCGAAGCTGGGCCCTGATAACACGCCGATGCGTGGGTTTTCAGGCAGCACTTCTTGCACCACTTGATAAGTGAGCAAACCTGTATCTAATTCAAAGCCTTTGCAGGCGGTGAGAATGGGGAGATTGCCGCCGCCGTGTTGTTTGATCTGTTCTACGCTGGAACGCAGCCCAACCACGGGCGTTACCACCAACACCAATTCGCTATCGCGCAGGGCTTCGCTCATATCGGCATACACATTTAGGTTTTCAGGCAGCCTGAAATGGGGCAGATAGCGTTCGTTTTCGCGGCTTTCTTGCATGGTTTGGGCGTGTTCGGCGTTGTGCGTCCACATGGCGATTTGGTGTCCGTGTTTTGCAAAATGGATGCCGAGGGATGTGCCCCATGCGCCTGTGCCTAAAATGGTGATGTTCATGTGCTTATCCTTTGCTGGAACGGGCTGACAACTTTGCGCGGGATTCTATCATAAGATGTTTGTTTTTGTTTAGGTTGGTTAAGATGGTTTTCAGGCTGCCTTTATATGTATAGGGCAGCCTGAAATGTGGTTTGGTGAAATGGTTAGAAACTGATTTCATCGTTTTCAGGCTGCCTTACTGTGTATCAATAAAGGCAGCCTGAAACGTGGTTGAACTAGAACAAACCGCTAATCCGCCCGTTTTCATCCACATCAATCCGCTCAGCGGCGGGCGATTTGGGCAGCCCCGGCATTTTCATCATCGCGCCGCACAGCGCCACGATAAACCCTGCGCCTGCGGAGACGGTGATGCCACGCACGTTGATGGTGAAGCCTTCGGGCTTGCCCAGCAGCTTGGCGTTGTCGCTGAGCGAATATTGCGTTTTTGCCATGCAAATCGGCAGCTTATCCAAGCCGAGTCGTTCCAAATTGGCGATTTCGGCGGCGGCTTCGGCGCTGAATGTTACGCCTGCTGCGCCGTAGATTTTGCCGGCGATGGCGTGGATTTTGTCGGCGATGCTGTCGTTTACATCGTAAGCAAAGGCAAATTCGTTGGACTCGTTTTCAATGGCGGCAACGACTTTGCGCGCCAAATCTTCGCCGCCTGCGCCGCCTTTCGCCCACACTTCGGCAAGCGAAACGGCTGCGCCTGCTTGTTGGCAAGCGGTTTCAATGGCGGCGAGCTCGGCATCGCTGTCGGAAGTGAAGCGGTTAATCGCCACCACCACAGGCAGCCTGAAAACGTGTTTCATGTTGTGGATGTGTTTGAGCAGATTGGGCAAACCGCGTTGCACAGCTTCCACGTTTTCGGCGTTCAAATCGGCTTTTTCTACGCCGCCGTTGTATTTGAGGGCGCGCACGGTGGCGACGATGACGGCGCAATCGGGTTTCAAATTCGCCAGCCGCGCTTTGATGTCGCAGAATTTTTCCGCGCCCAAATCCGCGCCAAAGCCTGCTTCGGTTACGGCGTAGTCGCCCAGATGCTGCGCCAAGCGCGTTGCCAACACGGAATTACAGCCGTGCGCGATGTTGGCAAACGGCCCGCCATGCACCAACGCGGGGCTGCCTGCCAGCGTTTGCACCAAGTTGGGCTTGATGGCGTCTTTGAGCAATGCCGCCATTGCGCCGTAGGCGTGCAAATCTTTGGCATAAACGGGTTGATTATCAAAGGTGTAGGCAATCAGGATGTTGCCCAGCCGTTGTTTTAAATTGGCGATGTCGTTGGACAGGCAAAAAATCGCCATCACTTCGCTGGCTACGGTGATGTCAAAGCCATCGGGGCGCATCACGCCATCGGTGGG
>CAUSAG010000038.1:0-8715 GCA_963529665.1 uncultured Kingella sp.
GGGCAAGCATTTGGCTGCGGTGCAGTTCGTTTTCGCCGATGTTTTGCAGGGCGAGTAGTTCGGTTTTTAGGCTGCTGGGGTAGGGAATAAAGCTGTGGGCGATGGCGCATTGCCATTGCGTGCCTTGCATGGCGATGAGCACGGCATCTGCGCCGTCCATGCTGGTGCCTGACATGATGCCGATGTAGTGTTGAATGGGCATGGGGTGTCCTTGGGGGAATGATGTTGCGATGGAGTTTAAACGGTTTTCAGGCTGCCTTTGGGGGGTTAGGCAGCCTGAAAACTATTCGCTGTGGGATTGTTGTTGCGTTTTTTCTTGTTGCTTGGCTTCGTTGGCAAGACGGCGTTGGCGGCGTTTGTCTAATAGCGCGTCGCGGCGGGCGATTAAGCCTTGGCGGCGGTGGTAAAGATGATAGCCCGCCCATGCGGCGCCGATGGCGCAGACGATATACAAGCCGTATTGGAATTGGTGGACTTGCCGCATCAGCCAGTCTTTGTTTTCCGCGCCGAAATGCCCCAGATACACCCAAAGGGGAACGGTTAATATCGCTGCCAGACCGTCCATCATCAGCCAACGCCCAAAGGAAACTTTGCCGCTCATGCCTGCCACGAGAAACATGGGGCTGCGCAACCCAGGCAAAAAGCGGGCGACAAACATTACGCGATTGCCGTATTGGTCAAATTTTTGGCGGATAAGGGCATAGCGCTTGGGGTTGAGCATTTTGGCAACGGGGCGGAATTTGAGGATTTGGTTGCCATAATGCCTGCCGAGCATAAACATGATGCCATCGCCCACCAGTACGCCGAGCACGCCTGTAACCGCCATAATGTGTACATTTTTATAGCCTAAGCCTGAAATCACGCCGCCTGCAACGAGAGTAACGTCTTCGGGGATGGGGATGCCAAAGCCGCAGAGTATCAGGATGACAAACACGGCGACGTAGCCAAATTGGATGAAAAATTGTTCAAGAAGAGCGAGCATGGTGGTTTGCTTTATTGTTGTTGGGGTTAAGAAGGCAGCCTGAAACGAAGTTCAGCGGAGCTAAAAGGGCAAAGGCAGCCTGAAAACTTGATGTGCGAAAGGGCGGCCAGCATCAGCGGCGAAAACCGCTTTTCAGGCTGCCTTTGCAGATTATTGCTGCTGAATAGACTGCGCGATTCGTTGGGCGCATTGCTCGGCAAGCATCGCGTTATCGGCTTCCACCATCACGCGCACAACAGGCTCGGTGCCTGATGCGCGCAGTACGATGCGCCCTCTGTCGCCCAATTCTTGCTCGGCTTGCGCCAACGCCGCTTGCGATGCGCTTTGCCAGTCTTGCTCTTTTTCAATGCGCACGTTAATCATGGTTTGCGGATAGGGCTGCCAATCTACGGCAGTTTTTAAATCCTGCCCCAATTCGCGCAGCGCGGCGAGCACTTGCAGGGCAGAAATGGTGGCATCACCTGTGTTGTGTTTGTCTAGGCAGACGATGTGTCCCGATGCTTCGCCGCCAATCAGCCAGCCGCGCTCGTGTAGCTGCTCCAACACATAACGGTCGCCCACTTGGGCGCGGGCAAAGGCAATGCCACGCGCGGCAAGGGCTTTTTCCATGCCCAGATTGCTCATCACCGTGCCGACCACGCCGCCGAAATCCAAGCCTTGCGCGGCGCGGGCTTTGGCGATGACGTAAACCAATTTATCGCCGTCGTACACCACGCCGTTTTTGTCCACCATCATCAGGCGGTCGCCGTCGCCATCCAGCGCAATGCCGTAATCCGCATCGTTTTGCAACACGGCGGCTTGCAGCGTTTTGGTGTAGGTGGCGCCAACTTTATCGTTGATGTTGTAGCCATTGGGTTCATCGCCAATGCTAATGACTTCCGCGCCCAGCTCGTGGAATACCTTGGGCGCGGTGTGATAGCCTGCGCCGTTGGCGGTGTCCACCACCAGCTTCAAGCCGTATAAATCCAGATGGCTGGGGAAGGTGGATTTGCAAAATTCAATGTAGCGATCTGCCGCGCCTTCAATGCGGCGGGCGCGCCCAAGCTGGCTGCTAGGCAGCGTGTGCAATTCTTTTTCTAATTCGGCTTCCACGGCTAATTCCATGTCGTCGCTCAGTTTCACGCCACCTTCGGCGAAAAATTTGATGCCGTTGTCGCTGTAAGCGTTGTGCGAGGCGGAAATCATCACGCCGCCGTCCAAGCGCAAGGCGCGGGTTAAATAGGCGATGGCAGGCGTGGGCAAGGGACCTGTTTGCACCACGTTTACCCCAGCGGCGGTAAAACCTGCCACCAGCGCGGTTTCCAGCATATAGCCTGAAATGCGGGTGTCTTTGCCGATGATCACGGTGGGTTTATGCCCCGCATCGTGTTTTACCAATGCGCTGCCAAACGCGCTGCCCAGTTTGAGCACAAAATCGGGGGTAATGGGAAATTGACCGACTTCGCCGCGAATGCCGTCGGTGCCAAAATATTTTCTTGCCATGATGTGTTCGCTTGTGAGAATCTTCAGGCTGCCTTTGCGTTTTTTGGCAGCCTGAAATAGGGTTTGATAAGTTATCTTGACGAATATTGGCAATTGTAAAGAATTTACAATCAACACGCTATAAAGAAACTGACATTTTACGGCATTTTGCATTTTAGGCTGCCGCAAGGTTAAAAAATGCAAGTCAAGTTGGCTGGGAAAGCAGAAAATTCGTTGGTACAATCGCGCCGCTTATTCGTTTTCAGGCTGCCGAACAAAGGAAAACATCATGCCCAATCCGTTTTACCAAAAACACATTATTTCCATCTCCGATTTATCCACCGAAGCCCTGCAATTACTACTGGATACCGCGCTCAAACTCAAACACAACCCCAATCCCCATTTATTAGACGGCAAGCTCATCGCAAGCTGTTTTTTTGAGCCATCCACGCGCACGCGGCTATCGTTTGAAACAGCGGTGCAACGCTTGGGCGGCAAAGTGATTGGTTTTGCCGACGGCGCGAATACCAGCGCCAAAAAAGGCGAAACGCTTGCCGATACCGCGCGCATCATCAGCAGCTACGCCGATGCCATCATCCAACGCCATCCCAAAGACGGCGCAGCGCGCGTGTTGGCAGAGTTTTCGCGCGTACCCGTAATCAACGCAGGCGATGGCACCAACCAACACCCCAGCCAAACCCTGCTGGATTTGGTTACCATCCAAGAAACCCAAGGCAGCCTGAAAAACCTAAACATCTCCATGGTGGGCGATTTGAAATACGGGCGCACCGTGCATTCGCTCGCCCAAGCCTTAAAACGCTTTGGCTGCCAATTTGCCTTTGTGTCGCCGCCCACGCTCGCCATGCCCGATTACATCACCGAAGAATTAGACGAAGCAGGCGTGGCGTGGCAAATTTTTCCCAATTTGGAAAGCGCGGTGGAATGGGCGGATATTCTTTATATGACGCGCGTGCAACGCGAACGCTTTGACGAGCAAGAATTCGCCAAGATTCAAGGCAAATTTAATTTGCACGCCGCCATGCTTGCCCATGCCAAGCCCAATTTGCGCGTGCTGCACCCGCTGCCGCGCGTGGACGAAATCCATCCCGATGTGGATGCCACGCCGTATGCTTATTATTTTGAACAAGCGGCAAATGGCGTGTTTGCCCGCATGGCGATGCTGTCGTTGGCATTGAATGAAACGGTTTAAGCCCCCCAAAGGCAGCCTGAAAACCGAATCCCAAACACAAGGAAATCCGATGGAAACCAAACAATTAAGCGTAAAAGCCATAGAAAACGGCACCGTTATTGACCACATCCCCGCAGGGCTGGCGCTTACCATCTTGCGCCAATTCAAACTGCTGCACCACGGCAGCGCAATCACCGTGGGCTTTAATTTGCCCAGCCAATCGCAAGGCAGCAAAGACATCATCAAAATCAAAGACATCATATTCAGCGAAGCCGATGCCAACCGCCTTGCCTTGTTTGCCCCTGAAGCGATTGTGAACCACATTCAAGACTATCAAGTCGTGCAAAAATTGCGCCTTAAGCTGCCCAGCACCATCAGCGAAGTGTTTAGCTGTCCCAACGCCAATTGCGCCAGCCACAGCGAGCCTGTAACCAGCCGCTTTTATGTGCGCCAGCAAAATGGGCAAACCAAGCTCAAATGCCATTATTGTGAGAAAACTTATGCGCGAGAAGCGGTTGCCGAAGCGTGAAAGCGCAAAATCGGCTACAATGCGCCGCAATGTTTTTCAGGCTGCCTAATGTATCGCAATAGGCAGCCTGAAAAACACTTTGCTCGCAATACTAAAAAGGCAGCCTGAAAATGAATGCACTCACCCAATCTCCGTTCCAAATCAGCGAAGCGGACTATCTTGCCCGCTACACCCAAGAAAGCGATACGCGTTATGAATACATCAACGGCGAAATTTGGGCGATGGCAGGCGCATCACGCAACCACAACACGATTGCAGGCAATGCCTACGCCGCTTTGCATGCCCAGCTAAAAAGCAGCCCTTGCCAAGCATTTATCAGCGACTGGCGCGTTCAAGCGCAACATAATTATTACTACCCCGACGTAGTCATAGACTGCCAAGCCCAAGGCAACCAAGCCAACAAACCTGTGTTGATTATTGAAGTGTTATCCGACAGCACACGCCAAACCGATTTGACACTTAAACTGCACGACTACCGCCAAATCCCGAGCTTGCAAGAATACATCGTGCTAGAACAAAACTTCATGGCGGCGCTGGTGTATCGCCGCAGCGACGATTGGAAAGCCACCAGCTACGCCCAAGCAGACGACGTTATTTCGCTTGCCAGCATCGGCTGCACGCTATCGCTTGCTGATATTTACGAACGCGTAGAATTTGCAAAGAAACAAGCTGTTTAGGCAGCCTGAAAACCATTAAGCCCAAAATCGGATACCGCATCCGATTGATTTTATCCACCGTGTTCCCCGAACACCTGCTTGCTGCCCAGCCTTGTTATTGCGCTAGGCAGCCTGAAACAGAAAGTCCCATTATGAAACCCACCATCGCCCTAGTCGGTCGCCCCAATGTCGGCAAATCCACCCTGTTCAACCGCCTTACCCGCAGCAAAGACGCGCTGGTGCACGATCTACCTGGGCTCACGCGCGACCGCCATTACGGGCACGGGCGCGTCGGCAGCAAGCCCTATCTGGTGGTGGATACCGGCGGTTTTGAGCCCGTGGTGGACAGCGGCATCCTGCACGAAATGGCGAAGCAGACCCTGCAAGCGGTGGACGAAGCCGATGCCGTGGTGTTTCTCGTTGATGCCCGCACCGGCTTGACGCCGCAAGACAAAATCATCGCCGACCGCCTGCGCCAGTCGCCGCGCCCCGTGTATCTGGCGGTGAACAAAGGCGAAGGCGGCAACCATGCCGTGCTAGCCGCCGAGTTTTACGAACTCGCACTGGGCGAGCCGCATGTGATTTCCGGCGCACACGGCGACGGCGTTTACTATCTGATTGAAGATATTCTGGAAAACTTCCCCGATGCGGACGAAACGCAGCCTGAAAACAAACATCCCGTGTTTGCCGTAATCGGCCGCCCGAACGTTGGCAAATCCACGCTGGTCAACACCATTTTGGGCGAAGAGCGCGTGATCGCCTTTGACATGGCCGGCACCACGCGCGACAGTATCCACATTGACTTTGAACGCGAAGGCAAACCGTTCACCATCATCGACACCGCAGGCGTGCGGCGGCGCGGCAAAGTGGACGAAGCAGTAGAAAAATTCTCCGTTATCAAAGCCATGCAGGCGATAGAAGCGGCGAACGTTGCCGTGCTGGTGCTCGACGCGCAGCAGGATATCGCCGACCAAGATGCCACGATTGCAGGTTTCGCGCTGGAAGCGGGCAGGGCGCTGGTGGTGGCGGTAAACAAATGGGACGGCATCAGCGAAGAGCGGCGCAACGACATCAAGCGCGACATCGCCCGCAAGCTGTATTTTCTCGATTTCGCCAAGTTCCACTACATCTCCGCGCTCAAAGAAAAAGGCATCGACGGGCTGTTTGCCAGTATTCAGGCTGCCTACGACGCCGCCTTTATCAATATGCCCACGCCCAAAATAACCCGCGTGCTGCAAAGCGCGGTGGAACGCCAAGCCCCGCCGCGCGCCGGTTTGGTGCGCCCGAAAATGCGCTACGCCCACCAAGGCGGCATGAACCCACCAGTCATCGTCATCCACGGCAATTCGCTGCAACACATCTCCGATTCCTACACCCGCTATCTCACCCAAACCTTCCGCAAAGCCTTCAATCTGCAAGGCACGCCGCTGCGGATTCAGTACAACGTCGGCGACAATCCGTATGAAGAGACCGCCGAAAAAGTGAAAAACAAACCGCTGCGCCGCGCCAGCCTGAGCAACCGCATCGCCAAGCGCGAAGACCGCAAGGCGGAAAAAACACGCAACAGCGGCGGCAAGGCGAAAAAGCGGCAGGTGAGTGTGAAAAAGCGGCATCAGTCTTGATGTTTTTTGAATGATAAAGGCAGCCTGAAAACCTAAATTATGGGTTTTCAGGCTGCCTTTTGCATGGCAGCGCGATGGTTAATCATAAATGGTGTGTTTACTGCATCAAGCCGATGATTGCCACTAATAGGCTTATCATCCGAACACTAAAAATGCAGCCTGAAAACCAGTAAATCCGTTTTCAGGCTGCCTTTTGCATGGCAGCGCGATGGTTAATCATAAATGGTGTGTTTACTGCATCAAGCCGATGATTGCCACTAATAGGCTTATCATCCGAACACTAAAATGCAGCCTGAAAACCAGTAAATCCGTTTTCAGGCTGCCTTTTGCATGGCGGCGCGCAGTTAATCAACAGATGGCGGGCTTATTGCATCAGCCCAAGCAAAACAAGCAGCAACAACAAAATCATGCCGCCAATAATCGTTTGCTTGCGCGTGGGCTTGGGCGCGGTTTGTTGGATCCAGCCGAGTTTACGCCCGAGCCAGAAAATCAGGCGCAGCGTCCATTCAATCAACAGGGCGAGTAGGTCAATGATTAAGAAACATAAATCTGCCATATTTTGTCATTTTTTCGTTTTTGCTTTTCAGGCTGCCTTTGCATCGCGCAATAGGCAGCCTGAAAACTATCTGCGTTCAATATCGGGCGTATCCACGTGCACGTCGGCGTTTTGCGCGCGGTGGCGCAGCGCGTGGTCCATCAGCACCAGCGCGAGCATGGCTTCGGCAATGGGGGCGGCGCGTAGCCCAACGCAGGGGTCGTGCCGCCCGTGGGTGGCGATTTCTACGGGATTGCCATCAATATCAATGGATTGGCGCGGCGTGGCGATGGAGCTGGTGGGCTTGATGGCGAAGTTGGCGGTGATGGTTTGCCCTGTGGCAATGCCGCCGAGTATGCCGCCTGCGTGGTTGCTGGCAAAGCCTTGTGGCGTGAGTTCGTCGCCGTGGTAGCTGCCGCGTTGGGCGACTACGCCGAAGCCGTCGCCGATTTCCACGCCTTTGACGGCGTTGATGGACATCAGAGCGTGGGCGATGTCGGCATCTAGGCGGTCAAACACGGGTTCGCCCAAGCCTACTGGCACGTTGCGCGCTTCTATGTGCAGCTTTGCGCCCACGCTGTCTAGTGATTTGCGCACGCTGTCCATATAGGCTTCCAGCGCGGCGATTTGTGATTGGTTGGCGGCAAAAAAGGGGTTTTGCGCGATGTAGGCTTCGTTTTCAAAGGCGATTTCGTGTTCGCCCACTTGCGTTACCCAGCAGATGATATGGGTGCCGAATTGTTGGCGCAGCCATTTTTTTGCGATTGCGCCTGCGGCGACGCGGGCGGCGGTTTCGCGGGCGGAGCTTCTGCCACCGCCGCGATAGTCGCGCGTGCCGTATTTGTGCCAATAGGCGTAGTCGGCGTGGCCGGGGCGGAATTGTTGGGCGATGTTGCCGTAGTCTTTGCTGCGTTGGTCGGTGTTGCGTATCAGCAGGGCGATGGGGGTGCCTGTGGTCTTGCCGTCAAACACGCCTGATAGGATTTCTACTTGGTCGGCTTCGCGGCGTTGGGTTACGTGGCGGCTGGTGCCGGGTTTGCGGCGATCTAGGTCGGGTTGAATGTCGGCTTCGGTGAGGGGGAGATTGGGCGGGCAGCCGTCGATGATGCAGCCGATGCCTGCGCCGTGGCTTTCGCCGAAGGTGGTTACGGTGAAGAGTTGTCCGAAGGTGTTGCCTGCCATGGAGTGCTTTCTGGTGATGGTTTTGGGGATTGCAAATTTTAACATAAAGGCAGCCTGAAAACGGCGTAGGGTGGTTTCAGGCTGCCTTTGTGTGTATAGGTGTTTTGGTGAGCGTGATGGGGCAGCCTGAAAATGGGTAATGCTTGGGCGGGCTGTTTGGGTTAGCTGCTAGGGTGTGATGGACAAAGGTGGGCAACAAGTTTCCCACCCTACGGTTGAGCGTGGGCGCAATAAAAAGGCAGCCTGAAAACGAGCGAAGCGAGTTTCAGCGAAGCTAAAACAGCATTTAAAAACATTTTCAGGCTGCCTTTGCTTGCTGCTTAATCCGCAATCACGCGTTAATCGCAATCCAGCGGCGCAACAATTTCTATATTGCGGTCGTGGAAGGCATCCAGCGTACCGCGATGCCCGATGCTGATGATGATGCTTTCGGGCAGGCGTTGGCGGATTAGGGTGTAGAGGTGGGCTTCGGTGGGTTCGTCGAGCGCGGAGGTGGCTTCGTCTAGCAGGATAAGCTGGGGTTGCGACAGCAGCACGCGGGCAAAGCCGATGCGTTGTA
>CAUSAG010000039.1:0-8631 GCA_963529665.1 uncultured Kingella sp.
AGCAGTTCACTGTCGTTGAGCAACACGCCTGCGCGTTCGTCGCGGTCGTCCAGCAGCACGTCCACGCCTGCGGCTTGCAAGTCGGCGTAGATTTGGTCGGCGGCTTGGCGCACGCTGTCGGATTTTTTGTAATTCATCGGCACAATCACGGCGGTGAACGGCGACATGGCTTCTGTCCAGATGATGCCGCGCTCGTCATTGTTTTGCTCAATGGCGGCGGCAACAATGCGCGTGATGCCGATGCCGTAGCAGCCCATTTCCATGATTTGCGCTTTGCCGTTGTTGTCCAAAAAGCTCGCGCCCATTGCGGCGGAATATTTGTCGCGCAGTTGGAAAACGTGCCCCACTTCAATGCCACGCGCCAGTTTCAGGCTGCCTTTGCCGCAGGGGCTGGGGTCGCCCGCGATAACGTTGCGCAAATCCACAAATTCGGGCTCGGCGGCATCGCGCCCGAAGTTGAAGCCTGTGTAGTGGTGGTCGTCTTCGTTTGCACCGATAACCCAATCCGCGCCTTTTTCGCAGGCAAAATCGGCATACACTTTGCCCGCGAAGCCCACGCAGCCGAGTGATCCGCCGTTTGCACCAAATTGCGCCACAATCGCTGCGGGCGATGCCATGGTGAGCGGCGATTTCACGCCTGCTAATTTTTCGGCTTTTATGTCGTTGAATTCATGGTCGCCACGCAGCATCAGCAGCACCAATTCGCCTTCGGCTTCGCCTTCCACCACGATGGATTTCAAGGTTTGCTCAACGGGGATGTTTAAAAACGCCACCAATTCGGCAATGGTTTTCACATTGGGCGTGTGAACTTTGGCAAGTGTTTGCGCGGGCGCAACACGGCAGCCTGAAAGTGGCAAAGTCTGCGCCAGTTCTACGTTTGCGGAGTAATCGGAGGCATCGCTGTATGCGATTACATCTTCACCGCTTTCGGCGAGCACTTGGAATTCGTGCGAGCCTGTGCCGCCGATGCTGCCTGTGTCTGCCGCCACGGGGCGATAATCCAAGCCTAAACGGTTGAAAATGCGGCAATATGCGTCGTACATGGTTTGATAGGTGGCTTTGAGCGATTCAAAATCGGCGTGAAAGGAATAAGCGTCTTTCATCACAAATTCGCGCGCGCGCATCACGCCAAAGCGCGGGCGGCGTTCATCGCGGAATTTGGTTTGGATGTGGTAGAAATTTTTGGGTAACTGTTTGTATGAATTGATTTCTTTGCGCACGATGTCGGTAATCAGCTCTTCGCAGGTGGGGCTGAAACAGAAGGCGTTGTCGTGGCGGTCGGTGATGCGGAGTAATTCGTCGCCGTAAAAATCCCAGCGTCCGCTTTCTTTCCACAAATCGGCAGGCTGCACGACGGGCATCAGCAATTCAATCGCGCCTGCGCGGTTCATTTCTTCGCGCACGATGGCTTCCACTTTGCGCAGCACGCGCAGGCCCATCGGCATCCAAGTGTATAAGCCCGATGCGTTGGCTTTAATCAGCCCTGCGCGGAGCATCAATTTGTGGCTGGCAAGCGTGGCTTCGGCTGGGGCTTCTTTTAAGGTGGAAATGAAAAATTGACTGGCTTTCATGGTAGTGTCCTATCGCGGTTAAGTTTGCGGTTAAAGGCGCGGATTATAGCAAAATCCTTGCTAAGTTTTCAGGCTGCCGCAGGGCATCGCAAAGGCAGCCTGAAAACCTGCGCGGCATATTTCTCTGCGTTTCAGGCTGCCTGCCAACAGTAGCCATGCCCACCCCAAAAATGGCATAATCGCCCCCTTTCTTGCCAGCCATAACAACATCTTGCCACATTATGAATCGTCTCTTGCTCACCAGTCTCGTTTTAGCCGCCAGCGCTTGCGCCGCGCCAATTGGGCAGCCTGAAAAACCAGAGCCCATGCACAAAGCCAAGCCATCGCTGCCCTACCCCGAAAGCAGTCTCCACGAACAATTTGAACAGCTTGCCATTCAAGTGAGCCGTTTGGAAAACCAAGTTGCCGAGCTGCAAAGCCGCGTGGAGCAATTGGAACAGCGCAACGCGCCGCCCGCTCCTGTTAAACGCCACACGCGCTTGCGCCCCGCCAAGCCCATCGCCCCGCCCTTTCAAGGCAGCCTGAAAACCAAAACCAGCAGCAGCCAGCTAGAAAAAGCGCAACAACAATACAGCCAACAGCAATACCAAGCCGCCACGCTCACGTTGCGCGAAGCCGATAGCGGTGGCGATGGCAGCGAAACCGCGCAAAAAAGTATGTTTTTGCTGCTGCAAGCGCACCAAAAGCTCAACCATTGCCAAAGCGTCATCAACATCGGGCAACGCTACGCCGCCCACTTTTCAGTCAGCCCGAACGCGCCCGAAGCCCTATCGCTGGTTGCCCAATGCCAATGGGGCATTCAACAACAAGACATCGCCCGCGACACATGGCGCAAAATCATCCAGCAATACCCCAAAAGCCCCGCTGCCGCGCGCGCGCGCAACCAAATCCACAAAAAATAACAAAGGCACAACATGAACATTTTAATTTCCAACGACGACGGCTATTTATCGCAAGGCATCGCCACCCTTGCCCGCATCGCAGGCGAATTTGCCAATGTGCGCGTGGTTGCCCCCGAGCGCGACCGCAGCGGCGTGTCCAATTCGCTCACGCTTGACCGTCCGCTTCGCATCCGCAGCGCGGAAAACGGCTTTTATTATGTGAGCGGCACGCCCACCGACTGCATCCATCTGGGCTTGCATGCCCTTGCCGACTTCCAGCCCGACCTCGTGTTATCAGGCATCAACCACGGCTCAAACCTTGGCGACGACACGCTGTATTCAGGCACCGTAGCCGCCGCCACCGAAGCCTATCTGATGGGCATCCCCGCCGTTGCCTTCTCGCTCACCAGCCACGAATTTCACAAATATGCCGCCACCGCCGAAAAAGCCGTGTGGAACATCGTCTCCCAGCTGGTGCAAAATCCACCCAGCGCACCGATTTTGTGGAATGTGAACATCCCTGCCGTCGCCCCCGACGCATTGCGCGGGCATAAAATCGCCCGCCTAGGCAGACGACACCACACCCAAAGCATCGTGCACGCCACCAACCCGCGCGGCGAAGACATCTACTGGATAGGCGCAGTGGGCGCCGTTGCCGACAACGAACACACCACCGATTTTGCCACCTGCGAATCAGGCTATGTGAGCATTACGCCCCTGCAAATTGATTTAACCGCCTACTCGCAAATGCAAGCGCTGGACGATTACTGGCAAAACCTATCGTTCGCATCATGATTTTCAGGCTGCCCCAATCACCATGCAAAAGGCAGCCTGAAAAACAATCCATCCCATAACGCAGCCTGAAAATATGTTTACAGCGTTTTCAGGCTGCCCCATCCCCCAAAACAAAAGGACAAGCATGAACATCATCAACACCACCATCCTCGACGTAAAAATCCTAGAACCCAAAGTCTTCGGCGACGAGCGCGGCTTTTTTATGGAAACCTTCCGCGACAACTGGTTCAACGAACACGTCGCCCGCCGCACCTTCGTGCAAGAAAACCACAGCAAATCCAACAAAGGCGTGCTGCGCGGCTTGCACTATCAAACCGAAAACACCCAAGGCAAACTGGTGCGCGTGGTGTCAGGCAGCGTGTTGGACGTTGCCGTCGATTTGCGCCGCTCATCGCCCACCTTCGGCAAATGGGCAGGCGCCGTTTTGTCTGCCGACAACAAACGCCAGCTTTGGGTGCCCGAAGGCTTCGCGCACGGCTTTTATGTGTTGGAAGACAACACCGAATTTGTTTACAAATGCACCGATTATTACAACCCCCAAGCCGAGCATTCGCTGATTTGGAACGACCCCACCATCGGCATCGACTGGCAACTGAACGGCGAGCCCAGCCTGTCCGCCAAAGACTTGGCCGGCAAACCGCTTGCCGAAGCCGTTACGTTTGAATAAAGGCTTGTTTGCCTAACCACCGCGCAGATAAAAGGCAGCCTGAAAACGCTTGAATGGTTCAAATGCGTTTTCAGGCTGCCTGTTTGTTTAATTGCGCTGCCCGCAGGCTGGGCAAGCGGTCGCCCGCGATGATTTCACGGCAAACATGCCACGGGGCAATAACGTGCCCAGCCTGCTTACTCTGATTGCCGCAACCCAAAGGCAGCCTGAAAACGCTCCAACCCTGTTTCAGGCTGCCTTTAAACATAGCTAATCTTTTGCCCGCGCAGGTGTTTCGCCGTCTACCACGAGCAGGGGCAAGCCCCTGCACCCCGCACGCAAACCGTTTTCAGGCTGCCTCAACCTCATCCCCCGAAGGCAGCCTGAAACCTACCCCAACGCCCGCAAACACTCCTTCACCAATCCCGCCCCACGATAAATCAACCCACTATAAAGCTGCACCGCGCTCGCCCCCAGCTGCATTTTCTCCGCCGCATCTTCGCCCGACAAAATTCCGCCTGCGCCGATAATCGGCACTTTGCCGCCCAATTCCCGCGCAAACGCTGCCAGCACGCGGTTGCTCGGTTCGCGCACAGGCTCGCCACTCAATCCGCCCGATTCTTGCGCCAGCGGCGATGCGCCCAGCGCGGTTTTGTCCACGGTGGTGTTGGTGGCGATTAAGCCGTCCATTTCGCTTTGCACGACCACATGGGCGATGTCGGCGATTTGCGCGTCGTCCAAATCGGGCGCGATTTTCACCGCCAGCGGCACATACCGCCCCACACGCGCGGCAAGCTCGGCTTGCTTGCTTTTCAGGCTGCCCAACAGCCTGCTCAACTCGTCGCCGCCTTGCAGCGAGCGCAGGTTTTGCGTGTTGGGCGATGAAATATTGATGGTGATGTAAGAAGCGTATTCGTAGGCTTTTTCTAAACAAATCAAATAGTCATCCGCCGCGTGCTCAATCGGCGTGCTGACGTTTTTGCCGATGTTAATCCCCAAAATGCCCGTGTAGCGCGAGCGCTTCACATTGGCAATCAGCGCGTCTATGCCGTGGTTATTAAAGCCCATGCGGTTCACAATGGCGCGCTGCTCGGGCGCGCGAAACAAGCGCGGCTGCGGGTTACCCGCTTGCGGACGCGGCGTTACCGTGCCGATTTCAATAAAACCGAAGCCCAACGCCGCCAAGCCGTCAATCGCTTCGCCGTTTTTGTCCAAGCCTGCCGCCAGCCCCACGGGGTTGGGCAGCTGCAAGCCCATCAACGCGGTGGGCTTGGTGTGCGGGTTCACGCGCGGCATCAGGCAATAGGCGCGGGCAAGAGTTTGAATGGTGAGGTTGTGCGCCTGCTCGGGGTCCAGTTTAAACAGGAAGGGGCGAATAAGGGTGGAATACATAACGGGGCTTTCGGGAGGGTTGAACGGGATAGGCAGCCTGAAAACAGCGGCCGCCATTTTAAAAAAGCAGCCTGAAATCGGTTTTCAGGCTGCCTTGGTTGATGCTCAATTATTCTGCATGACGCTCGCCATGCTGGGTTTCTGCCTCAGCGGGCGCATTGCGTTCGGGCTGCGGCAACAACGCGCGGATAGACAAACGCACGCGGCCGCGCTCGTCCACATCCAATGCTTTCACGTTCACCACTTGCCCCACTTTCAGATAATCGTTCACGTCTTTCACGCGCTCGTGCGCAATTTGGCTGATGTGCACCAAGCCGTCTTTGCCCGGCATCACCGACACAATCGCGCCCACGTTGTTATCCAAGATTTTCACCACCGTGCCTTCATACACCTTGCCCACTTCCACTTCGGCGGTAATCATCTCAATGCGCGCTTTGGCGGCTTCGCCCGCTTCGGCGGTGGTGGCGGCAATGGTTACCACGCCATCATCGCTGATGTTGATTTCGGTGTGGGTTTCGGCGGTGATGCTGCGGATGGTTTCGCCGCCTTTGCCAATGACTTCGCGGATTTTATCGGGGTTGATGCGCATGGTGTACAAGCGCGGCGCGTGTTGCGACAACTCTTGCGGGCCGGACACCGCCGCCTGCATTTGGCTCAGAATGTGCAAACGCGCTTCTTTGGCTTGTGCCAACGCAATTTGCATGATTTCTTTGGTAATGCCTTGAATTTTAATATCCATTTGCAGCGCGGTAACGCCTTCGGTCGTGCCCGCCACTTTGAAATCCATGTCGCCCAAATGGTCTTCGTCGCCCAAAATATCGGTGAGCACGGCGAATTTGTTATCTTCCAAAATCAAGCCCATCGCGATGCCCGCCACGTGCGCTTTCAAAGGCACGCCAGCCGAAAGCAAGCTCAAACAGCCGCCGCACACGGATGCCATAGAGGATGAACCATTGGATTCGGTGATTTCGGAAACCACGCGCATGGTGTAGTTAAAATCTTCCGCATCGGGCAACACCGCCACCAAAGCGCGTTTTGCCAAGCGGCCATGCCCAATTTCGCGGCGTTTGGGCGCACCCACGCGACCCACTTCGCCTGTGGAATAAGGCGGGAAGTTGTAGTGCAGCATAAAGCGGTCGGTGTATTCGCCGCTCAATGCGTCAATAATTTGCTCATCGCGCGAAGTGCCGAGCGTGGCAACGGCAATCGCTTGCGTTTCGCCGCGTGTAAACAATGCCGAGCCGTGTGTGCGCGGCAATACGTTGGTTTGGATGTTGATGGGGCGCACGGTGCGGGTGTCGCGCCCATCAATGCGCGGCTGTCCCGCCAAAATTTGCCCGCGCACCACATCGGCTTCCAGTTGTTTAAAGATGCCTTTGATTTCGTTTTTCGCCAGCGTGTCGGTTTCTTCGGTAATCAGCGCGGTTTCAACGGCTGCCCATGCTTCGTCTAATTTCGCGCTGCGGGCTTGTTTTTGGCGGATTTTGAACGCTTCGGCGATGGTTGCGCCCGCAATCTCACGCACTTTGGCAACCAATTCGGCATTGGTTTCAGGTGCTTGCCAATCCCACACTTCGGGGTTCACTTCGTCTGCCAATTTGTTGATGGCGGTAATCACGGCTTGCATTTGCTCGTGCCCAAACACCACCGCGCCCAGCATCACATCTTCGGGCAAGATGTTGGCTTCAGATTCCACCATCAACACGGCTTGTTGGGTGCCTGCTACCACCAAATCCAATTGCGAAGTTTCCAATTCGGTTTTGCTGGGGTTGAGCAAATATTGACCATTGGCATAGCCCACGCGCGCTGCGCCAATTGGGCCAGCAAATGGCACGCCGCTTAACACCAGCGCAGCCGATGCGCCAATCATCGCAGGGATGTCGCTATCAATTTCAGGGTCGCAAGAAATCACCATCGCCACGATTTGGATGTCGTGATAAAAGCCTTCAGGGAACAAGGGGCGGATGGGGCGGTCAATCAGGCGGCTGGTGAGGATTTCTTTTTCGCTTTGTTTGCCCTCGCGTTTGAAAAAGCCGCCGGGGATTTTGCCTGCGGCGTAGGTGCGCTCAAAATAATCCACAGTTAAAGGGAAAAAATCTTGCCCTTCTTTTACGTCTTTATTGGTGGTAACGGCTACCAGCACCACGGTGTCGCCCATGGATACTTTTACCGCGCCTGCGGCTTGGCGGGCAATTTCGCCTGTTTCTAGGGTTACGGTGTGTTTGCCATATTGGAATGATTTAACGTGTTTGTTAAACATAATAGACCTTTACAAAAAGTTGCCCGCGCTAAAACACTAGCGATGTTTACTGGGCGGCTGCCATCATCGGGCGCAATAAACATGGGTAGTATTTCAGGCTGCGAGCGGTTGGAAAAACGGCTGGATTTTAGCATAAAACGCGTTTTCAGGCTGCCTAACCCTGTTTGCAGGATAAGGCAGCCTGAAAACGGTTAAAACCTGTATTCGCCAATGTTGCAAGCGGCAAATACAGGTTTGGTTTGGATTAAACTGAGAATGATGAACCGCAACCGCAGGTGGTTACGGCGTTGGGGTTGCTGCGAATCACGAATTGCGAGCCTTGCAAGCCGTCGGTGTAGTCAATTTCTGCGCCCAAAAGATATTGATAGCTCATGGGGTCAACCAGAAATTTCAGACCGTTTTTTTCAATTTCAAAGTCGTCGTCGTTTTTGATTTCGTCGAATGTGAAGCCGTATTGGAAGCCTGAACAGCCGCCGCCGTTCACAAAAACGCGCAGCATCAATTCGGGATTATCTTCTTCGGCAATCAATTCGGCTACTTTGGTGCAGCATGAATCGGTGAAGTTAATGGGGGATTCAAATTCTTCGGACATGATGTGTCTCCTTCGTGTGAGTGTGGGCGCGATATTGGGATGCGTCGCGCGATATTCAAGATGTGGGCGAATTCTACTCCAAAGGAAATATTCATGCAAAATGAACATACGGCGTTTGCAGCAAGGCAAAATGGGGGATAGGCAAATGTAATCCCCCAAAATTGCGCGGCGTTTTGTCGTATAATTTGTGCGGTTATTTGCGGTGTGGGAAATGGCTGTTTTGTGTTGTGCCAAAGGCAGCCTGAAAACTGTTTTGCAATGGTGGCGCGTTGGTTGCCATTGCAAAACATTTTTCTATTTTTGATTAACTGAAAGCATCGCTGGCTGCGCGGTTTTGTTCGCGTGTGTTGGCGATGCTCAATAGATTATTGGATGGCTATCATGGCTTTTGAAACTTATCCCTTGCCGAAGGATTTGCCGCGTCCGCCCGAAACGGTGTTGGTGAACATCACGCCGCAGGAAACGCGCGTGGCGATTTTGGAAGAGAACAATAT
>CAUSAG010000040.1:0-8087 GCA_963529665.1 uncultured Kingella sp.
AGCAGGATAAGCTGGGGTTGCGACAGCAGCACGCGGGCAAAGCCGATGCGTTGTAGCTCGCCGGGGGAAAGGATGTGTTGCCAGTCTTGTTCTTCGTCTAGCCGCTCGGCGAGCTGGGGCAGCAGGCAGTCGTTTAGCGTGGCAATTAGGGTTTCGTTGCTGGCTTGGATGTTGGGGTAGCACAAGACGTGTTTCAGGCTGCCTTGGGGCACATAGGCGCGTTGTGGGATAAAGAGGATGTGTTGTTTTTCAGGCTGCCACACGTTGCCGCTGCTGCCAAACGCCCATAGCCCTGCCAACATGCGCAGGGTGGTGGTTTTGCCGCAGCCTGATGGGCCTTTGATTAGCAGGCTTTGCCCTGCGGCAGCCTGAAAATTCAGGTTGTTGAGCAGGATTTCGCCATTGGCGCGGTACACGGTTACGTTTTCGATTTTCAGGCTGCCTAAGCTGGTTTGGCGTTGCGGCTGCTGGCTGTGGTGCGGCTCTTCCATGCTGGTCATAAAGCCGTATAGTCGCTCCAAGCGGGCGCGATACACGGTGAAGCGTCCGTAGAACAGGCGGAAAAACGATAGGGCTTGCTGCAAGCGGGCGAAGGCTTGCACGGTTTGTTGGATGTCGCCGAGCTTGATTTGCCCTGCAAACAGGCGCGGGGCTTGCAGGATGATGGGGAAAAGTTTGATGCCGCTGGAAAACATATCGTTGAAGCCGCTTAAAAACACGCTTTGGCGGGCGATGCGCCATTTGTTGCGGATGATGGCGGCAAAGCGTTGGTTGAGCGATTGTTTTTCTTGCCATTCGCCGCCGTAAAAGGCAACGGATTCGGCGTGGTCGCGGATGCGGATGAGCGAATAGCGGTAATCGCCGTTGAGCTTTTCGTTTTCATAATTGTGGTGAATCAACGGTTTGCCTATCCACATGGCAACGAAGGTGGCAAGGATAACGAAAATAAACACAAAATAAACAATGCCATGCGGGATATTGATGCCAAACACGGTCAGCACGCCTGCCAAGCCCCACAGCACAATGGCAAATTCCAGCGAGGTAAGCACGGAATTGAGCATGCCGCGCACAAATTCAATGGTGGAAACGATGAAATCTTGCGCGTCTTGCTGGATACGCTGGTCGATGTTGTCGGGGGTGTGGCGTTTGCTTTGCAGGCGGTAGTAGTTTTTGTCGCTAAGCCAGCGTTGAATCAGCACGGCGTTGAGCCGTTCGCTCCATTTGATGGCGATGGCTTGGTCAAAAAAATCGTTTACCGCGCCGTTGAACGCCCGCAGCAGCACCACCGCCGCATTCATGGCGGCAAACAGCCAAAACGCGCTGGCGTTCATTTCTTGCATGGAGGTGTACAGCCCGCTGGTCATAAAGGTGCTGAACACGTTGAGTCGCACTTCGGTGAGCAGCAGCACAATCATGGCGGAAATCATCAACAGGGCGCGTTGTGCAGTTTTTTTGTCTAAACAGGGGCGCAGGACGTGCCAAAATTCGCGCCCAAAGCGGGTGTATTTAAGCAGCCAAACCACAACAATCAAAATAACAACGACGCTGGCAAAAGTTTGCAGTAGCCAGATGGGGGTGGCAAAAAGCTCTTGCTGCCATTTGGGAAGTTTTGTGGGCATGATGGGATAGGAAAAAAGAGTTAAGGTAGCCTGAAAGCGGGTTTGCGCGCTTTGGCGAAGTTAAAGCGCGCGGGCAAGCAAACGCTCGGCGAAGCGTTTTTCAGGCTGCATTGAAAGGTTGGGGCGAAAGGTTAGTGATAAACGTTTTGCCGTTTAATGGTTTGCGCGACAACGCCGCTGCATTTGTATTCAATATTCACAAAATACCAAAAAGGCAGCCTGAAAGCTCGTTTTGCCCGTTTAGCTTCGCAGAAGCTCGCAAACTCGCTTTCAGGCTGCCTTCAACGCATAATGCTTCGCGCAGATTAGAACGAATAATCCGCTTTCAGCCAGAAGGTGCGTGGCATGCCAACTACGGCGAAGCTGCGGTCGTATTGCCCGCGCTGCACTTGCCAGTAGTTTTTGTTGAACAGGTTTTCCACGGCACCGCTCACAGTAAGCGTGTTGCGCTCGCCAAATTTTTTGGCATAACGCGCACCCACATCCACCAGCGTGTAGCTTGGGAAAGCGTATTTTTTCTGCGTATCTTGATACGATTTGCCGTAATACTGCACGTTGGCATTTAGCGTTAAACCTTGCACAAACGGCGTATCCCATTCGATTCCCGCTTTGGCAATCACGCGCGGGCTGGCAACCTGCACGCCGTTAATCAGCATGTCGCGCGAGTTGGGATAGTTTTTCAAATCGGCGCGCAAATACATCAGGCCGAAGCTGGGGCGCAGCGTTTTGTTCAGCAAATTGCCATACACGTTAAATTCAATGCCGCGATTGCGCTCTGTGCCTTGCTCGTCGCCCGCCGCGCCGCCTTTGGCTTTGTATTTGGCAAAATCGGAATTATTGCCATAGGTTAAGCGACCGTTGGCGTTGGTTTGACCGCGCCAATAGCCAGGGCGTTTGATTTGGAACAGGCTCAAAGTGGTTACCACATCGCCCCAGTTTTTGCGCACGCCCAATTCAAATTGACGGCTTACGCGCGGTTTTGCCATGGTGGTGTTGCCATCATCATCGGTTTTGATGTCGGCGGGTTCAAGGTCTTGCATATAGTTGCCATACACCACCAAATCGGGCGAGGGCAGCCACGCCGCCATCAGCATGGGGCTGATGCGGTGTGATTTGCCTGTTTCATTGGCTTTTTTATCGGTGTATTCAACGTGTTGTAAACGCCCGCCCACGGTGAGGCGCAATGTGTTATCCAAGAAACCCAGCGTGTCGGATAACGCCAAGCTGTTTACTTTAATTCGCGCGTCTAAGTTGGCAGAATTTTCCCAAGTATTGGGGTAATCGGGTTTAAACGCTTCTAATTGCCCTGCGATATTGCCACGCTCGGGGTAAATGGTGGCGGTGCTTCTACCCGCTGCGGTGCCGCGATAGGTGGCGCGTTGGCGGATAATGCGGTCAAACGCGGTGCTCCAATTGTGCGAAACGGGGCCGGTGTAAAACTCGCCACGCGCCGATAAATTCATGCTCAATGTGCGGAAATATTGGTCGGTTAGGCGAGCGGTGCCTGTGGTGTATTGGTTGGCGGTGTTGCACGTGGCGGTGGTGGTGCGGCAAACGGTGGGGGAAATCAGCGTGCCGTAGTAACGCGCTTTGTTGTAGCCGATGCCGCCTGTGATTTGGAAGCTGTGGTCGGTGTCGTATTCAAACGTCAGCATGTGGGTTTGCCCCACGGTGTTTTGCCAGTTCCACGAGGGCAGCAGGTTGGTTTTGCCATCGGGCGCGCCATACAGCTTGCCTGCGGCGTTTTGAATGTCTTGCATACGGGCGCGGCCGCCGTTGGTTTTGCGTTTGGCGTACACGGTATCCAATGCCACGCGCAATTTTTCGCCGCGGTAATCGGCGTTCAGGGCGAATTCTTTGTCGTCTTCTTTGTAGCCGTCGCGCGGGGTGTCGCCGTGGCGCAGTTTGGCGTTGGCGCGGATGCCGAATTGTTTGCTCTCGCCAAAGCGTTGCCCGATGTCGGCGGTGGTTTGCACGCGGCTGTCGCTAAACCATGCCAAGCCGACTTTGCGATTGCCTTCATCGCTGGCTTTTTTGGTTTCAATGTTTAATGCGCCTGATACTGCGCCTTCGGGGTCCATGCCGGTTACGGCGGTGGACGCGCCTTTAATCAACTGCGCCGAGCCAACGTGCACATTCGCCGTGCCTTGCGTGCCATACATCCCCGCTAAGCCGTTTACGCTGAATTGGCGCGCGTCTAATTGGAAGCCGCGGAAATACAAGCCTGTTAGCGTGTTGCTTTCGCCGCCAAACGCCATCACGGAAGCGTCGGTGCTGGCGATGGCATCGGTGAGCGTGCGGGCTTGTTTGTTGTTGATGCGTTTTTCATCGTAATTGACCACGGTGATGGGCGCGGTGAAGGCGTTGGCGCGGCCGAGCAGGCTGAGGTTTACGCGGTCGCGCATATCGCCGTCGCTGGCGATGGAATACGAGCGCGCGGCGTGCACCGTTTTGCGGTCGGCTTTAACAGTTACGTTTTGCAGGGTTTGCGTTTGCGCTGCGCCGGCTTCGGACTGCGCGGCGGTTTCAGGCTGCATGGCGCTGTTGTCGCCGTTGTCGGCGATAGCGAATTGGGCGAAACCCAAGCCGAGCAGGGCGAGTGTGATTTTGTTTAATTTCATGATTGGATTTGTTAAGGTTGGTTAAAAAGCGCGCAGATTATAGCAGAAGTACAAGGCGGTAATGCAAATTAGTTTTATTTGTTGTGCGGCGGCGTTTGGCGGATGGTTGCAGGGCAAGATAGGCAGCCTGAAAACGCCTTTGCTCGGTTTTCAGGCTGCCTTAAACCGCACCACGCCGCGCTCGCTGACAAAATAGCGCACGCGAATATCGTGGCTTTGCGTGGGTAGTTGGAGCACGCTTTGGCAGGCGAATCCTGCGGCGAGGGTTTGCGGTTTCAGGCTGCGCGGGCAGGCGGATAGGGTGCAGTCGTAGTAGCCGCCGCCTTGCCCGAGGCGGTAGCCCTGCGCGTCTATGCCTACGATGGGCAACACCATAATATTGAGCGATTTTGCGCGGATTTTGTCGCCACGAAACTGCGGCACTTGGATTTTGCTGCGACGGCGAGGGCGTTCGGGCTGGGCGGTTTTAACTCCGTTGAAGCCTGCGGCTTTCAGGCTGCCTGTGCGCATGATGGGATGGGGCGTGAACCAGAGTTTCAGGCTGCGTGGGGCGATGTAGGGCAGATAGACTTGTGCGCCGCGTTGTTGGGCGGTGCGGGCGAAGTCGTCCAGCCGCAGCTCGCTGCCGATTGCCCAATAAACGGCGATGCGTTTGCCGCGTTTGATAAAGCGTTTGAGTTCGTTGTTGATGCGGCGTTCGGCGGCGCGGCGGGCGTTTTCAGGCTGCCTTTTGCGGGCTAGGCGCAGGGTGCGGCGGATTGTGCGTTTATCGGCTTGGGGCGATAGGTTTTCAGGCTGCTGAAATAGGGCGTTCATCAGCCGCGTCCTGTGCTGCCAAAGCCGCCTGCGCCGCGCTCGCTGCTGGCAAAGTCGTCCACGATGTCAAACCGCGCTTGCACCACGGGCACAATCACCATCTGCGCGATGCGGTCCAGCGGGGCGATGGTGAAATCGGCTTGGCTTCTGTTCCACAGCGACACCATCAGCTCGCCTTGGTAGTCGGAATCAATCAAGCCAACCAAATTGCCCAACACGATGCCGTGTTTGTGCCCCAGCCCTGAGCGCGGCAGGATGGTGGCGGCAAGATTGGGATTGGCGATGTGGATGGCGATGCCTGTGGGGATCAGCGTGCTTTCGCCTGCGCGTAGGGTTTGCGGCGCGTCAATGCAGGCACGAAGGTCTAGCCCTGCGCTGCCTTGCGTGGCGTATTCAGGCAGATGGTTGATGATTTTGGGGTTGAGAATTTTGAGTTGAATGCTGGGGCGCATGGGATGCTTTCTTAATTTTAAGGTTGATGAAATGGGCATTCAGGCAGCCTGAAAATGGCGAACTACATCGCACTACATTCAGTTTCAGGCTGCCTGAAAAACTGTTATGATACCGTAAATTTTCCCCCATGTTCTGTTAGCAAATGCCAACGGAACGTTTTTCAACCGTCATAAACAAGGCACGCATCATGCAAATAGACAGCAAATTGAAACAAGCCGCATTAGAGTTTCACCAATTTCCCGTTCCCGGCAAAGTGAGCGTAACGCCAACAAAATCTTTGGCAACGCAGCAAGATTTGGCATTGGCGTATTCCCCTGGCGTTGCTGCGCCGTGCATGGAAATCCACGCCAACCCTGCTGATGCGTATAAATACACCGCCAAAGGCAATTTGGTGGCGGTGATTTCCAATGGTACAGCGGTGCTGGGCTTGGGCAACATCGGCGCGCAAGCGAGCAAACCCGTTATGGAAGGCAAAGGCGTGTTGTTCAAAAAATTTGCAGGCATTGACGTGTTTGACATTGAAATCAACGAGCAAGACCCCGATAAGCTGGTGGACATCATCGCCGCGCTAGAACCCACATTTGGCGGCGTTAATTTGGAAGACATCAAAGCGCCCGAATGCTTTTATATTGAACAAAAATTGAAAGAGCGCTGCCATATTCCCGTGTTCCACGACGACCAACACGGCACGGCAATCATCACTGCCGCCGCTGCCATCAACGGCTTGCGCGTGGTAGGCAAAAAAATTGAAGAAGCGACTTTGGTGGTTTCAGGCGCGGGCGCAGCGGCGATTGCCTGCACCAATTTGATGGTGGCGCTGGGGCTGAAACGCGAAAACGTTACCCTGTGCGACAGCAAGGGCGTGATCTACCAAACGCGCGAAGACTGCGAGCGCATGGATGCCACTAAAGTGCATTACGCGATTGTCGACAACGGACAGCGTACTTTGGCAGATGCCGTGGTGGGCAAAGATATTTTCTTGGGCTTATCGGGCGCAGATTTGCTCTCGCCTGAAATGCTGAAAACCATGGCAGATAAACCCTTGGTATTCGCCATGGCAAACCCCAATCCCGAAATCAAACCGCCCGTTGCCAAAGAAGCGCGTGCCGATGTGGTGATTGGCACAGGGCGTTCCGATTATCCGAATCAAATCAACAATGTATTGTGTTTCCCATTCTTGTTCCGCGGCGCGTTGGACTGCGGTGCAAGCGAAATCAACGAAGCGATGAAAAAAGCGGCGGTGTATGCCATTGCCGATTTGGCGCACGAGCCCGTGCCCGAAGCGGTACGCGTGGCATACCAAAAACGCGATTTCACCTTTGGCGCAGAATACTTAATCCCCACGCCGTTTGACCCACGCTTGATTTCGCGCATCGCCCCTGCGGTTGCCAAAGCCGCAGCCGAAAGCGGTGTGGCAGCGCGTCCGATTGCTGATTTGGCAGCATACGCGGCGAGCTTGGAAAAATAACAACGGCTTGATGCGGTAAACACAGGCAGCCTGAAAATGTGTTTGTACGTTTTCAGGCTGCCTTTTTGTGGCAAATAGAATAGGGCGGGTTTATGGCGCGTAGGGGAAAAATCCACGCTCGCGTATGCAAAACAAAACCCATTTCAGGCAGCCTGAAATGGGTAATTGATTA
Source organism: uncultured Kingella sp. (assembly GCA_963529665.1). Classification (GTDB taxonomy): domain Bacteria; phylum Pseudomonadota; class Gammaproteobacteria; order Burkholderiales; family Neisseriaceae; genus Kingella_B. Next base: position 7,150 of record CAUSAG010000040.1, read on the forward strand.
GGGTTGTTGATTATTGTGTCCCGAATGCCCCGCGCTTTTCTGCGGAATCGCATTACTGCGCGCCAGCAACATCAGGCAGCCTGAAATCACCATGCCCAGCGCAATAAACGGCGCAGTCGCATATTCATACTCGTTCACAAGATACAACACGCCGCCGATATACATCAGCAACGGCGCCGACACAATCGTCTGCTTATTAAAACCATCCAACACAAACACCAACACGCCCGATGCAAACAGCGCAAAGGCGATGATGTTCACCGTGCTAGGGAATAAATCCATGCTTTTGAGCAGCCACAACACGCCCGCGATAATCAAAAACAGCGGCAATGCAAGAGATGATTGTTTCATATTCATTCCTTTCTATTGGATGGGGTAGTCTGAAACGGCGGTTTTACGGTTTTCAGACTGCCTCACGACGCTTCGGATCGTTGGGGCGAAGTTGCGCCACCAATTTATCCAAAATACCGTTAATAAACTTATGGCTATCGGTGCCGCCAAAAGTTTTGGTTACTTCAATTGCTTCATTGATGATCACAGGATAGGGCGTTTCGGGCATTTCTTTCAATTCATGCACCGCCACCAGCAACACGCTGCGCTCAATCGGGTTAATCAAATTCTCATCGCGATCCAGCAAAGGGCGGATGATTTGCATATATTCGCGCTGATTGTTGTGCGCGCCGAAAAAAATCGCGGTAAACAATTCGCCGTCCGCATGGCGGTAATCGTTGCTTTCGCGGATGTGTTGCGCTACCTCGGGCGCGGGAATTTTGTTCAACGCCACTTGATACAAGGCTTGCACGGCAAATTCGCGCGCGCGGCGACGGGGAGAAACTCGCATAATCGTCCTTTCCGTTTTAGCTTCGCAGAAGCTCGTAAACTCGCTTTCAGGCAGCCTGAAAATTATTCTTCATCCAAATCGTTTAACAAATTTGCCA
>CAUSAG010000041.1:0-7685 GCA_963529665.1 uncultured Kingella sp.
AAAACGCCAAGCCGAAAAACAGCACCACCACGCCGATTTTCAACAGCGGATTGCCGCGCAAAAACCAAGCCACAATGGGGCTGGACTGAGCATCATCGTTATCGGCTTGCCAAGCGGTTTCAGGCTGCCGTGGGGCTTGGGGTTGGCGGGATGGGGTTGCTGTTTCCGTTTCAGGCTGCCGAGTGGCGGGTTGGATGTTTTGAGTGATGGGTTGAGTGATGTTTTGAGAATGGACGGGCTGTGTGTCCAGCGCATCTAGGTTGAATTCGTTGTCTGATGGGGTTTCAGGCTGCCTTGTGGTTTCGCTTGCTGTTGCAAGGTTTTCAGGCTGCATTGAATGTTCCTGCCGCGCCATTGCATTGGCATTTTCAGACTGCCGCAGAATATCAGGTGATACAGCAAGATGATTTTCAGGCTGCCTAATAACGTTTTGCGGTGCGTTAGCATTTTCAGGCTGCCCAACTGTTTCACCTGCCGCAGCAAGGTTTTCAGGCTGCATCAAATGCTCCTGCCGCGCCACCGCATTCATATTTTCAGGCTGCCGCAGCAAAGCCTGAATCGTCTGGTTTTGCTGGTTCACGCGCTGGCGCAAAATCTCCACTTCGTTTGCCAAATCGCGCAGCGCATTGTCCTGCTGTTCCCGCACCTTCGCGTTGCGGTCGTCGCGCGTCTGGTTGTGCAACCACGCCGCGCATAAAATCAAAAACGCCACAATGCCCAATTCAGAACGCGTGGCAATGCCCACAACCAGCGCAGGCAATAGGGTAAACAACAAGAAATTCATGACACACCGCCTGTTCTTTCTTTATTGATGTCGGAACAGATTATAGCCATAAGCGCGGCGTGGCGGCAGCCTGAAAACGGCAAAACGCCAACCCCTTTTCAGGCTGCCTAAACGCGCAAATAAGCGACAACGGCTTTTCACCAAGTCATGCCCGCAAGAATGCGCGCAAATTGCTAAAATCGCGCCTGCCCAAAAAGCAGCCTGAAAACCATTCCCCCAACAAGGAACCCCCATGCAAACCCTAACCCTAATCCAACCCGACGATTTTCATGTTCACTTTCGCGATGGCGCAGCCCTGCAATCCGTTGTGCCACACACCGCCCGCCAAATGGCGCGCGCGCTGGTGATGCCCAACCTGAAACCACCCATCACCAGCGTGGCGCAAGCGCTTGCCTACCGCGCCCGAATTCAGGCTGCCGTGCCGCAGGGCAATCCGTTTGAGACGCTGATGTCGCTCTATCTCACCGACCACGCCACGCCCGAATTGGTGCGCCAAGCCAAAGCCGCAGGCATCGTCGCCTTCAAGCTCTATCCCGCAGGCGCAACCACCAATTCCGACAGCGGCGTAACCGACCTATTCAAGCTGTTGCCCGTGTTGCACGAAATGGCAGCGCAAAACATCCTGCTGCTCGCCCATGGCGAAGTAACCGATCCCAGCATTGATATTTTTGACCGCGAAGCCGTGTTTATTGAGCGCGTGATGCTGCCGATTATGGCGCAAGTGCCGCAGCTCAAAATCGTGTTTGAACACATCACCACCGCCGAAGCGGCAAAACTCGTGAGCCAAGCAGGCGACAACATCGCCGCCAGCGTAACGCCGCAGCATTTAATGTATAACCGCAACCACTTGCTGGTAGGCGGCGTGCGCCCGCATTTTTACTGCCTGCCGATTATCAAGCGCGAAAGCCATCGCCAAGCGCTGGTTGCCGCGGTAACAGGCGAGCAATCGCACAAATTCTTTCTCGGCACCGACTCCGCCCCGCATCCCCAATCCGCCAAAGAAAACGCCTGCGGCTGCGCAGGCATGTTCAGCGCCGCGCACGCTATTGAGCTTTACGCGCAAATTTTTGAAGATGCAGGCGCGTTGCACAAACTAGAAGCCTTTGCCAGCCAAAACGGCGCACGCTTTTATGGGCAGCCTGAAAACACCCGCACCATCACGCTGGAAAAACGCGAGCAGCGTGTGCCCGACAGCTTTGCCTTTGGCGATGCGCGCGTGGTGCCGATGTGCGCAGGCGAAACCTTGCGCTGGACGCTGGTAAACCAATAAACAACAAGGCAGCCTGAAAACGGAAAACGGTTTTTCAGGCTGCCTTTTGGTTTGGTGGCAGATTTGTTAAATCAGGATAAGGCAACGCGATAAAGCCAGCCAATGCCGTAACCATTTTAAATTCAACTGCTAACACGCATCAGCCCCTTTTCAATTTGCACAAAACCGAGTACATTTATCACTTTCTTAACTCCTTTTAACAAAGGTAAGGTGTCGCCATGGAAAAATTCCCCAAATCCCACCGTTTAGAAAACGTTCGCTACGAAATTCGCGGCCCTGTGATGCAAGAAGCCATGAAAATGGAAGCAGCAGGGCATCAAATCATCAAGCTCAACATCGGCAACCCCGCCCCGTTTGGCTTTGAAGCGCCCAAGGAAATTGTGGAAAGCATTATCCGCAACCTGCCTGTTTCAGAGGGGTATTGCGACAGCAAAGGCATGTTGTCCGCACGCCAAGCCATTGTGCGCTATTACCAATCGCACGGCCTTTCCGATGTTGATGTGAACGATGTGTACATCGGCAACGGCGTGTCCGAGCTGATTTTGATGTGTATGCAAGCGCTGCTGAACGATGGCGACGAAATCCTGATTCCCGCGCCCGATTATCCTTTGTGGACAGCCGCTGCCACGCTATCGGGCGGCAAGGTGCGCCATTATGTGTGCGACGAAACATCTGGTTGGTTCCCCGATCTTGCCGACATCAAAGCCAAAATCACCGCCAAAACCAAAGCCATCGTTATCATCAATCCCAACAACCCCACAGGCGCGGTGTACAGCAAAGAAGTGTTGCACGAAATCGCCGAAATCGCCCGCCAGCATAATCTGATGATTTTCGCCGACGAAATCTACGAAAAAATCGTGTACGACGGCGCGGTGCATCATCACATGGCAGCGGTTGCCCCTGATGTGTTTTGCGTAACCTTCAACGGCTTATCCAAAGCCTACCGCCTTGCAGGTTTCCGCCAAGGCTGGATGGTGTTTACTGGCGATAAAAAATCCGCCGACGGTTTTATCAGCGGTATCAACACCTTGTCTTCCATGCGCCTATGCGCCAACACGCCGATGCAACACGGCATCCAAACCGCGCTGGAATCGCCAAGCGTTGAACAAAGCGTTGCCGAGCTTGTTGTTGCTGGCGGACGTTTTTACGACCAAAGCATCACCGCCGCCGAAATGCTGAACGACATCGACGGCGTAAGCTGCGTGCGCCCCAAAGGCTCGCTGTATGTGTTTCCCAAATTGGACGTGCAAAAATTCAACATCCACGACGATGTGAAATTTGCCCGCGATTTTCTCGCCCAAGAGAAAGTGCTTATCGTGCAAGGCACAGGCTTTAACTGGGCGCGCCCCGACCACTTCCGCGTGGTAACTTTGCCACACAAAGACCAAATTGAAGAAGCCATCAACCGCCTAGCCCGCTTCTTGCACAGCTATCGGCAATAAGCGTTTTCAGGCTGCCTAGGCGCGGGCGGTGCGTTTGCCAAGCCAAAGTGATTGCGTGGACGCGGTAAAAAACAGTATAATAGTGGCGCAGCGCTTGCTGTATAAATCCATTCTTTTCTTAGGGAGATTAACCATGAAAAAACTCGTACTCATCGCCATCACATCCATGCTTGCCCTTTCTGCCTGCAACACCATTTCAGGCGCAGGCAAAGACGTGAGCGCAGCGGGCAACGCCGTAAGCAATACTGCTCAGGATGTGAAAGACAAAATGTAAGACATTCGGCAGTTCGCAAAAACAAAACCGCCCAAGTTTATCGCTTGGGCGGTTTTCTATTGCATGGCTGCGGCATAATTATTTTCAGGCTGCCTTGTTATCCACGCCAAAGGCAGCCTGCGTAGAGAAGCGGAGTTGCGAAGCTAAAACGGGTTTTCGCCGTTTTAGGCTGCCTTCAACCCGCGCTTCAACCCATTCAGCTGCTGCAACACCTTGCGGCTGTGCAGTTCGTCAGGCAGCCTGAAATCCAACAGCAGGCGCGTTACCGCCCGCGCACTCGCCCAATCCACCGCCGCGTTTTCATCCCCCGCACCCAACGCCCGCAACACATCCCCGCGCACCATCACCGCATCGCCCCAGCCATCCACATCGCCATTTGCCACCGCCCGCACCCCATTTTCAGGCTGCACCGCATACCAGCCATCCGCCGCCACGCGTTGCCCATCCGCATCGCACGCCCAATCAGGCGCAAAGCCCAGCAGCGTGAGCAAGCGCCATTCAAAACAACGCAACGAGCTGGCAAAATGACGCGCCGTGCAAATGGTGTGCAAGATATGCTGCAACGCCGTAAACAATTCAGGCTGCCCATCTTCTTGCGCGGTTAATTTCAGCATCAGTTCGTTCACATACAGCGCACTCATCAGCCGCTGCTCGCTTGGCTGCGCCCAGCCGCCCAGCCATTCCGCCCGATGCAGCGTTTTCAATTCTTCCTTGCCAAACCACGAAGCCGAAATCGGCACAAACGGCAGCAGCACCCCGCGCAGTTCCGAACCGCGCGTCCGCGCGCTGCGCGCCAGCAGCGACACGCGCCCGAAATCGCGGCTGAACGCTTCCACGCGCAAGCTGTTTTCGCGCCACGGCAGCGCCGTCAGCAAAAAAATCGGTTGATGATTCACACGGCCAGACATACCCAAACCTGTTGCAACAAAAGCGCGGATTATAGTTGAGGCAGCCTGAAAACGGAAAACGGGCTTTTCAGGCTGCCTATCCGCCGCATTCGCGCCCGATGTTTAACCATTTCATGCAAAAAGTAATCCTTTTGCCAAGAAATGCGCTGTTTCGGTTAAAATATGTTTTCAGGCTGCCTGAATATCTTTTATCGTTCGTTTTCCCAAGAAAGGAAATCCCATGAAATTCCGTTTGTATGCCGTGGTTTTAAGTTCCGCATTACTGTTAAGCGCTTGCGCGGGGGTGAATAACGCCACGGTTTCCGAAGCCAAATTGCGCGAACGCGCGGCGTTTGCATTGGGCGTAAACCCTAGCGCAGTGAGCATCAGCAACCGCCGAAACGAAGGCATTACCATCCACTTCACCGCCACGGTGGGCGGGCGTTCCAGCCAATGCTACGTAACCAATTCGGTTACCGTTATCGGCGCGGTAACTTCCGATGCCCTTTGCTCGGGCGGCGGCGCAAGAGAAGCCACCCGCAGAACAGGGCAATGCAATGCTTTGCTGAAAGCCGCAGGGCGTTGCTAAATTTGTTTGCAAAGGCAGCCTGAAACCGTGTTTACGCATTTTCAGGCTGCCTTATTATTTGATTTTGATTGGTGTCCCATCCCAAACACACCATCGCGTAGCCTGTGCCAAGGCTTCTGAAAATTCCTTAACACATTTGATGATACAATCGCCCCCTTTCCATCCAACCACCCCAGCAAAGGCAGCCTGAAAACAATGGCATCATTAGAAACATGGATTGGCTTGCGCTACCTACGCGCCAAAAAACGCAGCGGCTTTATGTCGTTCATCTCCGCAATCTCCATCGTCGGCATCGCGCTTGGCGTGATCGCCTTGATAACCGTCTTGTCTGTTGTCAACGGCTTTCAAAAAGAAATTCGCGGGCAACTGCTCAACATCGCGCCACACGCCATGGTGGGCTATTTGCCAACCGAAGCCGAATCAGCCAACGCCCCCACATGGCAACAATTGCAAACCCAGCTTGCCAACAAAACCGAAATCATCGCTACCGCCCCCGTGTTATCAGGGCAAGCCCTACTGGCGAACGCAGGCGAAGTGCGCGGCGTGCAACTAGACGGCATCCTGCCCGAGCAAGAGCGCAAAGTGGTAGATTATGCCAACAACTTAGAAGCAGGCAGCCTGAACGATCTCAAACCCGACGAATTCAACATTATTCTAGGCTCAGCCCTTGCCAAAACATTAGAAGTAAACATTGGCAACAAAGTAACCGTCATCACGCCCGAAGGTAACGTAACCCCCGCAGGCGTTGCCCCGCGGCTCAAACAATTCAACGTCGTCGGCATTGTGAAAACAGGCGTGGAAGATGCTGATAACGTTAAAGCCTTGATTCATCTGGAAGATGCCAAAAAACTCTATCGCCAAGACGAAAGCAGCGTGCCCCTGCGCCTGCGCCTTGCCGATCCGCAAAACGCCCCAGCCGTAATGCAGCGTGTTATCCCCGAAAACCTGCGCAGCAATTTATGGGTGCAAGACTGGACGGATAACAACCGCAGCTATTTTTCCGCCGTAGAAATGGAAAAACGCATGCTTTCCCTGCTGCTCACCTGCATCATCATCGTTGCCGCATTTAATCTCGTGTCTTCGCTGGTGATGGCGGTAACCGAAAAACAATCCGACATCGCCATCTTGCGCACGCTTGGACTATCCCCGCGCGGCGTGATGAAAATTTTTGTGGTGCAAGGCATGGTGGCAGGCATACTCGGCACACTATTCGGGCTGATTTTTGGCTTGCTGCTCGCATGGAAAATCGGCAGCATCATCAAATGGATAGAAATGCAAACAGGCACGCATCTGATTTCTGCCAAAGTCTATTTTATTGACTACCTGCCCAGCGACATTCAAGCGCCCGATGTCATCACCGTTGTCGTCATCTCGCTGCTCCTATCCTTTATCGCCACGCTCTACCCCAGCTGGCGCGCCGCCCGAACCCAACCCGCAGAAGCCCTACGTTATGAATAACCCGATTATTGAAGCCCAACATCTCGCCAAAACCTATCACGATGGCGCGTTAAACGTTGAAGTTTTGCGCGATCTCAATTTCAGCATCAACGAAAACGAAAGCGTCAGCATCATCGGCGCATCAGGCAGCGGCAAATCCACCTTGCTGCATATTCTTGGTGGGCTGGATAAACCCGATTCAGGCAGCCTGAAAATCATCGGGCAAGATTTGAAAACATTAAGCCAAGCCAAACTAGGCATCCTTCGCAATCAAAATCTCGGCTTTGTGTACCAATTTCACCACCTGCTTGCCGAGTTCACCGCCCTAGAAAACGTGATGATGCCGCTGCTTATCGGGAAAATACCCCGCAAGGAAGCAGAAACCCGCGCCACATCCATGCTGGAAAAAGTCGGTCTTGCCCAGCGCATCCAGCACCGCCCAGCCGAATTGTCAGGTGGCGAACGACAACGCGCCGCCATCGCCCGCGCCCTTGTTAATCATCCCAAATGCCTGCTCGCCGACGAGCCCACGGGCAATCTAGACCGCAAAAATGCACGGCTCGTGCTAGACCTGATGCTTGAATTGCAAGCCGAACTGGGCACTGCCCTTATCGTCGTTACCCACGATGATGAATTGGCACAACGCTTCAACCGCGTGCTTACCGTGCAAGACGGCGGCGTTGTCCCCTTTAAGGCAGCCTGAAAACATGATGCAACTGACGCGCACAAGATATAATATATAAGCATTGCGCACGGCAGTTGCGTTTAGCTTGCAAACGCCATTTTCATTTATGTTTACGGTATTCAAACAAGCCTAAGCGGCAAATTCAGCCCATCCAATAAGCAGCCTGAAAACAATTTATCAATAAAAAACAAATCTCTGTTTTCAATACGCCAAGCAGCGCTTGTCAAATCCCAAAATAGCCGTATAATGCGCATTTTTCCGTGCCGGTGTAGCTCAGTTGGTAGAGCACCTGACTTGTAATCAGGGGGTCGCGAGTT
>CAUSAG010000042.1:0-7355 GCA_963529665.1 uncultured Kingella sp.
ATATTCAGGGTGCCAAGCGCGCGCAAGTGCCGCTGATTGTGCACACGCGCGATGCTGCTGCCGACACGCTCGCCATCCTGCGCGAAACGCAGGCGGAAAAAATCCTGATTCATTGCTTCACCGAAGACACCGCTTTCGCCCAAGCCGTGCTGGATTTGGGCGGCTATATTTCGTTTTCGGGCATTCTCACCTTTAAAAACGCCAAGGAAATTCAGGCTGCCGCGCAATATTGCCCGCTGGATCGCATTTTGGTGGAAACCGATGCGCCGTTTCTTGCGCCCGTGCCGTATCGCGGCAAGCAAAACCAGCCCGCGTATGTGCGCCACACCGCCGAATTCCTCGCCCAACTGCGCGGCGATACTCTGGACAACATCGCAGCAGCGACTACGGCGAATTTTTATCGCTTGTTCAGCAAAGTGCTGCCGCTTATGTTTCTGCAATAGGCAGCCTGAAACACCATTGCTCAAATCAACCCAACCCCAATGCCCATGATCAAAACCCATCAAGGCAGCCTGAAAATGAAATCCGCCCCATCCTCGCCACACTACTCGCCGCTTGCGGCATCGCTCCGCAAACCGCCAATGTGCAAGATTTCAGCGCATTGCACGTGCAAGTCGCCAACACGCCCGATGGCAGCACGCTCACGCTCACAGGTTTGCTCAACGACAGTGCACTTGGCATCCGCAATGTGCGCATTACCAGCAACCGCCAACAGCAAACCGCCCACATCATCGTTTACAAAACCCTCGCCAACAGCCAACACACAGGGCAACTTAACGCCCGTTTTGTGATCGCCCACCCCGTGCAGCGCGTGCTGTTTGGCGTAAACCAGCAAACCATTTGGACAGCCCATTAGTTTTCAGGCTGCCTAATCGCGCATACAACATCACACCCAAAGGCAGCCTGAAAACGCCTCCCAAGAAAGCCCCACCCATGCCCCCACATCTCCCACGCGGCGCCATCATGGCAGACATCGCCGCCCACACGCTCAGCGACGACGACCGCCAACGCCTGCTAGACCCCACCATCGGCGGCGTGATCCTATTCCGCCGCAACTACCAAAGCCCCGAACAGCTCGCCGAACTCTGCCGCCAAATCAAAGCCCTACGCCAGCCCGAACTCATCATCGCCGTCGATCACGAAGGCGGGCGCGTGCAACGCTTTATCCACGGCTTCACCCGCCTGCCCGCCATGCGCATGTTGGGCGAAATATGGGACGCGCAAAGCCCCGCAGCTGCGCAATCAGCCGCCGAACAAATCGGCTGGGTGCTCGCCACCGAACTCGTTGCCTGCGGCATCGACTTATCGTTCACCCCTGTGCTGGATTTGGATTGGGGGCAGTGCGCTGTCATCGGCAACCGCAGCTTCCACAGGCAGCCTGAAACCGTTATCGCACTGGCGCTGGCGCTGCAACGCGGCTTAAACCGCGGCGGCATGAAAACCTGCGGCAAACATTTTCCCGGGCATGGTTTTGTAGAAGGCGACAGCCATCTCACCCTGCCGTGCGACGAGCGCACATGGGACGCGCTGCAAGCCGACATCGCCCCCTTCGCCGCTCTCGCCGCGCAAGGCATGGCGGCCGTGATGCCTGCCCATGTTGTCTATCAAAATATTGATCCGCAGCCTGCAGGTTTTTCCGCCTATTGGCTGCAAACCGTGTTGCGCGAGCAACTGCGCTTTGATGGTGTGATTTTTTCCGACGACATGACCATGGAAGGCGCGGTGAGCGCAGGCAGCATCAGCCAGCGCTGCCAGCTTGCCTTTGCCGCAGGCTGCGACATCGCGCTGGTGTGCAACCGCCCCGATTTGGTGGACGAGTTGCGTGCCGATTTTAGGCAGCCTGAAAAACCCCACCTTGCCGCGCGTTGGCAAAACATGGCCGCCACACAAACGCCGCAGCAAGCCCAAGCCACCCTGCAAACGTCCGAGTTTCAGGCTGCCCAACGCTTAACCGTCCAGCTTGCCCAGCCACAAGATACGGCAAACGGCGTGCAAGTGGGCGAAGCGTTTTAGCGCTGTTTTCAGGCTGCCTTTTTAATAGCTCAGGCAGCCTGAAAATCGTTGGCAAAGCAGTAAGCAAGATTAGCCAAGCAGCCGTTTATTGATTTTCAGGCTGCCGATTTCATCCCCGCCATCGCAAAGGACATCACCATGAACCTAACCGAAACCCTCGTGAGCAGCACGCCGATTGACGACAGCAGCTTTCTCAAAATCAGCCGCGACCAAGTTCGCCTGCCCAACGGCAATGTGCACACCCGCATCGTGGTGCGCCACCCAGGGGCAGCCTGCGTGCTCGCCACCACGCCCGACAACCAAGTTGTGCTGGTGCGCCAATGGCGATACGCCACCAATCAAGCCACGCTGGAAATCCCCGCAGGCAAGCTGGACGACGGCGAAGACCCCGCCGTGTGCGCCTTGCGCGAATTGGGCGAAGAAACGCCCTACACCGCCGAGCGCGTAGAAAAAATTCTGGATTTTTACAGCGCCCCTGGCTTTTGCGACGAAGTGCTGCACCTTTACCGCGCGCACAACATCACGCCCACCAGCAGCTTGCAACCCGATGAAGACGAATTGGTGGAAACCGAGCTTTATAGCCGCGAGCAAATCCGCGAGATGCTGGCTAATGGGGCGTTTAAGGATGGGAAGACGTTGATTGCGTTGCAGTGGTGGTTGGCGGAGTAGGGGGTTAGCTGTTTTGTATTTGTTAAGGCAGCCTGAAAATGGGTTGGCGAAGCGGTAAGCAAAATAAGTTCAATCATCCGCATGATGATTTTTAGGCTGCCTTTGTCGTAAAAAATCAAGAATCATCGTGCAAACTTGTTTTGCTGATTTAATTGCGTTTGGCAGGCTGAAAATGACTAGCGAACTGCGTTAGCAAGAATGGTTGGCAAGGCGGTAAGCGAAATAAAACCAAGCGTCCGTATCTTAGTTTTCAGGCTGCCTTTATCGCAAATAATCAAGAATCATCCTGCAAACTTGTTTTGCTGATTTAATCGCATTCAGCAGCCTGAAAATAGGCAGCCTGAAAACAACTAACAAACCCCATCCACAAAAATAGCCCACAAACCAGCAATCCAAATAAATCCAACCATCCTCCTTTTTCAGGCTGCCCATCCCATCCATCCCCCACCCACAGGACTCCCCACCATGCAAACCCGTTTCGGCGATCTCATCGCGCTCGCATTAGCAGGCGAATTTGACGTTATCATCCACGGCTGCAACTGCCGCCACACCATGGGCGCAGGCATCGCCAAGCAAATCAAAGCGCAGTTTCCCGCTGCCTACGCCGCCGATTGCGCCACGCCCAAAGGCGCAAGCAAGCTCGGGCAAATCAGCAGCGCAACGGTAGATTGCAACGGGCGCGAGCTGATTATTGTGAACGCCTACACGCAAGACAACTAGCGCGGCAGCGGCGTGCTGGCAGACTATGCCGCCATCCGCGCCGCCATGCGCCAAGTGAAAGCGCAGTTTGCTGGCAAGCGCATCGGCTATCCCAAAATCGGCGCAGGCTTGGCGCGCGGCGATTGGCACAAAATCGCGCAAATCATCGACGAAGAATTAGCCGGCGAACAGCACACGCTGGTGGAATACCGCCCAGAATAATCCCCACCATCCCATCCCATGCAAACCACCATCACCCCCATCAGCGCCTACACCGACAACTACATCTGGCTTATCCAGCAAGGCAGCCAAGCCATCTGCATAGACCCTGGGCAAGCCGCGCCCGTGTTGGTATATCTACGCGCGCACGGTTTAACCCTAGCCCAAATCTGGATTACCCACGCCCATGCCGACCACACCGCAGGCATCGCCCAGCTGCAACAACACTTTTCAGGCTGCCCTGTTTACGGCGCAGCAGACATCCCCCAAGCCAGCCACATTGTTAACGAGGGCGACAGCATCGTATGGCAAAACCACCGCGCCAGCGTTTGGCACACCGCAGGGCACACAGCCAGCCACCGCTGCTATCTGCTGGATAACCAACACCTGTTCACAGGCGACACGCTATTTTCTGCAGGCTGCGGGCGCGTGTTCCCCGATAGCCGTCCGCAATGGCTGTACCACAGCCTGCAACGCATTTTTGGGCTGCCCGATACCACCCAACTCTACCCCGCCCACGAATACACCGCCGCCAACCTACGCTTCGCCGCCCACATAGAACACGATAACCCCCACATTATCGCCGCGCAACAACGCGCCCAAACCATCCCCAGCCTGCCCGTAACCCTTGCCCACGAAAAGCAAATCAACCCCTTCTTGCGCGTGCACTTGCCCGCCGTGCAACAACGCATCCGCCAGCTTACCGCGCAAACGTATGCCAACGACGAAGCCTATTTTGTCGCCCTGCGCGAGTTGAAAAACCAGTTTTAAGTTTGTAAACAACATCTCGCCCACCCCAAGGCAGCCTGAAAAACAAAAACGGCGCAGTTTCGGCACACTTGTTTACAAGAACGCCCAAACCGCACCGCATCCATTTTTAATCTTGCCCAACCCCGTTTCAGGCTGCCGCCATCCGCCCAGCCGCCAACTGTTTCCTATCAAAAAATTCCCCATCTCGCCCAAATTCTCCCAAGCAAGCCCATCATCCCAACACAAAACGCCAAAAATGCCCACGCAACGGCGCATCAGCGCACTCCCAGCAATAAACCATTCTTCGCAAATTTTGACAAATTTTAACAAATCCCCTATTATCCCTTTTCTCATTAAGCGGTTCAGGCTGCCTAAGCGCAGCCCAGCGCCATTATCTAACCACAAAAATAAGAGGGAGCATCATGAAACCCATTGAACTCAATGCCTATTACACCCTAATCGCCGCGACCATCGTGTTGCTGATTGGGCGTTTGATTGTTAAAAAAGTCAAATTTTTCCAAGACTTCAATATCCCAGCCCCCGTGGTCGGCGGGCTATTGATTGCCGCCATTTTCACCACCTTGTATTACACCACCGGTATCACTTTCACCTTTGAAGCATCCTTGCAATCCACCTTTATGCTGGTGTTTTTCTCGTCTATTGGCTTATCCGCCGATTTCTCGCGCCTAAAACAAGGTGGCTTCCCGCTGGTTGCCTTCTTGATTATCGTGAGCATTTTCATTTTGGTGCAAAACTTCGTTGGCATCGGCTTGGCAACCGCATTGGGGCAAAACCCATTAGTCGGCTTGATTACTGGCTCCATCACGCTCACAGGTGGACACGGCACAGGCGCTGCCTATGGCGACACGCTTGCCAATAAATACGGCATTCAAGGCGCGGTGGAAATGGCAATGGTTTCCGCCACTTACGGCTTGGTAATGGGCGGCTTGATTGGCGGTCCCGTTGCCCGCCGCTTGGTAAACAAAATGGGACGCCAACCCCTTGCCGAAGTCAGTGACGACAACGACAGCAACGACAACTACGACGACAAAACCTTTGAACAAGCGCACCGCCGTCGCCTAATCACCGCCGAATCCGCCATTGAAACCATGGCGCTGTTCGCCGCTTGTCTTGCGTTCTCATCATTCATGGTGGGCTATATGAAAGAAATCGCCCCCGATTTCAAACTGCCACAATTCGTTTGGGCGCTGGGCTTTGGCGTGGTGTTGCGCAACGCGCTCACGGGCATTTTCCGCTTCAATATGTTTGACCGCGCGATTGATGTGTTCGGCAACGCCGCGTTAAGCCTATTCCTTGCTATGGCATTGATGAGCATGAAACTGTGGCAACTGGCTGGTATGGCAGGGCCGATGATGATTATCTTGCTGATTCAAACCGTAGTCATGATTTTCTATGCCTACTTCATCACCTTCCGCTTTATGGGTAAAGACTACGACGCCGCCATTCTCGCCGCAGGGCATTGCGGCTTCGGCTTGGGCGCAACGCCGACCGCCGTTGCCAATATGCAATCGGTAACGGGCACATTCGGGCCATCGCACAAAGCATTCTTGATTGTGCCGCTGGTGGGCGCGTTCTTCATTGACTTAATTAACGCCGCCATCCTAGACCGCATGATGGCGTTCTTTGGCTAAACATTGTTGTACTGATTTCAGGCTGCCGTATCTTAACGATTTGAGGCAGCCTGAAAATGCCAAACCGCCCACAATAAAAAAGGGGCTGACGTAGATTAGCTGTAGGAAATCGTCGCGTTGTTTACACCACAGGTTGAGAAAAGTAAGCCTGCAACACCTCAAACGGCGTATTGCTGCCCAGACTACCGTGCGGCTTCACCGTGTTATAGAAGTTCACAAACTGGCACAGCTCCTTTTGCCGGTGTTCCGAGCTGTCGAAACTCTGCTTTTCATGCCACATCTCCATCAGGGTACGGATAACCCGCTCCGCTTTACCGTTGGTTTGCGGACGGGCAACCCGGGTAAACTTTTGACCAATCCCGTTCTCGTAACAGGCTACACTGAAAGCATGGTTGGCCGAGCCTTTGTATTCCGTACCGTTATCAGAGTAAACGCACTCAATCAGATAGGGGCAGGGATCAATCAGGTGTTCGGTCAGAAACTTGGCGGCACTGTCTGCGGTTTTGTCCGGCAAAATGGCGGCGTATAGCTCCCTTGAGAAATCGTCGATGGCGACAAACAGGTAATCCCGCTTATCGGTGGCTTTCTGCCCTTTGAGCAGCGGCAGCCGTTTGGTATCGAGATGTACCAGCTCTCCGGGGTAGGATTTATTGTAGCGTTTGGCCTGCTTTTTGAGTTTTTCCTGAATACTGCGTTCTACCTTGGCCAGGCGTTTCATTCCGTACTTTGCCTGTTTGAAACGGTTGTTGGTGCTGGTTTGGGGTTTGAGCAGTCTGCCTCTTGCGGCTTTCAGTGCGCGGTATATGGTGACGCGGCTGACTTGGTAACGACGGGCCAGGGAGGTGACGCTCTCCTTCTCCTGTGTGTATGCTGTCCAAATGGCTTGGCGGTGGTGCGGGGTGAGACGGGTGTTTTTGTGCATGTTTCAATATTCTCCTGGAAATACTGTAAACAACGCTACTGATTTCTACATTTTATAGCTATTAAAAATCCAATGTTATTGTGAAACTCATCTTGGCATGCCGTCTGGACGCCTTGCCACTCCTGTCCTAAATCATTATTTAATTTATATTAATAATCATAATGTTGTGAAAATTTAGGCAATAAAAAGCAAAGAAAAATCTTTACAGAAAAGTAAAAAGGTTACGATAATGTAAAAGCACCTTGTCCAAAAGCAGCCTGAACGGCATGCGGAAAAAGGTGCAGTTTTATAGTCGATTAAAATAAAAATGAGACAAGGCGGCGAGCCGCAAGGCGTACAGGTGGTACGTCAAGGCGAACCAACGCCGTATCATTGTAATTTTAATCGACTATACAATCATTAACCAGTATTGGAGAAGTCCTACTATGGCC
>CAUSAG010000043.1:0-7264 GCA_963529665.1 uncultured Kingella sp.
AGTTTTTCGGCATCGCACACGGCAACGGGCAAAATCGTGCCTTCGTTGAGCAGGCGGTCGCGCCCCACGGTGAGCATGGAAGAGTTGATATCGGTGAGCCACACTTCGCCTTCTTTGCCTACGCGTTTTGCCCAGCCGCGCGACAAATCGCCCGTGCCGCCTGCGATGTCTAACACCTTGCCGCCTTTTGGCACGCGCGCGGTGTTGATGGTGAAATGTTTCCACACGCGATGCAAGCCGCCCGACATCACGTCGTTCATGATGTCGTAGTTTTTGGCGACGGAATGGAATACTTGGGCGACTTTGCTCGCTTTTTCGCTCTCGTTTACGGTTTGATAGCCGAAATGGGTTTTTTGGTCGGTCATGGGGATGCTTTCTGGGGAATGGGTTGGATGATTGGGCGAGATGATTAAGCCGTGCAAAAAGGCAGCCTGAAACACGGTTTACTCGTTTTCAGGCTGCCTTCATGCTAACGGCGACGGCTATGATGCCGATGGCGGCCGCCTGAACGTTTGCCTGTTGTGGCAGCGGCAGGTGTGCTGGCATCAGATGCGGCAACGGCAGATGCGGCTGCGTTAGCTGGCGTGCTGGCGGCGGCAGGCTGCGAAGCGGCAGCAGGTGCAGATGCTTTGGCAGATGCTTTGGCTGTCGCGCTGGCTTTGGCAGCAGCTTGCGATGCCGCAGGCGCAGAAGCAGGTTTGGATGCGATAGCTGCCGAAGCCGCTGAAGCCGCGCTCACGCCAAAGAATTTTTGCGAACAGCTATCCGATACGCTGGCAACGGTTTTTTGCAGCTTTTCAGGCATATTTTCGGGTTTATCAATGGCAAGCGCGCTGTCCCATTGCGCTTTGTCGCCATAGGCTTTTGCGCCTTCGTCATACACGCAGCCGCAATATTGCATGGTAGCATCATCGGCAGGCGCTTGCTGCGAAGCGGTGCTCAAACACGCGCTGATAAATGCTTCGCGCACGTTTACCGCTTTGGGCGCAGAAGCGGCAAGCGGTGCGGATGCTTGGCTGGCAGCAGGCGCAGATGCAGGATTGGATGCGCTGCTTTGGTTGGTGAATTGGTCGCAAGCGCCAAGAGTGGCGGCGCAAGCGGCGAGTAGGGCGAAACGTGCGATATTCATTAGCGAGCTTTCTTGTTAATCAGTAATTCGTATGCCAGATAGAGCAGGGGCAGGCTCATGATGGCGATGTAAACAATGTTGTGCAGGAAAATAAGCGGCGATAGCGTGGCAACCAAAACCATGCCCAATGCTGCGCCGCCAAGGTGCGCGGCGTGTCCAATGTTGTCCCACGGGCGCGGTTTGAGCAGCATGACCACCGAGTAGGCAAAATATAAAGTGGCGAAAATCCACGCGGTTACGGGGATGAAATACAAAAGAATGGTTTGCATCGGTGCTAATGCGATGGCGGCAAACAAAATGCCCGAAACGCCGCCCGATGCGCCAATAGCGGCATAGCTGGGACGATTTTTGTAGAGCCAAAGCGAAAAGGCGTTGCCCGCAACGATTGAGCCGAGATATAGCCAGATAAAAACGAATACGCCGTAGTAATACATAATCGGCGTGGCGAAAAAATACAGCGTGAGCATGTTGAAAAACAAATGCCCCCAATCGGCGTGCAAAAAGCCTGATGAGAGAAGGCGGTAGTATTGCTTGTTGTAGCGCACTTGCCCCACTTGGAATTGATAGCGGTCAAAGATGGCGCGGTTGGTGAAGCCGATGTAGCTAAATAGGCAAGTGCCGATGATGAGCAGGGCGGGGATTAGGGTGTATAGGTTTTTCATGTGGTTGGAGCGGGCAAAGGCAGCCTGAAAATGGGGGAGCGAATAGCAGCGGTTACGTTTTCAGGCTGCCCGCAGTAGGTTTGATGAAATGCGGCAAAGGCAGCCTGAAAATGATTGGGCTAATGATGCGAACAGCCGCCGCAGCTATGCGATTTGCTGGGCGCGGGGGAGTTTAAATCGGGGTCGCGCGATGCACCTTCCATGGCGAGTAGGGCAAGATATTGTTGCCATAATTCGGCTTGATGGCTGCCCAAATTGTAAAGATACGCCCAGTCGTATAAGCCACTGTCGTGTCCATCGGAAAAGGTAATTTTCAGCGCATAATTGCCCACGGCTTCAAGGTCGGTAATCAACACGCCGCGTTTGCCCGTTTGCAAGGTTTCTTGCCCGATGCCATGTCCGCGCACTTCTGCGCTGGGAGAATACACGCGCAAAAATTCGGCAGGCAGGGCGTGTTCGTGGTTGCTGTAAACAAGGGTTAGGGTGTCGTGTGTTTTGTTGATGCGGATTTCTTGTGGCACTTGCATGGTCTGTTCCGTTCTTAATTTTGCGTTAAGGGAACGAATTTTAACAGAAAGTTTTTCAGGCTGCCTAATTGCTGGATGATGAGGCAGCCTGAAAATCTGTAATCCAATTACAATCATTATCAGTTACACTATAACGTATGTATTTATTTGATTACAAAGAGATTTTTTAGATTTCAAGCCTTGACGTGCGGCAATTTAAAAGCGCATACTGGCATCGCAGTTCACATTGGCGTGCAGTCGGCGCCGTTTTCAAACCATTGTTCAAAACGGAGAAAAATCATGGCTAAAATGAAAGCAGCAGTAGTGAATCCCAATGCAAAACACGGCGTGGAAATCGCGGAAAGAGAAATCCGCCCATTGCGCTTTAATGAAGCGTTGGTTGAAGTGGAATATTGTGGCGTGTGCCACACCGATTTGCACGTTGCCGCCGGCGATTACGGCGATAAAACAGGCGTGGTGCTGGGGCATGAAGGCATTGGCATTGTGAAAGAAGTTGCCGATGGCGTGAAAGCATTGAAAGTGGGCGACCGCGTGAGCATCGCTTGGCTGTTCCAAAGCTGCGGCGCGTGTGAATACTGCAACACAGGGCGCGAAACGTTCTGCCGCGATGTGGTGAACGCGGGTTACAGCGTGGATGGCGGCATGGCAACGCATTGTATTGTGAACGCGGATTATGCTGTGAAAGTGCCCGATGGTTTAGACCCTGCCCAAGCATCCAGCATCACTTGCGCGGGTGTTACCACTTATAAAGGCGTGAAAGTATCTAATGTGCGCCCTGGGCAATGGATTGCGGTTTACGGCGCAGGTGGTTTGGGCAACTTGGGCGTGCAATACGCGAAAAAAGTGTTCGGCGCGCACGTTGTTGCCGTGGATGTGAACGATGATAAATTGGCGTTTGCCAAAGAAAGCGGCGCGGATTTGGTGGTGAATCCAACCAAGGAAGACGCGGCTGAATTCATCAAAAAACACACCAATGGCGGCGCGCATGCTGCGGTGGTAACGGCGGTATCCAAAGCGGCGTTTAATTCTGCGGTGAACTGTGTTCGTGCGGGCGGACGCGTGGTGGCGATTGGCTTACCACCCGAAACCATGGATTTGTCCATCCCACGCTTGGTGTTTGACGGCATTGAAGTGGTTGGCTCGCTGGTGGGCACGCGCAAAGATTTGGAAGAAGCCTTCCAATTTGGCGCAGAAGGCTTGGTTGTGCCCAAAGTGCAGCTGCGCAAGCTGGAAGAGACCGCCGACATCTTCGACGAAATGTACCAAGGCAAGATTACCGGCCGTATGGTGATTGATATGAAACAAGCAGGTTCAGGCTGCTGCGGCGTTTGCGGCGGCGATTGATGAGCCTTGTAAATTAAACCTTGTAAACTAAACTGATTAGGCAGCCTGAAAAACCTGTTTACCGTTTTTCAGGCTGCCTTTATTATGCGCGGCTTGCTTGAACAAAACGCATAAAATCATGACAACTTCTCCCCGCCGCGCCGTGTATGCAGGTAGTTTCGACCCGCCCACCAACGGGCACCTATGGATGATAGCCGAAGCCCAACAGCTTTTTGATGAGTTGGTTGTTGCCATTGGCGTGAATCCCGATAAAAAAAGCAGCTACACCGTTGCCGAGCGCATCGCTTTTTTGCAAGACATGGCAAAGCCGTATCCTAATGTGCGGGTTGCATCGTATGAGCATCAATTTTTGGTGAATTATGCACACGAAGTGGGGGCGGATTTTATCGTGCGTGGCATTCGCTCTGCGGGCGATTATGAATACGAGCGCGCCATGCGCCATATCAATGCCGATTTGCAGCCTTCCATTCAAACCATATTTTTGATGCCGCCGCGCGAAATCGCCGAGATTTCATCTACCATGGTTAAAGGGCTGGTTGGTCCCAAAGGCTGGCGCGAAATTGTTAAACGTTATGTGCCATCTAGCGTGTACCACAAAATTCTTGCTGATAACGCTGATAAATGACGGGCTAGGCGGGTGGCAGATAAAACAGCGCAGCAAAACAAGCCAACGCCGTTATCATGCAAATAACCATTTTCAGGCTGCCTTTTGCCAAGCCACAAGGCAGCCTGAAAACGTATAAAAACAAGGCTATGGTATAATTGCGCGTTTTTGCTCAACGCCCATTTCAGGCAGCCTGAAATGGCACACAAGGAACGCCGATGACATTCGCTTATTTCAGCATTCTCCTTTTCGCTTTTCTCAATCTATTGTGCGCTGCCGCCGCTAAAAAAACCGCCAATATGCGCCTTGCGGATAATCACAATCCACGCGAAATGCTTGCCCAAGCCACGGGCAAAGCCGCAAGGCTCAACGCCGCGCAACAAAACGGCTACGAAATGCTGCCGCTTTACGCCGCCGCCATCATCATCGCCCACGCCACAGGCGAAGCCGCGCAAGGCACAATCAACTTTTGGGCAACCCTGTTTCTCCTCTCTCGCATCGCCTATATTTGGGCATACGCCCAAGACAAAGCCACCGCACGCTCCGCCATTTGGGGCGTAGGCTTGATTTGCGTGATTGCGCTGTTTATCGCCGCGTTCTAATGAGGCAGCCTGAAACCCCATTCTATCCATTTTAAAAAGACCAAAACCATGACCCAAGCAACCAATCAAGAATACGGCGCAGCCAGTATCCAAATCCTAGAAGGCCTAGAAGCCGTCCGCAAACGCCCAGGGATGTACATCGGCGACACCCAAGACGGCTCAGGCTTGCACCACATGGTGTTTGAGGTGCTGGACAACGCCATCGACGAAGCCCTAGCAGGCTATTGCGACCGCATCACCGTGTCCATCAACGCCGACGAATCCATCACCATCGAAGACAACGGACGCGGTATCCCCACAGGCATCCACCCCAAAGAAGGTCGTTCCGCCGCCGAAGTGATTATGACCATTCTGCACGCAGGCGGAAAATTTGATAACAACAGCTACAAAGTGTCAGGTGGCTTGCACGGCGTGGGCGTATCCGTAGTCAATGCGCTGTCCGATTGGCTCAAACTCACCATCTGGCGCGAAGGCAAAGAGCATTTTGTCGAATTCAAGCGCGGCGAAACCGTAGAACCGCTCAAAGTCATCGGCGCAGCGCAGCCTGAAAACCGCCACGGCACGCGCGTGCAATTTCTCGCCAGCGAAGACACCTTCGGCACAGTGGAATACAAATTTGAAACGCTTGCCAAACGCATCCGCGAACTCTCGTTTTTGAATAACGGCGTGCGCATCGAGCTGTTTGACAAACGCGACGGCAAACACGAAGACTTCGCCGAATCAGGCGGCGTGCAAGGCTTTGTGCAATACATTACCGGCAGCAAAAAACCCTTGCACAGCAAGATTTTCTACGCGCTGGGCGAAAAAGACGGCATGACGGTGGAATGCGCGATGCAATGGAACGAAAGCTACCAAGAATCCGTGCAATGCTTCACCAACAACATTCCACAACGCGATGGCGGCACTCACCTAACCGCCCTGCGCCAAGCCATGACGCGCACCATCAACCAATACATCGCCGATAACGACATCGCCAAAAAAGCCAAAGTGGACACCTCAGGCGACGATATGCGCGAAGGTTTGACCTGCGTGTTATCTGTGAAACTGCCCGACCCCAAATTCTCATCGCAAACCAAAGACAAACTGGTTTCCAGCGAAATTTCGCCCGTGGTAAACGAAGTGTTGGGCGAAGCGTTGAAGAATTTTCTAGAAGAAAACCCGAACGATGCCAAAATCATCTGCGGCAAGATCGTAGAAGCCGCCCGCGCCCGCGAAGCTGCCCGCAAAGCCCGCGAACTCACGCGCCGCAAAGGCGTGATGGACGGCTTGGGTTTGCCGGGCAAGCTCGCCGATTGCCAAGAAAAAGATCCCGCGCTGTCCGAGCTTTATTTGGTGGAGGGCGATTCGGCAGGCGGCTCCGCCAAGCAAGGGCGCGACCGCAAATTCCAAGCGATTTTGCCGCTTAAAGGCAAGATTTTGAACGTGGAACGCGCCCGCTTTGAACGCATGCTCGCCAGCCAAGAAGTCGCCACGCTGATTACTGCGCTCGGCACCAGCATCGGCAAAGAAGAATTTAACCTAGAAAAATTGCGCTACCACCGCATCATCATCATGACCGATGCCGACGTGGACGGCGCGCACATTCGCACGCTGCTGCTCACTTTCTTCTATCGTCAAATGCCCGAATTGATTGAGCGCGGCTATGTGTATATCGCCCAGCCGCCGCTGTACAAAGCCAAACATGGCAAGCAAGAGCGTTATCTAAAAGACGAGATGGAAAAAGACGAATTTCTGCTTGGGCTGGCGGTGGACAACGCCAAAATTGTGGCGGGCAGCCGCACGCTGGAAGGCGCGGAACTCACCAAGCTCGCCAAGCAATTCTTGCGCGCGCGCAACACCATCGCCGAAGAAAGCCGCGTGATTGATGCCGCCGTGCTGCGCGCCTTGATAGACATTGACGCGATTGATTTATCCAGCGAGCAAGCCACGCAACACGCCATCGCCGCCCTTTCAGGCAGCCTGAAAAGCCAAGAAATCGCGTTGGAACACATCGCAGGGCAAGACGGCGCGCATTTCATCAAAATCACGCGCCAGCTGCACGGCAATGTGATGGTGTCGTATTTGGACCAAAAATTTGTGGACAGCAAAGCCTACCAAGTGTTGCTGAAAACCGCCGAGCAACAGCGCGGCTTAATCGGCAGCGAGGGCGCAGCCTTGCACAAAGGCGATGCCGAAGCGCAACACGTTGCCAGCTTTGAAGCCGCGCTAGACAGTCTGCTTGCCACCGCGCAAAAAGGCTTGACCATGCAGCGCTACAAAGGCTTGGGCGAGATGAACCCCGAGCAGCTTTGGGAAACCACCATGAACCCCGAAGTGCGCCGCTTGCTAAAAGTGCGCATTGAAGACGCGATTGCCGCCGATGAAACGTTTGTTACGCTGATGGGCGATGAAGTTGA
>CAUSAG010000044.1:0-6682 GCA_963529665.1 uncultured Kingella sp.
GCCAACCAGATTTTTTGCGGGTACTGGTTGATGATCGTGCCGTGGGCGATGCCCAATTCGTTTGCCGGCAGCGTGTTGCGCAGCAGGTTGAAAGCGGTGGCCATTTTTTTATTGGGATTGGCGGTGGCCTTGATTTCAACGGGATACAGCATCTGCTGGTGTTCGATCAGTAGGTCGATTTCTTTTTGATTGGTGTCGCGGTAAAAATAAATCGGCGGTTCTTGGCCTTGGTTGTGGAAGGATTTGATGATTTCGCCCACCACGAAGGTTTCAAAAAACTGCCCGCTCTTGGCTCCGTTTTGAATGGTTTCCGGCGTCAGCCATTTGGTCAGGTAGGCCATCAGGCCGGTGTTCAGCATATAGACTTTCGGGGTTTTGATGGCGCGTTTGAGGTGGTTGTTGCCGTAGGGTTGCAGCAGATAGACGATGCCCGATGTTTGCAGCACGGTGAGCCAACGCTTGACGGTATCCACCGATACGCCGATTTCCTGGGCCACGCTGCTGTAATTCAATAACTCCCCGCTGCGGGCGGCAATAGCAATCATGAACCGAGTGAAATCGCCGCTGCTGCCGACATTAACCAATTGGCGCACGTCGCGTTCGATATAGGTGGCGACATACGAGGCATAGTAAACCTGCCAGTCGGTTTCGGGCTGCTCGTATAAGCGCGGCATATCGCCACGGTGGATAATCTGCCAGATATTTTCGTGTTCGGGCAAACTAGATACAGGTTTCCGGTCGGCCAAATAGCCTTCGTCCGGCAAAAAGGCCGTCTGAAAATCATCGCCGCGCATTTCGCGCCACGACAGTCCGTTTAATTTCAATACTGCAATGCGCCCGGCCAGACTTTCACTGACGTTTTGCATCAGCTCAAAAGCCTGAGAACCGGACAGCAGGTACAGGCCGTTCTGCTTTCGCCGGTCTATATCCATTTTCAACAGGGGAAACAGCTCGGGGCCGTATTGGACTTCGTCCACAATCAGCGGCGGCGTGTGGTTCAATAAAAACAGTTGCGGCTCGTTTTTAGCTTGGTCGAGCAGCAAGGGATCGTCTAAGGTAAGGTATCCGTATTCGGGCGCAATGTGCTGAAGCAGCGTGGATTTGCCGACCTGCCGCGCACCAGTCAGCAACACGGCGGGAAATTGGGCAGACAGCTTTTGCAGGATGGATTGCAGGTGACGTGAGTAATACATAACAAAATCCAGTTTAACTTAAGACTGAATCTTAATTTAAACTGGATTTTTGCGCAATACATCTTATTTTGTGTGGTGATGATGTCGTAGGCTGCACCGCGAAACAGCCGCACACTCCTCGTTATGCAGACGGACATGGTTCTCGGGCGTGATGCGCCGCTTGTTTTGGCTGTTGGGCAGATAATCAACAATGGAGACCGGGCTGCATGAAACGGTAAATTCTCCGGCGGTAGAAAAGGTAAGTGAAGAGTGAACAGCATTGAGCAATCAGCGAGAATAACAGGAAGTAGCTGCTGATGACGCTTACAGATACGCTACCCAGACTGAAAAAGAACCACTCGTTCCAGTTAGGCAAGCTGACCGACAAAGGCACGTCTGTACAACTGCTGAAACCAGAACATGCTCTTTCGCAGCTACAGAGCGTTTTTGACGGAGTTCAGCTTGAGCTAAGGGGTGAGCTTATGGAGTACAGCACACAAGCCTCCCTGCTGCAATCACACGCAACAGAACAGCAACGGATACTGCGTTCGTCCCGTAGTGATATCAATGCGGTCTTGGCGGCAGCACAAGGCATCAAAATCCTTCCCATAATCTACTACACCCAGCCGGAGGTATTCAGCCCCGCCCTGCCAAAACACCATCGGGATCCCGACCCCCAACTACAACCCTGACGATTATTGGTGGAACCAATATTAACCGAACTGCCATCCAATAAAACAAGCCACCCTGATTGGGTGGCCTCTTTATTATCGGGTGGACAGATACATCTCGCGAATCTGTTCCTGGATGGGTTTGGTTAAACCCCATTGGTCATTGACACAGTGCAGAATATGTTTCCTGCTTCGGCAGACATAACGCCCCTTCCGCCAACTTGCATACATTTCCATGTCGGTGTACTCGACCATTTCCCTTTTTATCATCAGCCCACCTACCAACCCGAAGGCCATCGGTTCAAACCCGATGGAGAAAGTCAGCTTCGCCCTTGCTCGGTTAAGACAGAGCTCAGATTATGCCGACGGGCTTCTTACCGAATCTAGTCTCGCCAACCCGAAGACCATCGGGTCAAACCCGATGGAAGAAAACCAGCTTCGCCCTCGCTCGGTTGAGACCGAGCTCAGATTATGCCGACGGGATTCATACCGAATCCAGTCTTGCCAACCCGAAAGCCATCGTATCGAACCCGATGGAAGAAAACCAATCCAAAATTCCAAAATCACCGATGTATATATACTATATATGATATATATTCTTATAAGGTATTATATATTATATATAAATATAAGTATACGCTTTAAACAAAAAAGCAATCTTTAGAACACATCATAGTTCCACTTTTCCCAGACCTATAATTTCAAAAAATTTAGGAGGCAAAACAATAAAAGTTTTACCTGTTGGAAAAGGTCGTGTTGTTTACACTTTTTCACGCTGCTCAGCTTTCGTTTTTTGGCTGCATGATGGTTTAGCAGCTTTCGCAGATTATCAAGAACCATGCGGCTTCGCCGTGCCTTACGGCATTCTTGACAACCTGCGAAACCCGCCAATTTTGTCTGCATCCAAAATCCGAAAAGTGTAAACAACGCTGTTGATTTCTACAGGCTGCACGCAATAAAAATAGTGGGGGTAAGGTACAGGAAACCCTACAACACCCGCCATACATTTGCCACACTCAACCTCATGGCCGGAGCCAACCCCATGTGGGTAGCCCGTCAGATGGGACACAGCACCATGAAGATGCTACTTGAAAACTATTCACGCTGGATTGACTTAGCCGACAAGCAGCGTGAAAAGTCTAAAATCGAGCAGCTTTTTGATGAGAAATGTGCCAATAGTGTGCCAAAAACACAGAAATGAAGATAAGTACAGGATACTTATCGGATATTTTGGTGGAGGCGGGGGGAATTGAACCCCCGTCCGAAAGTCCTCTACAAAGCGTTCTACATACTTAGTTGTGTCAACTTGGAAATCTTATTTCTATCGCGCCGACCAACAGGCTTTCAAGAAACCAGTTACCTTAAATCTCGCTTCCTGCCAAGTAACCCGACAGAAAGCCAGTCAATGTGAAATGACGTTGCGGCGGGTTGCCCCGCACAGCCCATTGACCAACTGTTGCAACGGCAGGCCTTAGGCGGCCAATGCGTAAGTTTCGTCGTTTGCGACTATTTGAGTTCAGTGTTTTACGAGTTACTGAAAACTCGGTATGCCCGCATTTGCTTCGCAACCCCCGTCGAAACCAAGGTCGCCCCCAAATGAGAAGGTGCTATTATACGCGGTTTGAGGCAGCCTGAAAAGCATCTATAATCCCACAAGGCGGTTTCAGCCAATATTCCGAGACTAACATTCAGGCGGCCTGAAACAGCAAAACAGTGTTTTCAGGCCGTCTAACTCATCACCGCAAGGAGCCAATATGAACGAATTACACCCCGTTTCCGAATTGATGAACGAAGCCTGCTTTTGGGCAATCATCAACCAATCGCTAGCCGTTGCCGAAGCCGAAAACGACGACATCGCCGAGCAGCAAGAGACGCAGTTTGCCGCCTTAAAAGCCGCCTTGCTGGCGTTGGATTGGCAAGACATTATTGCGTTTGAAAACCGTTTTGACCAACTGCATTTTGCTTCGTATCGGCAGGATTTATGGTGCGCGGCGTATTTGATGAACGGTGGCTGTTCCGATGACGGCTTTGATTATTTCCGCTACTGGCTGGCATCGCGCGGCGAAGCGGTTTTTCAGGCTGCCTTGGCGAACCCCGACAGCTTGGCGGATTATCCGTTTGTAAGCGCAGACAGCGATTACTACGAATTTGAAGACTTTGGCTACGCGGCGCATGAAGCGTTTGAAGAAAAAACGGGCAACGAAATGAGCGAATATTTGGATAATGCTTTTACCTATCCCGAAATTGAATTTGCATGGAGCGATGAAGAGCCCGAAAGCATGGCGCGCATCTGCCCGAAACTGTTTGCCGAATTTGGCGATGAATGTTTTTAGTCTAAATGGATTTTCAGGCTGCCTTGAATGATTGGGGCAGCCTGAAAACGTGTTTACAAGTTTCCGCAAAGCTAAACCGCTCAACACCCTTTATAATGCCGCCCATTCATCAAAAGGAAACACAAATGTACAACGTCAACACCCACGACGTGCGCCGCTTTTTCGCCCATGTTTGGCAGCACCGTTTCGCCTCCTTGCAACTGGACGCTCTGCAACAAAAAGCCCTGCGGATTATTGAAGCCCACCCCGAATACGCCCATTATCTGGAACACATCGACCGCTATTTAGACCACAACTGGACGCCCGAGCAAGGCGAAACCAACCCCTTTTTGCACCTTTCCATGCACCTTTCCATTCAAGAGCAGGTGGGCATAGACCAGCCTTTCGGCATCCGCGCGATACACGCCCAGCTTTGCGCCAAGCATCGTGATAACTGGGTGGCGGCGGAGCATGAAATGATGGATGCGCTGGCGGAAACGCTGTGGGAAGCGCAGCGGTTCAACCGCGGGTTGGATGTGAATAACTATATGACCAAGCTGCGAAAATTGGTGAACTTGGGGCAGGAAGACGAAGCGCGGATTAACCCGCACGAAGTGCCGCAATCCCACAAAATCAGCGAACGCAAATAACAAAGGCAGCCTGAAAATGATTTACCCATGGCACGAAGCCGCATGGCAACAACTCACGCAACATTGGCGCAATCAGCCCAACGCATGGCTGTTTACGGGCAAGGCAGGCACAGGCAAAACCGCTTTCGCGCGGCATTTTGCCCAAGCCCTGCTGTGCGAAACGCCGAGCGCGAGCCACCAAGCCTGCGGGCAATGCTCGTCTTGCCACCTGTTTTTGCAGGGCACACACCCCGATTTTTACGCGCTCTCGCCCGAGCAGCCTGAAAACGAAGCAGGCAGCCGCAAGCTGTTGCAAATTAAGATTGATGCCGTGCGCGCGATTTTGGAACCGCTCACGCAATCGTCCATACGTGGCGGGCGGCGCGTGGTGTTGATCAACCCTGCTGAGAGCATGAATATTCAGGCTGCCAACGCGCTGCTGAAAATGCTGGAAGAGCCGCC
Organism: uncultured Kingella sp.; assembly: GCA_963529665.1. GTDB lineage: Bacteria > Pseudomonadota > Gammaproteobacteria > Burkholderiales > Neisseriaceae > Kingella_B. Next base: position 5,247 of record CAUSAG010000044.1, read on the forward strand.
CGAAGCGGTGATTTTTCTGTTGGTTACGCACAACCGCGACCGCCTGTTGCCCACGATTAAGAGCCGTTGTCGGCAGATGTTGCTGCCTGCGCCCAGCCAAGAAGTGGCACTGGATTATTTGCGCGGGCAGCAAATTGGGCAGCCTGAAAACCTGCTGGCGTTTCACAGCGGCGCGCCCCTGTTTGCCCATGCGCCCGAGCAAGATGCCTTGCGCGAAAAATTGCTCGCGCTGCTTGCCGCGCCGCGCCTGCTGGCGATTTTGGATTACGCGGCGGAATACGATAAGCAAAAATTTCCGCTCGCCTTTTTGCTGGATTGGCTGCACAAATGGCTGATTGACATCGCATTGGCGCAGCGCAACATCGCGCCGTTGTATTATCCGCAACACAAAACCAACATCGCGCAAATCGCCAGCAAAACCAATCCCGCCACACTTTTCGCCCTTTCAGGCAGCCTGAAAAGCCTGCACCCTTACGGTTATCATAGTTTAAATGTTAAAATACAGACCGAATTTTTGCTGTGCGACTATCTGTCTGCCACGCTCAAAAAAAGTTAATCAAAATAAGGAAATATCATGAGTTCAGCCCCACAAGTATCCACCCAACCTTCTGCCCCCGCCAGCGCGCCAGCGCGCATATTGCAATTGCGCTTAGAAAGTAAACCGATTATCTACGCCAGCTATATGTCGTTTTTGGAATACGGCGGCGTGTTTATGCCCAGCAACGACAAGTTTGCCATGGGCGAAGAAATTTTGCTGGTGTTGGAATTGGTTGGTCCTGCCAAAACCGAAAAATTATTTATTAAAACCAATGTTTGCTGGATTAACGCCAACCCCAGCGGCAGCGGTCGCCCCAAAGGCGTGGGCTTGGCGTTCGGCTCGGACGAATCGGGCTTAAAAGCCAAAGCCTTGTTTGAAGCGATTTTAACGGGCTTGCTGCACAACGAACGCCCCACCTACACCATGTAAGCGCACATATTTTCAGGCTGCCGCACAACCAGTGGGCAGCCTGAAAAGTTTTCTCTCTCATCATCTTTCAAATCATGCAGTTAATAGACTCTCATTGCCACATCAATTTCCCCGATTTTGCCAACCGCATCCCCGAGCTGCTTGCCAATATGGCGCAAAACCAAGTTGCCCAAGCCCTTGCCATCAGCGTGAGCCGCGAAACCTTCGCCGAAGTGCTCGCGCTTGCCGAAGCACACGACAACATCTACGCCAGCGTCGGCGTGCATCCCGACAGCGAAACCGCCGCCGAGTTTTCCGAAGACGAATTGGTGCAACACGCCGCGCATCCCAAAGTGGTCGGCATCGGCGAAACGGGTCTGGACTACCATTGGTGCAGCGGCGATTTGGCGTGGCAGCACAATCGTTTTATCACGCATATTCAGGGTGCCAAGCGCGCGCAAGTGCCGCTGATTGTGCACACGCGCGATGC
>CAUSAG010000045.1:0-6480 GCA_963529665.1 uncultured Kingella sp.
AACTGCACGCGCTGGTATTTCAGCCCCAACACGGCGGCAAGACTGGTCGCCAGCGTGGTTTTGCCCACGCCCGGCACGTCTTCCAGCAAAACGTGTCCGCCCGCGAGTATGCAGGTTAAGAGCTGTTTTAATACAGTTTGTTTGCCAAGAATGATGGCGTTGAGTTGTTTGAAAACGGGGTCAAAGGTGGGATTGGGCATAAATATCTTTCAGGGATTGAGATTGGAAAATATTGTTTTAATGAGACGGCGCGGCATTGCTGTGCCGCAAAGGCAGCCTGAAAAGCCAACGGCGCAGCAGCCATTTGAGTAGTGCAAACAGCGGGAACGACAGAAAAAACAGGATAAAGCCATGCCCCACGCTCCACAATTTAAACGACAGCGGCACCACTTGGTTATCCGCCGTGATGCGGTATTGCTGCGTGAGCTGCGCGGAGTCGTAGTTCACAAACAATTCAAACGCATCGGGCGCAACGGGCGTTAGGCTGAAAAACCGACCGTTCTCATCATCGCGGCTGAACGCTTGGCGCAACAGGGTTTCGTTGCTTTTCAGATTGTGCAGCCGCTGCGGCAAAACCTCGCCCTGCGGCGTGCGCACCAAAACGGTGAACATCGGGCTGATTGCGTCGCCTTGCGCGTATTGCTCGGCGGGCAGTTGCTGAAAGCCCCACGCCATCGCCATCATCAGCAGCCACCATGCAATCAGGTGGGCGATGGCGATGAGTAGTTTGAGCACGGCGGTGGTGATAAAGATACGCGGGGTCATTTTCAGGCTGCCTATAATGCGAAATGATATTTTCAGGCTGCCTTTGGCGGTGTTTAAGGCAGCCTGAAAATCTGTTGCCAGCGGGCTAATCAATCTTGATGTATTCCACCGCCAAAATCTCAATCTGCTCGCGTCCCTCGGGCGTGTTCAGCCACACGCTGTCGCCCTCGCGGGCTTTGATGAGCGCGCGGGCAAGTGGCGATTTCCACGAGATTTTGTTGTGCGCGGCATCAATTTCATCCTCGCCCACAATGCGGACGGTTTGCTCTGCGCCGTTGCCGCGTTCCAGCGTAACCGTGGCGGCGAAGAATACTTGGTCGGTGGGCTCGCGCGTTTCGGGGTTCACCACCACTGCATCTTGCAGGCGTTTGGTTAAAAAGCGGATGCGGCGGTCAATCTCGCGCATTCGACGTTTGCCGTAAAGATAATCGCCGTTTTCGCTGCGGTCGCCATTGCTGGCTGCCCAGTTCACAATTTGCACGATTTCGGGGCGTTCTTTGTTCACCAGTTGGTAAAGCTCGTTTTGCAAGGCGGCGTGCCCTGCGGGGGTCATGTAGTTTTTGATTTCGGACATACTGCTTGGCGCGGTGCGGTAAAAAAGGGCGTATTTTAACGTAAATATGTTGGCATGAATGGTTTTCAGGCTGCCTTAAATTTACGTTTCGTTACAAATGGTGTACCATGCGCACGCTTTGCATTTTTATCGCACGACAACGGCACAACCGTTGCCCGATTTGATAAAGCCGCCGTTTCCAAACGAAACTGCCCCTTTGTCAGGTAGGTGAAAATCAACAAGTCCTCTCTTCTTAAATCTTTTGCCAATAAAGGAAATGAAATGAAAGTTTTTTACGACAAAGATGCTGATTTATCCCTAATCAAAGGTAAAACCGTGGCGATTATTGGCTACGGCTCGCAAGGTCATGCCCATGCTGCCAATTTGAAAGACAGCGGCGTGAATGTGGTGGTGGGTTTGCGCCAAGGCGCTTCTTGGAACAAAGCAGCGGCGGCTGGTTTTGACGTGCGCACCGTTGCCGAAGCAACCAAAGCGGCAGATGTGGTAATGGTTTTGCTGCCCGATGAAAACCAACCGCTGGTTTACAAAAACGAAATTGCGCCCAATTTGAAAGACGGCGCAGCGTTGGCATTTGCCCACGGCTTCAATATTCATTACAACCAAATCGTGCCGCCCAAAAATGTGGACGTGATTATGATTGCGCCCAAAGGCCCTGGGCACACCGTGCGCAGCGAGTTTTTGAAAGGCGGCGGCGTACCTTCTTTGATCGCGGTGCACCAAGATGCAACGGGCAAGGCGCGCGATGTGGCGTTGTCTTACGCAGCGGCTAACGGCGGCACCAAAGGCGGCGTGATTGAAACCGATTTCCGCCAAGAAACCGAAACCGATTTGTTTGGCGAGCAAGCCGTGTTGTGCGGCGGCTTGGTTGAGCTGATTAAAACAGGCTTTGAAACCTTGACCGAAGCAGGCTACGCGCCTGAAATGGCTTATTTTGAATGCTTGCACGAGATGAAGCTGATTGTGGATTTGATTTACGAAGGCGGCATCGCCAACATGAATTACTCCATTTCTAACAACGCGGAATACGGCGAATATGTTACCGGCGTGGAAGTGATCAACGAGCAATCGCGCGAAGCGATGCGCAATGCGCTAAAACGCATTCAATCGGGCGAATACGCCAAAATGTTCATCACCGAAGGCGCAACCAACTACGCCAGCATGACCGCGCACCGCCGTCAAAACGCGGCGCATCCTGTGGAGCAAATCGGCGCACAACTGCGCGGCATGATGCCTTGGATCAGCAAAAACAAATTGGTGGACCAAGATAAAAACTAATCTGCGCTAAATCATCAGGCAGCCTGAAAAAACAAAACCGTTTGGTGTTCTGCCAAACGGTTTTTTATTAGATAAGGTGGATTTCAGGCTGCCCCACTTGGTTAGTTTACTGCAAACGTTTGGGGCTACTGCATCTCCCCTACGTCCAGCCGAACGCAGCATTCTTTTTTCGGAAAAAAGCGTGCGTTGTCCGACGGCGCACGAAGTGCGACTAGTTCGCACGCGCCGAAAAAAGGATGCGGAGTAAGGGAAGTTTGGCGTAGCCAAACCTGTACGTCGGGATCGCCTTTCTTTTGCTTACTTTTCTTTGGCGAAGCAAAGAAAAGTAAGTGCTCCGTCGGCACGAGACGCATGGTTAAAGCTAAACGAATGCTAACCACAAGGCACTAATCTTGTTTTAGCTTCGCAACTCCGCTGCGCTCCGCAGGCTGCCTATCCTATTTCATTATCCATATTCCACGCATTTCACCCCATGCTAGACATCATCATCCCTTGCTACAACACCGCCCACACCCTGCCCCGCGCGGTGCAAAGCTGCCTGAATCAACCCGAAGCCGAGCGCATTTGGCTGATTGACGATGCGTCCACCGATCACACTTGGCAAACCATTTTGCAGCTGCAACAACAGTTTCCCAACAAAATCCAAGCGTTCAGGCTGCCTGAAAACGGCGGCGCGGCAATGGCGCGAAATTGGGGCGCGTTGCAAAGCCCTGCGCCGCTGATTGCCTTTTTGGATGCAGACGATGAATACCAGCACGGCGCGTTAGCCGCGGCGTGCCTTGCCTTTGAAAAGTTTGATTTTTTGGGATTGGTGCGCCTGCGCCTGCACGCGGTTGGGCTGCCTGAAAAATATCGCCAGCAGCCTGATTTTGCGCGGGCATGGCATGGCGTGCAAATGACGGTGGGCGGCAATACGGTGTTTCGCCGCGTGTTTTTCTTGGCGTGTGGCGGTTTTCCGCGCGATGATTTGTTTCGCCAATTCGGCGGCGAAGATGGCGCGCTGGGCTTGGCAACGGTGGGCAGCAGCGTGGTAGGCACCTTGTTTGACGACAACGAGCCTGCGGTTTTGCATTATTGGCGCGATGGTATTCACGCCGCGCATTTGCTGGATGCGATTTTGTTTAACCAAAATCCGCGCCATGTGGCAGCGCATGATATGCAACGCGCCAACCAAGTTACCCAGCAGATCCAGCAGCAATTAGGCAGCCTGAAAACCATTTTGGCTGCGCCGCAAACGGGGGTGATGCCTTTGCTGGTGAGCCGCGCTGATGCAGCCTGAAAAGCTGTTTGTTTGCTGCGAATGTTGTTTTTCTTTTTTCAGGCTGCCTATTGATGAAGAGTTCGTTTGTTTTGCTGTTGATTGTTTTGCTGTTGCTGGCGCTGTTATGGCTGATTTGGGGGCTGCGACGGCGCAAGCGAAATCCGTTTTTAGCAAAGCATCCCAAGCTGCCTTATCTGCGCCGAGCGCTGATGACGGCAACGGAAATGGATGTGTATATTATTTTGCTGGAAGCGCTGCCCGATTACATGATATTCAGCCAAGTGCAGGCTTCGCGCGTGTTGGAAGTACCCAAGAGCCGCGAGACGTATTATTGGTTTAATTTTGTGAGCCGTTTGAGCTATGACTTTGTGATTTGCCGCGCCGATAGCACGCCGATTGCGGTGATTGAAGTGGATGACAGAACCCACGAATTGCCCGAGCGGCAAGAAGCGGATAACCGCAAAAACAAGGCAACGGAAGCGGCGGGCGTGGCGGTGATTCGCTGGCTGGTGGGTGAAACGCCGAGCCATGAGCAGATTGCGAAGTTGATTCGATGGATTGATCGGCAGAGTGATTAGTTTGGAGATTGGGCGTTGATGCCTGCCCTGCGGCTGAAAACCCATCACCCAACAAAAAACCGTTTGGCTTAATACCAAACGGTTTTGTTTTGGGGCTGTACTAGATAAGCGCGTATATCACGCCCGCTTGGCTGGCGGAAAACAGGGGGTCGTAAAAGTCTTTGCTCCATTCGGTGATGAGCACGTTGATTTTCACCACGCCAAAGCCGAGTGACACGAGCACCACTAGGATAAGCTACGAGAGCGGGTTTTTGGTGTTGAGCCAGTAGTCTTGGATGAAATAGTGGAAGTTTTTGAGTAGTTTTTTCATGGGGATTTTGTGGGGTGGGGACGGTTTTGGGGAGAAGTGTGGAAACTGGTTTTCAGGCTGCCTATGCCCTGCCCTTTTAAACAACGAGAGCGATTGGGCGCAGATGGTGAGATGGATTTTAGCTTGGCAGAAACACATTGCGCTACTTTTCAGGCTGCCTTTGTTGGTAACAGTAAGCAACGTTAGGCAGTCTGCGCAGCGAAGCTAAAAATGAGTTAGCCAATCAAACCAAGATGTTCAAACAAAATAAACGTGCCGATGCCAATTAACACGATGCCGCCAAACAGCTCGGCGCGTTTGCCGATGATGCCGTCTAACACGCCGCCGAGCTTAATGCCAATCACCGCCATCAGCGTGGTTGCCGAGCCGATGGCCAGCGCGGTGAGCCAGATGTTTACATCCAAAAAAGCCAGGCTCACGCCCACAATCATGGAATCTATGCTGGTGGCGATGGCGGTAATCAGCAGCAGCCATTTGGATGGCATGGCATCTTGGGCGGCGCTGTCGTCATCGGCTTCGGGCGATAGGCTTTCGCGTATCATTTTGCCGCCCAACACCAGCAACAAGCCAAAGGCAATCCAATGGTCAAAGGCTTCTATATAGGGGGCGGCGATGGTGCCTGCGCCGTAGCCAATCAATGGGGTGATGGTTTCTACGATGCCGAAAGTGAGCGCGATTTGCGCGGCTTGCAGATGGCGGGTTTTGCCGATGCTGGCACCGCGCGCGATGGCGGCGGCAAAGGCATCAGCAGACATGCTGAATGCGAGTAAGGCGGTAGCGAGTGGGTTCATGGTGTAACGGTATTATTAAGGGGTTTAGGAAGCAAAATCACCCAAATCAGTGATAAACTTATGAAATGAAATTAAAAAAACAAGTATCAAAAGTTCAGCAAAATTTCTGAACCACAATTTCGTCAAATTCTACGGCTATTTGCCTTGGATTTGACTGCTTCTGATACTGCTAGATTGACTGGTATTAGTGTCAGAAGTATCAACACGCTATTCTTAAAATTACGGCAACGGTTAGCTGCTGAATGCGAGCAGTAAACTCCTTTTGATGGTGTTGTTGAACTTGACGAATCCTACTTTGGTGCGAAGCGTATTCGTGGCAAACGCGGACGCGGTGCCGGTGGTAAAACCATCGTCTTTGGGGTACTCAAACGGGGAGATAAGGTCTATACGGAAATCGTACCCGATGCCTCCAAAGCCACGCTACAAAAGGTTATACGCGGCCATATCTCCATTGAGAGCGTCATCAATACTGACGGATGGCGCGGTTATCATGGTTTGATTGATATGGGATTTGCAAAGCATTTTAGGGTGTATCACGGGCAAAATGAGTTTGCTCGTGGAGCGCAACACATTAACGGTATTGAGTCGTTTTGGAGTTATGCGAAACACCATCTGATACACAACATGGTGTAGCAAAACATACGTTTTACTTGCATCTGAAAGAAACTGAATTCCGCTTCAATCACAGGTATGATGATTTGTACAAAGTACTGCTGAAAATGTTGCGGAATGATCCTTTAAAATGATTTTTGCTTCCTAAGCCCCTTTTTTAAATGATATAAGGAAGTTGGACATGTATTAAAACTAGATTTGAATCAATAACGTTTTATATTTATAAAGGAATTAATCTATGAATAGCATTAAAACCTACATAGACAGTAAACAGTTTACTGATCTTTTTGATCAGAGATATATAAAATCATTAG
>CAUSAG010000046.1:0-5902 GCA_963529665.1 uncultured Kingella sp.
GACCTTCGGTGCAGGTGGGGGCGGCGGTGATGGCAAGCTGGGGGCGGTGGTGCAAGAAGCACAATTTGGCGTTTACAGGCTTGCAGGACAACGATTTGCTGGCGGCAGGCGCGGCAGGCGGCTTGGCGGCGGCGTTTAATGCGCCTTTGGCAGGAGTGATTTTTGCGATTGAAGAGCTGGGGCGCGATGTGATGCTGCGCTGGGAGCGGCAGATTTTTATCGGCATTTTGGCGGCGGGCTTTGCGCAGGTGGCGATTATGGGCAACCACCCGTATTTCAGTAATTTTTACACCTATGGCACGGGAGTGAAGCATTTGTGGCTGTGGGTGCTGGCGGTGGCGTTGGTGTGCGGGGTGATGGGGGGCTTGTTCAGCCGTTTGCTGTTTAAGGGTGTGGGCTGGGTGATTCCTGCGGCGGGCTGGAAGGCTTGGGTGCAGCGTCGCCCGATTTTGCTGGCGGGGTTGATGGGGCTGCTGCTGGCGGCGGTGGGGACAATCAGCGGCGGGGATTCTTATGGCACGGGCGCGACGCAGGTGTTGGAGGCGTTGCACAATCAATATCATGCGCCGTTGGGGATGTCGCTGTGGAAATGGCTGGCGACGATTTTTTCTTATTGGGCGGGCATCCCTGGGGGGATTTTTACGCCGTGTTTAACCATTGGGGCGATGATTGGGCATGATTTGGCGCAGTTGGCGGGCTTGGGGCTGGGCGGCAATGTGTTGGTGTTGCTGGGGATGGTGGCGTTTTTGTCGGGGGCGACGCAATCGCCGCTGACGGCGAGCGTGGTGGTGATGGAGATGACAGGCAGCCAAAACTTGCTGGTGTGGATGCTGATGGGCGGCTTGGTGGCGACGGCGGTATCGCGCCAGTTTTCGCCCAAGCCGTTTTATCACGCGGCGGCGGCGCGGTTTCGGCAAGGGATTGCAGAAGAATGCAAGGCGGAGAAAGAGCAAAAGGCAGCCTGAAAACCAACCCAATGGAGCGTCGGCGGCTCGCCGACATTTCGGCAACCAACGCAGCCCATGTTTACATCAATCGCCCGATGGCGACAAGCCGTCGCCGCTCCATACCCGTTTCAGGCTACCTTTGCCCCCACCCAATCAACATCACAACCATCATCCCCAAATAACCCAAAAGCAGCCTGAAAACACATTTTGCCGATTTTCAGCCTGCCTTATTCGTTTTGCCATCACACCCCCATCCCCATTAAACAGCACAAGGAGCGAATCATGTATTTTGTTAATGCCAACCACGACATCCGCGATGCCAGTCTCAACATCGCCCTAGAAACCTATTTGGTAGAAAACCGCCTAGTGGACGAGCCGATTTTGCTGTTTTACATCAACTCCCCGTCTATTATCGTTGGGCGGCATCAAAACACCATTGCCGAAGTCAACCAACCCTATCTAGATGAACGTGGCATCCAAGTAGTGCGTCGAATGTCGGGTGGCGGCGCGGTGTATCACGATTTAGGCAATCTGAATTACTGCTTTATCAAAGACGACGACGGCTCAATCGGCGATTTTGACCGCTTCACCCGCCCTGTTATAGCCGCGCTGCACGACTTAGGCGCAACAGGCGCCGCCTTGCAAGGGCGCAACGACTTGCTGATAGACGGCAAAAAATTCTCAGGCAACGCCATGTATGTGCGCGGCGGACGCATGACCGCACACGGCACCATTCTATTTGACTCCAACCTAGACGAAGTCACCCACGCGCTCAAACCACGCAAAGAAAAAATCCAATCGCACGGCATCCAATCCATCCGCAAGCGCGTTACCAACATCAAACCCTATCTGCTGCCGCCATATCAAAATCTCACCACCCCCGAGTTCCGCGACATATTGCTGCTGCGCATCTTTGGCGTGGCGCAACGCAGCGACATCAAAGAATACGTGTTAAGCGAACACGATTGGCAAAAAGTGCACGCCCTGCGCGCCGAACGCTTTGCCAACTGGGATTGGAACTACGGCAAATCGCCAGAATTCACGCTGCAATACTGCCAAAAATTCCCCGCAGGCTTGGTGGAATACAAATTGAACGTGGAACACGGGCGCATCAAAGAAATCCGCATTTATGGCGACTTTTTCGGCATCGGCGACATCAGCGATTTGGAACGCGCCTTAATCGGCGCGCCCTACGAAAAACACGCCGTGTTAAACGTGTTCCAGCGCATGAACGCGCAGCAATATTTTGGCAATATTGAAGCCGATGCGTTGGCAGCGTTGCTGGTGGATGGGGTTTATGATGAGTAGGGCAGCCTGAAAAATAAGTCTATGCGCTGTTGGCATGAACAGTATTTTGTTTAGTTAAATGAGTGAATTATGAGTAAGCAACTGGAAACTAATCGGGTAAAAAAATTACGGGATGGTATGCAAGAGAAATGGCGGCAGCTATGCGATTGGTTTGAAAAAGAATCAAGGGCGCGACTAATTTTCTTGATTGCTGCATTGGAAATTGAAATTCTAATATTTATTTATATTCGTCAATCAGTTATGGATATAAGTAATTGTTCAGAGTTTTGCCAAAGCCTTTTTAAGAGCCCAAGGATTTGGACATTTATGACTTTGCTTATTTCTTCACCCATTGCTTTTGCAATTTGGCATTTTCGCGATGCCAATACCCAGCAACAAATTGCGAATCAGCGCAAAGATGTGAACCTGAAAGAGTTTCAGAAAATTGCCGAATGGGTAAGTGGAGCGCATTTGGTGGAGGAGAAGCTTACCGAAAAAACAAAAACTATTTCAAAGAGAACAGAACAAGAGAGTTCAACAGAACAAGAAACTACCCGTGAATACAGCAGGCAGCCTGAAAAACAAAATATCACCACATTCAGCAAACAAGATGGCGCAGTTGGTTTGCAGATTGCCGCCGTTTATATGCTGCTGCCGTTTTATCGCGGCGACCACGGCGAAGATTTTCGCCGCCCCGCGTTTAATCTGCTCACTGCGGCTTGGTTGTCTTTGTTTAGCAAGGTAGGAAATTTAAAAATAGGACGGGAATTGGCGGAAAAACCGTTGGCGGTTGCGATTACGGAAGTGTTATTTGCGGAAGGTGGAATAATTTATTCCACAGAAGAGAAATACAAACATCTGCTGGTTAATCTCCGTTTACCTTTTGTAAATTTGAACTTGCTAGGGCTGGGTAAAGAAGCATCAAGGGTTTTTTCTGGCAGAAACTGCCAAGGGATTGATTTGCATGGAGCAGTTTTACGAGGGGCTCATTTTGAAGGAGCTCGTTTGCAGGCAGCTCATTTTGAAGGAGCTGATTTGGAAGAAGCTCATTTTGAAGGAGCTCATTTGCAGGTGGCTTATTTTGAAGGAGCTCATTTACGGAAAGCTTATTTTGAAAGAGCTTATTTATGGGGAGCTCATTTTGAAAGAGCTCATTTATGGGGAGCCCATTTTGAAGGAGCTTATTTGCGGAGAGCTCATTTTGAAAAAGCTCATTTTGAAGGGGCTTATTTTGAAAAAGCTGATTTGACAGGGGCTAATTTAGAGAATACTGATTTAACGAAGGCTGATTTATTTGGAGCACAATTAACAGCAAAAGATTTCACTCAACTTATTGAAAATCTAGGTATTAGCGAAGCGCAAAAGGCAGATTTAATTGTTTTGGCACAGGTCGCCCGCCCCGTTTTTATACAGACTTACCAGCTAACTGCAATTAGAAAAATAGAGACGTCTACCCACCAAGCAGGGGAAAAAGTTGAACACACCATTTCTGGTTATCAACTTAACGAACAAAAAACCAAAGAACTTAACCAAGCCAATTGGGAAATAGAAATCACAAAACTTCCACGCAAATGACCTTCAGTCCCAAAAAGGCAGCCTGAAAACGTCCCAATTCCATTTTCAGGCTGCCTCAATTCCATCAACCCAACCTCACCCCTGCTCTTCCACCCATCTGTTCCCATCCCGCGCCAGCAGTTCCCGCGCCGCCTCAGGCCCCCAGCTATCCGCAGGATAACCATGCGGCGCAATCGGCGAAGTTGCCCAGTTATCCAAAATCGGCATCACCCATTCCCAAGCCTTTTCCAGTTCATCGCGGCGGTTAAACAACGCCAAACGCCCGTCAATCACTTCGCGCAGCAGCAATTCATACGCTTCGGCGCGGCGGCCCGCTACCGCCTTGCCCATATCCAACACCATTTCGGCGGGGGCAACATCCAAGCCGCTGCCCACTTGCTTCACCCACCATTTGAGCGACACGGTTTCATCGGGCTGCAAACGAATCACCAAACGATTGGCGTGGTTGCCAAACAGGCTGCCCGCATCGGGCTTAAAGTTCACCACAATTTCTGCCAACCGCGCCGCCATGCGTTTGCCCGTGCGCAGGTAAAACGGCACGCCTTGCCAGCGCGGCGTGTCCACTTCGGCGCGGATGGCAACATAGGTTTCTGTGCGGCTGTCGGCAGGCACTTTATGCTCTTGCAAATAGCCTTTCAGGCTGCCTGAGGCGGTGTATTGCCCGCGCACCACGTTTTTATCCACATCGGCAGAAGTCATCGGTTTGAGCGCGGCAACCACTTTCAATTTCTCATCGCGCACATCATCTGCGCCCAGCGATTTGGGGCGCTCCATCGCCACAAAACACAGCATTTGCATCAAATGGTTTTGCACCATATCGCGCAACGCGCCCGTGATGTCGTAGAACTCGCCGCGCTCTTCCACGCCCAGCTGCTCGGCGATGGTGATTTGCACGGACTGCACGAAATCCTTATTCCAAACCGGTTCAAGGAACACATTGCCAAAGCGCAGCGGCAACACGTTTTGCAGGCTTTCTTTGCCGAGGTAGTGGTCAATGCGGTAAATCTGCTCTTCTTTGAAAAACCGCGCCACATCGGCGTTGATGGCTTGCGACGAGGCTAAATCCGTGCCCAATGGTTTTTCCAACACAATGCGCACGTTATCCGTGTTCAAGCCCACGGCGGCAAGGTTTTCGCAGGCGGGGGCGAAGAATTTGGGCGCGGTGGAAAGATAGATAATCACGTTATCCGTTTCGCCGCGCGCTTTCACCACTTCGGCGAGCCGAGCAAAGTGTTCAGGCTGGGTAACATCCAAGGGCAAATATTCAATTCGCGCGATAAACGATGTCCAAAGCTCATTGGTAAAATTTTGTTTGATGTGGATTTTGCTGTCGGTTTCCACTTTTGCCAAAAATTGCGCGGTGTCAAACTGGCTGCGCGATACGCCCAAAATGCGTCCTTCTGGATGCAACAAGCCCGCCGCGTGCGCTTGATACAAGCAGGGCAACAGCTTGCGCATGGATAAATCGCCTGTTGCGCCGAATAAAACCATATCAAAATTGTTGAGCTTTTGAGACATTGGAGTTCCTTTTGTAAGGGTAGGGTGAAGGAGGTGAGGCAGCCTGAAAATGGGTGGGGCTGGTTATTGGGCTGGAGAGATTTGTTTTAGCTTCGCAGAAACGCGCTACGCTTGTTTTCAGGCTGCCTTATGGCCATTCGGTGTGTTAGTTTTCGTTAAAACCAATACGCTTCAATATTCTACTCTAAAATCGCGCCGCCCTTGCGATTGCTTTTTCAGGCTGCCTAATGCGTAACAATCCTACATAGTTCGCCCGAGATTTGTCTAGGCGATTTTGCTAGATAATTGCTTGTATTCAAGAATTATTCGCTGCCAATGGCGCAGGGTTTTGCGCTATAATATGTTGCAAAATTACATTCTAATCAGCAAAAAAGGAACAACCATGCCCAATCCTCCTATCCATCCCACATTGCAAGCCATCACCGAGCGCATCATCGAGCGCAGCCGCCCCACGCGCGAGGCATATTTGTCGCGGATTCGCCAATATGTCAAACAAGGCAAAGTGCAGCGCGACCAGCTGGGCTGCTCCAACTTGGCGCACGGCTATGCCGCCATGCCCAAAACCATCCAAATCC
>CAUSAG010000047.1:0-5767 GCA_963529665.1 uncultured Kingella sp.
GACACTCTTGCTTGTTGGAAATGTTATTGGGTGTTTCTTATTTTGTTTAACTATAGCAACAAACCCACGCCGCAGCCATTTTGCCTTTCAGGCTGCCTTTTGCCAGCGCACGGCTTGCCAGCAAGCCGTAGGGATGGGGGCTGTTCGCCCCCCCTTGCGCGGTTTGCCGTTTCAGGCTGCCCAATGTCCGCACCCGCGTTTAACATTTCAGGCTGCCTAAATAGTTAATAAAACTATGGTTAGGCAGCCTGAAATTGGGTTTGCATTGTTTGGATAAATGATGGTTATGCTTTTGCCTTCTCAGGCTGCATACCAATTATTTGCGTTTGCCACGCAACACACGCAGAAAATCGCGTATTTGGTGTGCCATAGGGCGAAGCACTTTGGAGTTGCGCCGCATTTTTCTCATACGCTCGCGCAACTTGGCAGCCAGATTACGCAAAGGCAAAAATTTGCGGTAGAAATAATCTACCCGAATAAACATCTCTGCATCACGATTAACATGATGCCCAATGTTTATATTATCCAAGCGATATTTCAAATCTTGGATTTCGCGCAATAATTCATTTTTATTGTTTTCAGCATCGTGCAAGATTAAATGCAGCAATCCATAGTTAGCTGGATCTTCTGCTAAGGCGCGACGCACCAGCGCATTACGATAAGCAACCTGAAAAGCCTGATGCTTATCCACGCCTGCAATAACTGAATTGCCATAGGCATCATTGCTGGAAATGCGGTGGTGATAATATGCCAATTCCTTGTTCAGCGTTTTGATTTCGCCCAAGCGGAATAAGCGCAAGTTGTAATCCCAATCGCCCAGCACAGGCAATGCTGCATTGTAGCCGCCGATGGTTTTGGCGGCACTCATGCGAATCAGCAAGCAAATGGGGGGTGTGATATTGCCTTTAATTAAGCGAACCGCATCGGCATGGTCGCGCCAAAAGCCCCATTCCAATACATTAAGCTGGCGCACCGTATCTTGTTTGATTTCCTCGTGAATCACCACGCAGTTAGTCAAAACCGCCACCGCATCGCGGTTTTTCTGCAAAAAGACAACTGTTTCCTGCAAAAAATCAGGATGCCAACTGTCGTCATCATTGTGGATAACCAAAAATTCCTCATTTGCCTGTTCAAATGCGCAGTTAGAAGCAGCTTCCATACCCAGCGATTGCGGATTATGGATAACGGTTAATCGCTCGCCGAATAAATCGCGGTAGGTATCCAGCAGTTTTTCTACTGTGGCAACATCGCCGCCATCATTAACGATATATAAATGCCAATTTTGATAATGCTGTTCCAACACACTGTTTAATGCACGCGCCAACAGCACAGCTCGGTTTTTGGTGCGCGTGATAATGGCAACCGAACCGTCGGTTTTGAGATTGGGCAATGAAGCAAAGGCTTGGGGTTGAGGGAAAAGAGTTGTATTCATGGTGCTACCTGTGTTTAAAACTGGTTACGGATAAATTCAGGATACGCAGCAAATTCATTTTTGGCCACGTTGTACAAATGCGAGTTCGTAGCTTGCAACCCGCTGTTACACCAATATTTCATTACCCCGCAAGGCCAACCCCCACCATATAGAAACGAATACACTTCGCTTTCATTTTTTGGCAATTCGTTTTCAACGATGGGTCTAAATTCGGCGTGCGCATAAGTTGCCGCGTGCATGATTTGCCCTAAATGGGCGATTTCTTGCTTATTGGGCGAGCAGAATACCTGCATCATTGCGGCAATAGCCGTGTCAATAGAGACTTCATCGGCAGAAAGGGTTAAATGTTTCTCGCCCGCATGCCATGTGCGAATTGCATCCAATGCGGCTGCCTGAAAATGGGCAATCGTGCTGTTGAACCAGCTTAAATAGCGATAATGAACGTCTTTTTTAAACATCGGCTCAAAGGCATCGCCCACTTGCTTAAAGTCCACGGTGGTTTCATGGTTGGCAGAATGCAAGTTTTCCAGCAAGTTCACGCCATTGCGTAATAACAGCGCATCTTTATACTGTTCAAATTTATTACTGAATGCAGAGAGCATAATGCCATTGTGGTATGCCTTACCAGCAACCGCATTATCCACACCCCATAAACCATAGTAATAGCCAGCTAAATTCTTCTCTACACCCATATAGCGACGCAAATCAATTAAAGCAGCCTGCATCGTACCAGCCCAGCCCAAATCCATAATTGCTACTTTGCGGTCAGCAAAGAATACACCTTCTTGATGGTAATAGCCCATAGCGTTGTCAAAAACGGCTTTAAACGCGGGCAACATATCGTCTAGCAAATAGCTATTGATATATTCTTTAATCGCAGCCGTTTTAGACCAATCTATTACACTATCTAGCGATTCAATAATGTCGCACAAACCATGTTGATTGATGATTGCATCGCTAAGATTGAATGGTTTGAAAATATCTCGGAATGTGCTGTTTTCGTTAAGCGAGTGCTCTACTAAAAATAGTAATGATTCATCAGAAAGCCGCCCATTTTGGACAATTTCAGTATAGCAAGTGGAATAACGCAGCACTTTACGCGAAACATACAAATAGCTAGATGTTGTGCCGCAGGCTTGGTCTAAATCACAAATATTCCATGCAGCCTGAATCACTTGGGCATCGCGGGCGCAGAAATAAATATGTTCAATTTTGTTGCATTTTACTTGCTCTGCCAGCCATTGAATGTAGCTGTATAGCGTTAATGCGCCCAAACTTTGCCCCAGCTTGCGCCAAAAGGCTTCCTCGGGGTCGTGTTCTTTTTGCGCGGCCAAATCTGCCAAGCGCGACAAAATAGAAAATGGCACCAACTCAGCCGACAAACTTGCGCCTACGCGGCGTTCAGCAATAAAGCGGGGGTAATGCAGCGTATCAATATCGGCTTTTTGGGGTTGCTCCACATCTGAATGCACGTTATCACCAATATGCAAAATACGCTGTGTCGCGGGAATATGTTGGCGCACCATGTCCCAAATTTTGCCTGTGTGTTTGGTTTTGTTGTATTCAGAAGAAACAAACAAATGCTCGCAAAGTGAATCAATTTGGTTATATGCCAAAATGGCTTGGATTTGCGCTTGTGATAAATACATATCCGAAACGAAAATAATGGTTTTGCCTGCTGCTTTTAAGCGTTTAATCAATTCCACTTGGTCGGCAATGGGCACGCAAGCGATTTGTTCAGCTTGGATTTCAGCTTCGCGCGCAGCTTCAACCACATTGCTCGCGCCTGCTAATTGCGGCGCGTTTTGCACTTGCTGATAGATTTCATTAAATGTAATTTCTTCGGCTTTTGTTGCATTCCATGCCACAGCACGGGCGCGGTTTTCTGCATCAAAGCGTATTTTGGCAAAACCTTTGGCGGGCAAACCTTGTGCTAACAGTTCACGTTCAACATACGCAAACACATCAATCGGGCATTCCAATACGCGCGTGAGCACGGTATCAAAAATATCAAACGACACCACATCGGCATTTTCTGCTTGTTTTAATGTGGCTGCGATGTATTTTTCATCTATTTCAGGCTGTTGGCTAACCCACTTTTCTCGCACGGCAAGCAATAATGTTTGGGAATGAGCGTTCATCCTTTTTCCTTGTTTTGTTCATAAAAAATTTAAAGACATTTTCTTGAATAGACTATTATAGCCGATACAGGCAATTTATTGTTATTTAACCCGCCTGAACCCCGCTTCTGCTGCTTGTTTATTGGTGTCGCGCAGTAGTGTTAGGGTGGCGGGTTAATTTTTTACTAGAAAGCAAGTTTTCAGGCTGCCTTGTAGGTTTACTCAGCAGGATTAGGTTGGTGATTGCTGCCTATCAATTTTGGCAATATTGCTTGGTCAATGTAAATCAAATTCACATTGGTGCAAGAAATCAGGGCATAGTCTTGTTGCTGCATAAATGCTGTCATGCGGTTGCCTTCGCCAGATGCAAAATGCTCAGACGGTTCAAGTTGCACAAACAGCGGTCGCCAACGGGAAAAATCAATATCTTTGGCAATATCTAAATCTTTGCCTTCTACATCAATGGATAGCAGCAGAATATTTTTGTCGGTGGGGATATGGTTTTCAAATAGTTGGTTGGGACGCATTGCTGCTACTTGCACGCTGTTTTTAATACCCACCTGCCCACCATGCCAAATTTCAATAAATTCTTTGTGCAACGATGACAGCTCGTGATGATTGGATACGAATAATTCAACTGTTTCCACGTCTTTGTTGGTGATGGCGGCGTGGATAATCTGGTCGGCTGGGCGAGCTTTTTGCAAATCAGGTATGAGCGCAGGGTTGGCTTCAACCAAAATACCTGTCATGCCTGTGTAGATGTGCAATAGATAGGTGTTGTTGCCCGCAAAGGCGTGGTTGCCACCAATTTCTACATACACATAATCTGCCCAATTGCCGATATGTCCTTGCGTTTGCAAGGCGCGGGCGATGGAGAAAATGATTAAATCTTCGCCACATTGTCCATAGTGCTGTTCCAACATGGAAGGAATGGTGGCACTTTTAATGTCTGCTTCAAGCGTGCGTTGATAAACGAATGGATTGGGAAATAACATGGCAATCTCCTGTTTTGAGCTGAAAAATAGAATGGGATTTTGGGGATATTATAGGTTTTTTTTGCGAAATGTGATTGGTCTGGGCATAAATGCGGAATGCTTTGTCTTTTGGGCAGCCTGAAAACAGGGAGGTAGTGTCCTAAAAAGTATGCTGCCTATTTTTTAATCATCACACATAACCATTATTTACATAATGAAACACTAAATCAAAAACCTTGAAATGGTAAAACTCGCTCTTTGAAAAACAACACGACCGCCGTATGGCACGAGCGCAACGATGTCTTAACCTGTAGAAATTAACCGCGTTGTTTACACAACAGGTTGAGAGAAATAAGTCTGCAACACTTCAAAAGGAGTATCCCCTTTCAGGCTGCTATGAGGTTTCACAGTATTGTAGAAATTCACAAAACGACACAGCTCTTTTCTCCGATGCTCAGGGCTATCAAACTGCTGTTTGTCGTGCCACATTTCCATAATCGTCCGTATCACCCGTTCGGCTTTGCCATTAGTTTGCGGTCGGGCGGGTTGAGTGAATTTCTGATTGATGCCGTTTGCAAAACAAGCAATGCCAAAAGCATGATTGGCTGCACCTTTGTACTCGCTGCCGTTGTCCGAATAGACGCAGTCAATCTGATACGGACAGGGGTGAATAACGTATTTGTTCAGAAACTCAGCAGCACTCTTAGCCGTTTTGTTCGGCATGATGGCGGTATACAGCTCGCGTGAGAAATCATCAATGGCAACAAAAAGATAATCGCGCTTATCGGTAGCCTTTTGACCTTTGCGCAACGGCAACCGTTTGGTGTCTACATGAACCATCTCACCCGGATAGGACTTGTTGTAGCGTTTGGCTTGTTTTTTGAGCTTTTCCTGAATACCACGTTCTACTTTGGCTAAACGACGCATTCCGTAATACGCCTGTTTGAAGCGGTTATTAACGCTGTTCTGCGGTACCAGTAGCTTAACGCGGGCGGCTTTGAGAATGCGGTAAATGGTAGGGCGGCTGACCATGTAGCGACGAGCAAGAGACGTAACGCTTTCTTTTTCCTGCGTGTAGGCAGTCCAGATGGCTTCGCGGTGGTGCGGGGTAAGGCGGGTGTTTTTGTGCATGTTCATTTACGGTATTGTCCTTGAAATACTGTAAACAACGCTAGGGTTTTCTACACTTAACCGACAATTATTTCCTTCAATACCTACCGTAAACGCTTTACCTTTTATAT
>CAUSAG010000048.1:0-5625 GCA_963529665.1 uncultured Kingella sp.
GGCTGCTCCAACTTGGCGCACGGCTATGCCGCCATGCCCAAAACCATCCAAATCCAAATGCAGCAGCCCAATGTGCCCAACATCGGCATGATTAGCGCGTATAACGACATGGTGTCGGCGCACCAGCCGTTTAAAGATTTTCCCGATTGGATTAAAGACGAAGTGCAAAAATACGGCGCAACCGCGCAAGTGGCAGGCGGCACGCCCGCGATGTGTGATGGCATCACGCAGGGATACGAGGGCATGGAATTGTCGCTGTTTTCGCGCGATGTGATTGCCATGAGCACGGCGGTGGGCTTGTCGCATCAAATGTTTGATGGCGCGCTGCTGTTTGGCGTGTGCGACAAAATCGTACCAGGCTTGATGATAGGCGCGTTGTCGTGCGGACATTTGCCCGCCATTTTTGTGCCCGCTGGGCCAATGGAAAGCGGCATCAGCAACAAAGAAAAAGCCCGTACGCGCCAGCTTTTTGCCGAAGGCAAAGTGGGGCGTGATGCCTTGTTGGCAAGCGAATTGGGCTCGTATCACAGCGCGGGCACTTGCACGTTTTACGGCACGGCAAATTCCAACCAAATGATGATGGAATTTATGGGCGTGCATCTGCCCGCTGCCGCGTTTTTCAATCCCTACACACCGATGCGCGAAGCCCTAACCCGCCACGCGGGCGCACACATGGTGCAGGGCATCCAATCAGGCAGCCTGAAACCGCTGGGCGAAATGCTGAGCGAAAAATCGTTTATCAACGCCATGATAGGCTTGATGGCAACAGGCGGCTCCACCAACCACACCATGCATTTGGTGGCGATGGCGCGCGCGGCAGGCGTGATTTTGAATTGGGATGATTTTGACGAGATTTCGTCCATTATCCCGCTGCTGATTCGCGTGTATCCCAATGGGCAAGCGGATGTGAACCATTTTGCGGCGGCGGGCGGCTTGCCGTTTGTGATACGCGAACTGCGCGACGCGGGCTTGCTGCATGACGATGTGGACACCGTGGTTGGGCATGGCATGGCGGCATACACGCAAGAGCCGTTTTTGATTGACGGCAAGCTCCAATGGCGCGACGCGGTTGCCGAAAGCCGCGACACCGATATTTTGCGCACCGTTGCCGAGCCGTTTTCGCCCGACGGCGGCTTGCGCCTGATGCGCGGCAACGTGGGGCGCAGCGTGATTAAAGTGTCTGCCATGAAGAGTGAGCATTTTGAAATGGAAGCCCCCGCCATTGTGTTTAACGACCAGCGCGAAGTGTTGGCAGCGTTTGAGCGTGGCGAATTGGAACGTGATTTTGTGTGCGTGGTGCGCTTTCAGGGCGCGCGGGCGATGGGGATGCCAGAGCTGCACAAATTAACCCCGCCGCTGGCGATTTTGCTGGACCGTGGCTTTAAAGTAGCGTTGGTTACCGATGGACGGATGTCGGGCGCATCGGGCAAAGTGCCCGCCGCGATTCATATGTCGCCCGAAGCCTTGATGGGCGGCAATATCGGCAAAATCCGCACAGGCGACATGATTCGCTTTAACGCCAAAACAGGTGAATTGAATGTGTTGGTGGACGAAGCCGAATGGCACGCGCGGGAAATCCCCACGCCCGATTTAAGCAAAAACACACACGGCATTGGGCGCGAATTATTCGCAGGCTTTCGCGCGCAAACCAGCAGCGCGGAAACAGGGGCGATGAGCTTTGGCGGGGATTTTGCGTGATAGGGGCGGGGTAAGCGCGGGGCGTTGAGAACAAGACCAAGGCAGCCTGAAAACGGGATGGAGTGGTTTTCAGGCTGCCTTTACGTTTGAGCAAGGTGCTGTTTTTTGTTTACGGGATTGGGGGCTGTTTGCCAACCGCGTGCGCAGCAAAGCTGCACACCCTACGGCTGGTGGAATAAAGCAAGGCAGCCTGAAAACGAGCAAAGCGCATTTCAGCGAAGCCAAAACAAACGAAGCCAAAACGTGCATTTAAACCAGTTTTCAGGCTGCCTTGTTTTCACACAAACCCCATCGCCCCCTTGCCGCCTTCTTTCAGGCTGCATTCCAGTTGCAAGCTGGCGAGCAGGGCTTGGGCATCGGCAAACGGGGTGATGCGCGCTTGTTTGGCGGCAACGGCAAAATCGCCTGCGACGAGTTGCCTGATGCGGGCGACTTCGCTGTGCAGTTCATCGGGGCAGGACAAGCCCAGCTGGGCGCAGTGCGCTTGGAACAGCTTCCATGCTTGCTCGGGGCGCAGCGGCGAAAATTCCAGCTTGAAGTCAAAGCGGCGCAGGGCGGCTTGGTCTAGGTTGCGCATCAGATTGGTGGTGGCGATGAAGATGCCTTGGTAGGCTTCCATTTGGGTGAGCATTTCGTTGACTTGGGTGATTTCCCAGCTTTGGTTGGCGCCGCGGCGGTCTTGCAAGAAGCTGTCCACTTCGTCAAACACGAGGATGGCTTGGTTTTCTTCGGCTTCGGCAAAGGCTTGGGCAATGAGTTGCTCGGTTTCGCCAACGTATTTGGAAAGCAAATCGGAGCTGCGTTTGTAGATAAGCTGTTTGCCTGCTTGCTCGGCGAGCCATGCGGCATAGGCGCTTTTGCCTGTACCTGCTGCGCCGTAAAGGCAGAGTGTGCCGCGCCCTGCGGCGATGATGCCTTGGGCGAGTTGGTTAAGGTCGCGCGATGTGTTTAGGTAGTCTAGGCTATACACTTCGGGTAGTTTGGTGGTTTTTTTGAGTGCGTGGTAGTTGCCTTGGGCTTTTAGGGTGTTGTGCAGCAGTTTTTGGAACAGCTCGCTGCGTTTTTCAGGCTGCCAATCTTGGCTGGCGGCTTGGGTTACTTTGTGGGCTTGTTTGAGCAGGGCGGGTACAAGTGCTTCGTGTTCGGCGAGGCTGCGGATTTGGGATTTGTCCATAAAATCGCGGGTGTAGCCGGCGATGAGTTCGGCGCGGCGGGCAACGGGCGGGGCTTTCATTTCGATGACGATGTCAAAGCGGCGCACGGCGGAGGGGTCGATGAGTTCAACGTTGTTGCCTATCCAGATGGTGGGCACGCGGTTGTTTTCTAAAAAGCGGTTGAGCCATGCTTTGTTGAGGCTGAAATCGTGTTGCCCGCGGTCAAACAGGTCTTCCACTTCGTCAAACATCAGCATGGTGTTTTGCCCAGCGAGAATGTTTTGCGCCATGCGTAGGGCGTTCATGCGGTCGTCGCGGTTGGCGGGGGTGTCGTTTTCGTTGGTCCATGAGATTTCGTAGAGTTCTACGCCTAGGCTGCTGGCGAGCACGCGGCTGAATTCGGTTTTGCCTGTGCCGGCTACGCCGTGGATCAGGATGTTGCAGCCTGAAAGTTTGTTGGCAAACACTTGGCGCAGGTAGGCTTCGCTGGCGCTGGCGAGCACGCCTAGATGGGCGAAATCGGCAAGGGTGAGCTGGGTTTGCGGGGCGGGGAGGATGTGTTTTTTGAGGATTTCGGTGGGCGTGGTGGGGGCGTTGAGCATGAGATCGGCAAAACGACGGGAAAGGAGGTCTATTTTGCTTTTCATGTAGTATTCGTCGTTGCGATCTAGCTGCATAAGCCCGATGCTGGCGAGCGCGCCTTTGGGCGATAGGGCTTCGGTGATTTGGTTTTCAGGCTGCCTGAGCATTAGGGCAAGGGCTTCGCAGCAGGCGCTGTCGTCTAGGTCGCCGAGCAGTCCGCATAGGCGGGAAAGGGGGGCTTGGCTGTGCAGCAGGATGCCGAAGGCGAGCAGGCGGATTTCGGTTTCGTTGAAGTGGCTCATTTCTTGCCATTGGGCAAGGTTGTGGCGCAGGGTTTCGGGCAGGCTGGTTTGCCAGATGTGGTCAAAATCATGTTGCTGTTGCCATGCTTCGTAGGCGGCTTTGAGCTGGCGGCGGGCGGTGGCGGGGTCGTAGGGGTTTTCTTCATTGAACCAGTCTTCTGCGCCGATAAGGCGGGCGATTTCGCTGCGTTCAAAGCCTTCGCTGCCGATGAAGATGTTTTGCCCGTCTAGGGGGTAGAGGATGTCCCATGCCCATTGTTGGAATAGGGGGGTGAGTGTGTTTTTCATGGTTGGTTGATGGTTTTCTTGTGGATTGGGGAAGGGCGGATTATAGCGAGTTTGTGGGGGTTGGGCTGCTTTTGGAGGGGATTG
The DNA here is from genome assembly GCA_963529665.1 of uncultured Kingella sp. Classification (GTDB taxonomy): domain Bacteria; phylum Pseudomonadota; class Gammaproteobacteria; order Burkholderiales; family Neisseriaceae; genus Kingella_B. The sequence goes on from CAUSAG010000048.1 coordinate 4,109, forward strand.
GGTGGGCTGCCTGAAAATGATGTGGGGGGTATTTGTTTGTGATGGATTGAGTAACAAAGGCAGCCTGAAATGGATATGGAGCGGCGACGGCTCGTGGCCATAGGGCTTATTGAATAGAACATGGCTGGTTTGCCAAGATGTTGGCGAGCCGCCGACGCTCCATTGGGGTGGTTTTCAGGCTGCCTTTTATCAATAAAATCAGCGGCACCCCGCGCAGCGCCCCCGAAAATCGCCCGCAGAATGCAGGAATACGAAGAGCAATACAAAAAACGGCTAGAAAAACATAAAAAACACATCCAAAAACAACTAGAACACGCTCAGGCAGAAATCTCTCGCCATAATCAAATTGAGTTCTATATAGAACATCTTCATAAAACATTTATTCAAATGTTTGCCAATAAAAATACTTTTACAGAGGTGTCCAATTGGGCAGCAAAAAACGGTGTGGATTTACAAGCAGAAAGTCAGGCTACAGAAAACTCCCTAAAAACCAACCGTATGGATTTGTTTGCAAAGGTGCAGAGGGTAGAAAATGCGATTGAAGAAGGATACGCCAAGAATCCCGATGCTAATTATCACAGAATGCCAAAAGATGAACAAATCGCACATAAAAAAGCATTAGCGCAGAATGTAGTGATGATAAATGAGGTTTATGAGAAAGGAAGCCAAGAAGACAAAAGAGCAATAAAAGATTGGTTGTTAAATAATGGTATTAATCCAGAAAAGCTGAAAGAAGGTATGACAATTTCCGATTTGATTTATCAGGAAGCAGGAAGTCAATCGCCAAAACTATATTTTCAATTAGGTAAAAAAATGAGAGATGTTAAAAATAATCTTTCTAATAATGCAAAAGAAATTGTTGATGTATTTGATGCAACAACAAACAAACTTAATCTGGAAAATGTCGCTGCCAGTCGTGGAAATATTGTTCAAAAACAAGAAAATGAAAGAAATCTTCAAATGGGCAGATAAAATTAAGACGGCAAATTTGCCGTCTTAAATCTACATATATTTGCGCCAGTCAAATTCTTCACCTGTGCGTTCCAGTCTTTCTCTTTCCAGTCTGGCTTCGCGACCAGCAATTGCACCCCAACTTTCTTTTTTCTTAGCAGTTTTCTGTTTTCCAGTCACTTGTTTCTCAACCCGTTTCCCACTTTGTCTTACCCCATTTCTAGCAACACCTTTACCACTAACTTCAACCAAAGATTCCTGTGCCCTGCCATTCAAATACTCATAACGTCCTGTGCTGTCATAACCTATTTGGCTGTACAACTTGGCATCCGCTGCACTTATGCCTTTTTCTCCCAATTCATACGCGGATGCTGCCATTGGTGCTGCGAGCAAGGTTGTTATCATTGCAATTTGTAAGATTTTGTTGGTTTTCATGCTTTTATCCATAAAAAAAAAAGTTGTTAAAAAATACCTTCCAAATCAATGAAAAGTGTTAAAATTATACTGCACGCTGCACGCTGCACGCTGCACGCTGCACGCTGCACGCTGCACGCTGCACGCTGCAC
>CAUSAG010000049.1:0-5095 GCA_963529665.1 uncultured Kingella sp.
GCTGCTAAATAAGCGGTTGTGGGCAAAACACCGGTCTTTTGACCGGTGTTTTTTTATGGCGGGCCGACATACATAAAAATTGATACGCGCACTTGCTGCCCGCGCGTTTTCAGGCTGCCTTCAAATTTGGAATGAAAAATAACAAAGAGCGGGTTGCCAGTAGCATAAATGGTGCGGTGGGGCGGGTGAATGATGTGGTGTTTCAGGCAGCCTGAAAAAGCGTTAAGATTTGTTTTTTCCACCCGATTGAAGGAGTAACACATGGAACTTATCTTTATCCGCCACGGCCAGAGTGAATGGAACGCCAAAAACCTGTTCACCGGCTGGCGCGATGTGCCGCTGTCCGAGCAGGGGCTGGCGGAAGCCGCAGCGGCGGGCAGAAAGTTGAAAGAACACGGCTATCAGTTTGACATTGCCTTTACATCGGTGCTGACCCGTGCCGTCAAAACCTGCAACATCGTGTTGGAAGAAAGCGGCCAGCTTTTTGTGCCGCAGGTGAAAACCTGGCGGCTGAACGAGCGGCATTATGGCGCGCTGCAAGGGCTGAACAAACAGCAGACCGCTGAGAAATACGGAGAAGAACAAGTCCGCATCTGGCGCAGAAGCTATGATGTGCTGCCGCCGCTTTTGGATAGGGATGACAAATTTTCCGCCCACAACGACCGCCGCTATGCCCATCTGCCCGCGGATGCCGTGCCCGACGGCGAAAACCTGAAAGTAACGCTGGAACGGGTGCTGCCCTTTTGGCACGACCAAATCGCGCCCGCCGTGTTGGCAGGCAGACGGGTGTTGGTGGCGGCGCACGGCAACAGTCTGCGTGCGCTGGCTAAACATATAGAGCGCATTTCCGATGCCGACATCATGGCGTTGGAAATCCCCACGGGGCAGCCGCTGGTGTACAAGCTGGACGGCAATTTGAATATGGTGGATAAGTTCTATCTGTGAGGCGATGGCGGTAAAAAAGGCAGCCTGAAAACGGTAGATACTGTTTTCAGGCTGCCTTTGATTGGCGGGAAGAACGGGGATTTGGGCAGTGGGTAGGGCGGGCACTCGTTGCCCACCAATCATTTAGCGTTTTCAGGCTGCCTATTGCCAGTACCACCATCGGCAGCCTGAAAACACTACCTACCGCTGCCGCGCCTTAAACCGCGGATTGCTCTTGCAAATCACATACACCTTGCCCTTGCGGCGCACAATCTGGCAATCACGATGGCGATTTTTCGCCGCTTTAAGCGATGACAACACCTGCATTTTATTGCCCCTTTTTCAGCGCAGACATCATGCCCGCATAGCGTTGATTAAACTGGCTGGCGCGCCCCTCTTTGTTGTGCTCACGCTGCTTGCCCGTGTAAACAGGATGCGATGCCGATGACGTATCCAGCATAAACACAGGATATTCCTTGCCGTCTGTCCATTGCATGGTTTTGTTGGTGGGCGCGCAAGAGCGGATAAGCCAACCCTCCTCCACGCCGCTGTCGTAAAACAGCACAGTACGATAATTTTCTGGATGAATGCCTTGTTTCATTTCACGCTCCTGAGTAGATAAAACGTTATGGTATAACACTATCAACACGCGTGTCAATTCTTGCGCTTGCGCCACCTATGCAATGGCAAGCGATACAGCAGCAACGCCGCGATAATCAACGCACCGCCCACCGCTTTTTCCCACGACAAAATCTCGCCCAAAATCAACACGCTAAACATCAGCGTCCACACAGGTTCCAGCACCATAATCATCGCCGCGTTGCCAATCGGGCAAATTTTTTGCGCGTGCGTTTGCAGCAAAAAGCGCGTGTTGGTAATCACGATGATGCCCACGGCAAGCCACGTCCAACTGGCGGCGGAAAGCGGAAAATGCCACGTTTCAAACGCCAGCGAATAGCCACTGCACACGATGCCCGCGCAGGCGAGCTGCACGGTGGTGAGTGGCAGCGCGTTCATGCCTTTGGAAAATTGGTTGTTCAGCACGAAAAACAGCGCGCTCATCAGCGCGGAAAGGGCGAACAAGCCGCTGCCCAGCGACATTTGCAACGGCGATTTGCCCGCGTTGAGCAAATACATACCGCAGCCTGAAAGGGCGAGCGACAGCCACAGCATAGGCGAGGGGCGATGGCGAAACAGCAGCCACGACAACACGGGCGCAAGCAGCATGGATGAGCTGAGCAGCAGCGCGCCTTCGCCAAAATGGGTGCTGTGCGCCACGCCTTGAATCCAGAAGAAAATGTTGCCCGAAAACGCTGCGCCCACCGCCGCTGCGCGGGCAAATTGCCTTGCCGTCCATTGGCAAAGCTGCGGCAGCGCGAACGGCAAAAACAGCAGGGCGGCGCCTATCATGCGCGCGCCGATAAAGCCTGCGGCGGGCAGTTCTTGCAGCGCGGCTTTGGAAACGAACCAGCCGCTGGCGGCGAGTAGGGTTACGAATATGAGCCAGAGTTCTCCACGATAGTGGTGCATGGTTGGGCTTTCGGGTTTTCAGGCTGCCTATAAGGGCGAAAGGCAGCCTGAAAATGGGTGGGATTAAATAGTAGCTGGATTATTGAAAACCAGTTATTGAATAATAAAGAGAAAAATAAATCAGAATGTAAACTGTCCCTCTTCTCTGCTTAATACGCATGAATGAATGGCTTTAATACCAATCTCATCATGGATTATCCCAACAAGCGCAGTAATTTGTACGGCATCATCATATAAATATTTGCCACCTACATAACAAGGAACATTATCTCCAACCCAGTTCTCAAAGTTGTTATCGTAAATGGTTAGGCAGGTTGAAGTGTTATCTAATTTAATCATTGATATATTGTTAACTAGTAGCCTGCCGTTAATATTTAATATTGCATCTTCTTTGCATTCTTTAATATGCTGAATTGTTTTAATTACCTGATTCATATATATCACAATTAGATTGGTTAGAAGATAGAAGCCGATATGCGAATGAGATGATTTTCAGGCTACCTCTGATGCTTCAACAGCCACTGCATTTATCTAACACACAAAACAATCAAACGGCTGAAAGCGCATCACATTTCAGCCGTTTGCTATTTAGGGAATACAACGGTTGGGGCGTGTTTCCCATTTTCAGGCTGCCTGATTAGCCGCCAACCTTGTTGCGAATAATCGCTTTCACCACATCCGTATCGTTATCAATCACTTGCACGCGCTGAGGCAAATCTTCCAAGCCTGCGAGTTTGGCAGGGCGGGGCACGGCAACGCTGCCCACGGATTCGTGGATGGTGGCTTCAAACTTGGCTGCCAGCGCGGTTTCTAGGCACACAATGGTTTCATTGGGTTCGCGCAGTCGGCGGGCGACTTTAATGCCGTCGGCGGTGTGCGGGTCAATGAGTTCGCCGTCGGTTTCGTACACGGATTTTATGGTGGCAAGACGGTCGGCGTGGGTGCTGCTGCCTGAAACAAAGCCGTATTTTTGGCGGATGATGTCTAATTTGTCTTGCAGATTGAAGCCGTTGCCTTGGGCAACGTTTGCCCACAGGCTTTGCACTTGGTTGGCATCGCGCCCCACCAAGTCAAAAATAAAGCGTTCAAAATTGCTGGCTTTGGAAATGTCCATGGATGGGCTGGATGTTACATAGGTGTGCGCGGCATCGCGCGGGCGGTATTGCCCTGTGCGGAAAAATTCGTCTAACACGTTGTTTTCGTTGGTAGCGACAATCAGGCGGTCAATCGGCAAGCCCATTTGTTTGGCGATGTGTCCTGCGCAGATGTTGCCAAAGTTGCCGCTGGGCACGCAAAAACTGATGCGCTGGTCGTTGCTTTCGGTGGCGCGCAGATAGCCTGCGATGTAGTACACGATTTGGGCGACGATGCGTCCCCAGTTAATGCTGTTTACGGTGCTGATTTGGTATTGCGCTTTGAATGCGGCGTCGTTTTGCACGGCTTTAACGATGTCTTGGCAGTCGTCAAACATGCCGCGCACGGCGATGTTGATGATGTTTTCGTCTTGCAGGCTATACATTTGGGCGCGCTGGAAGTTGGACATTTTGCCATCGGGCGAGAGCATGAATACGTTGATGCCGCATTTGCCGCGCAGGGCGTATTCGGCGGCGGAGCCTGTGTCGCCGCTGGTTGCGCCGAGAATGTTTAGGGTTTTGTTTTCTTTGGCTAAAACGTATTCAAAGGCGTTGCCCAGGAATTGCATTGCCATGTCTTTAAAGGCAAGCGTGGGGCCGTTGGATAGGGCTTGGATTTTGATGCCATCTTTGAGCGTGCGCACGGGGGTGATTTCGGCGCTGCCGAAGGTTTCGGCGGTGTAGGTGCGGTTGATGATGTCGCGCAGGTCGGCTTCGGGGATGTCGGTGGCGAATAGGCGGATGACTTCAAAGGCGAGTTCGGCGTAGCTGAGCGTGCGCCAATGGGTGAGTTGCTCGGAGGTGATTTGGGGGTATTGCTCGGGGAGTATAAGACCGCCGTCGGGGGCGAGTCCCATAAGCAGGGCTTGGCTGAATGTTTTAGCGGGGGTATTGCCGCGGGTGCTGATGTAGTTCATGTTGGGCTTTCGGGGTGGGGGGTGGAAATCAGTGGCAGCCTGAAAGCGCGAATGTTGTTTTAGCTTTGCTGAAACTCGCTTCGCTCGTTTTCAGGCTGCCTTTTGCTGTTTATTTTTGTTTTTGCAGATTATCGATCATGGCGTTTGCGCCGCAGCGTAGCGCGCCTGATAGCAGGCTATCGCCTTTGTTCATGCAGCTGGGGCGTTCGTTGTCTTGCACGGGCTCGGTGAGCTGGCGGCTGGCTCGGTTGCCGAAATCTTCTACTGCGTTGCCGATTTGTTTGCCGTTCTTTTTCATGGCGGGCAGCTGGTCGCGCAACACGTTCACAATGGCTTTGCTGTTTTGTTTGGTGATGATGCCAGTAGAATCTAGCTGGGGGAGCAGTTGTTCTAGGGCGCGTTGTCCGCTGGGGGTGTCGATGACTTTGCCGATGCTGTCTAGGCTGCTTTCCCATGCTTTTTGTCCACAGTCGTTTTTGCGGGCTTTTAGGCAGTCTATGGCTTCGCTGCCTACGTTCAGGCTTTGGGTGTAGGTTTCGTTGTATAGGGCGGATTCGTCGTAGGCGTTGTCGGCTTGGGCGAATGGGGCGG
>CAUSAG010000050.1:0-4863 GCA_963529665.1 uncultured Kingella sp.
AACCGCGGCTACACCAGCGGCTTTTTGGAACGCCACCAAACGCAGGAATACCAAAACTATCTTTACGGGCATTCCATCGCCAAGCAAAGCCAGTTTGTCGGGCAAATCCGCGAAGTGGACGCCGACGGCTGGGCAACGGTGGATGTGAAAAACCGCTTTGCGCTGGGCGACACACTGGAAATTATCCACCCGCGCGGCAACCAGCTCATCGTGTTGGAACAGATGAAGCGCAAGAATGAATTTGTGGACGTGGCGGCGGGCAATGGCATTCAGGTGCAGATTCCGAATATGCACGGGCGGGAGAAGGCGCTGGTGGCGCGGGTGATTCAGAATGATGGCGGTATTTCTGTATCAACATCAACGGGCGGCTGCGGCGGATAAAGCCGTGTGAAAAAAGGCAGCCTGAAATTTTGTTTTTCAGGCTGCCATCGCACATCAATCGTTCCACATAAAAACATTGGGGAAACAAATGATATACAAAAAAGAAAGTTTGGATACGTTTAGAATTGAACGCCATACTGGCAATAAAAGTAATTTTTTACGTTTGCGGTTATCTGAAAAACCATGCGCCACCCAAATCAACATACTCACGCTGCCTGAAAACGAAGAAGCCACCAATCTTCACGCAGATGAAATTCTGTTTTATGTGGAAGACGGCGTTAATGGGATATATGAGCAGTTTCAAAGAAAATTTCATATTGCCGAGATTTCATTTTACCCGTCTGACAGCCCGCCCGCCGACCGATATGCTTATCTTGCTTTTGAGTTGTTGAAATTCGTAATGCAGCAAGAAACGGAAGCAGGTTAGAAGCCAACGGCAAGACAGCCTGAAAGCGTGAAATATCGTTTTCAGGCTGCCTTTTCATCCACCCCCAAAGGCAGCCTGAAAAGCGCCCCCGCCCTTTGCCCGCGCCCACCCCATAGTATAAAATTCGCCCTTCCCCAAACCAGCCCCACCCTTTTTCAGGCTGCCTCAACCCCCCCCATCCACCATCCCCAATCATCATGCCATTCCCCCAAATCCCCTCCCGCCAAGATCCCCGCTGGGCAGTACTCGGCTTGCAACTCACCTTCCTCGCCTTTGGCATCCTGTTTTGGGGCTTCAACCGCAGCCCGTGGCAAATCGCCGCCATCGTTGCCACTTCCGTGCTCACCGATTTAACCCTGCACACCATCCTGCGCCGCACCACGCCACTGTTCCCACTCAGCGCAGCGATTACAGGCACCAGCCTTTCCATGCTCACCAATTTCGCGCACGGCATTTGGTTTGCCCTGCTGCCGCCGTTTTTCGCCATCGCCTCCAAATACCTATTCACCGTAAACGGCAAGCATATTTACAACCCATCGCTGTTTGGCATTGTTGCCGCGCTGTTTTTTGGTGGCGGCATGATAACGCCATCGCCCGCCTATCAATGGGGCGGCTCAGGCGTGGTTGCCTTTTTTGTTGCCACCGCCGCCATCATGCTGGTGCGCGTGAACATCCACCGCGCATGGCTCATCGGCTCGTTTTTGCTGTTCTACGCCGCCCAGGTGGGCTTGCGCGCCTATATTCTGCGCCACCACATCCCCGCCGAAACGCTGTTTATGGGCGCGTTTACATCGCCCGCGTTTTATCTGTTCGTTTTCTTTATGCTGCCCGACCCGCCCACGTCGCCCAGCAGCAAAAAAGGGCAAATCGGCATGGCGGCGATTATCGTGGTGATAGACCTTGCGCTGCATAAATTCCAACAATTCTCCACCCTGTTCTACGCAGGCTTTGCCTATTTCACCCTGCGCGGCATCTATCTATTCTGGCAAACGAGAAAACAAGCCAACTGGCGCGCCATCATCCAAAGCAAATTTCAGGCTGCCTTTGCCATCGCCATCATCGGCGCGGCGGGCATTGGCGCATACAAAGCCAGCCATCCATTTGCAAACAGCCAAGACATCGGCTTCAAATTGGTATCCATCCCCGCCAGCCAAAGCGGTTTAACAGGCGCACAAGGCGATATTTTGGAGCGCACCGACCCCCAAATGCGCCACGTTGCCAAATGGCTGCTTTCGGTGGGCGATGCAGGCGCGGTGGCGGATGTAAACCAAGACGGCTTGCCCGATATTTTTCTCACCCAGCCGCTTAAAGCCGAAGCCGACCGCGCGCAGTTATACATCAACAAAGGCAATTTCCAATTTGAAAAATTCCCCCTGCCGCAGCTAGACCCCAACCGCAGGCAGCCTGAAACCCACGGGCTGATTGCTTCTGCCACATGGCTGGATTTTGACAACGACGGCGACCAAGACTTGCTGCTGGGCGTAGGCTTTGGCAAAGGCATTCTGCTGCGCAACGAGTTGGCGCAAACAGGCAAACTCGGCTTCACTTCCATCGCCGAACAAGCGGGCATCGCCCCCTATCAAATCAGCACCGCCGCCAACGTGCTGGACTACAACCAAGACGGGCTGGACGACCTCATCATCGGCAACGTGATGCAACGCTATCTGCCCGATTACGACACCCCGCAGCCGTATAACATTTTCAGGCTGCCTAAACCGCAATACGCAGGCGACAGGCGGATGTTTAACGTGATGCACCGCTCGTGGCACAACGCCGACAACGCCGATGAAAACTGGCTCTATCAAAACATGGGCAACGGCACATTCCAGCTTGTGCCCGCCGCCCAAAGCGGTTTGCAAGGCAAGCATTGGACCATGGCAATCGGCGCAGGCGACCTAAACGCTGACGGCTACCCCGACCTATACATCGCCAACGACTTTGGCCCAGACGAGCTTTACATCAACCACCAAGGCAAAGGCTTCCAAGCCATACGCGGCGCATTTGTCGGCAGCATCGGGCGCGACACCTATAAAGGCATGAACGCCACCCTCGGCGATGTAACAGGCGATGGCAAGCCCGATATTCACGTTTCCAATGTGCACGAAAAACTGCAAGCCGAAGGCAGCCTGCTGTGGGTAAACCAAAGCCAAGCAGGGCAAGCCGATGCCGCCATGTTTCAAGACCAAGCCGCCAAGCGCAACGCGCTCAACGAACAACGCTTTGGCTGGGGCGCAACCTACGCCGACTTCAACCGCGACGGCAAGCTAGACATGGCGCAAGCCAACGGCATGGCAGACGATGCCTACGACAAAAAAGAAGCCCGCTGCCCCGACTATTGGTATTGGAACGCCCAAATCGCCCTCACCAACCCCGATGTGCACGGCTACGCCGACCGCTGGGCAGACGTGCGCGGACGCTGCGTGTTCGGCAACGAAGCCAACAGACTCTATCTCAACCAAGGCGACTACTTTATTGATGTCGCCAAACAAGCAGGCGCAGACTACACAGGCACATCGCGCGCCATGATTCATGCCGATTTTGACAACGACGGCGACCCCGACCTGCTCGTTACCCACATGACCGCCGCCCCCACGCTCTACCGCAACGACAGCCAAAGCGCCGCATGGCTCGGGCTAGACCTAGTGGGCAACGGCAAAACCTGCGCCCGCAACGCCTACCACAGCAAAGTCATCGCCTACCCCGCCAACCAACCCCCGCTCGCCCGCGAAGTCTATGCCAACAACGGACTGGCTGCCCAAAGCGACCGCCGCATCCTATTTGGCTTAGGCAGCCTGAAATCCAAAAAAATCCGCATCCAAATCCAATGGTGCGGACACGGCAAAGCGCAAGAAATGGAATTGGAAACGGGGAAATATCATCGGCTAGAACAACCCTAGGTTTACCGCCGTAGGTTTACCGCCATAGGTTTGCCCCGTTGTAAGGCGTGTGGCTTTGCCACGCACCGTTTAGCGAACGCCGCCAAACTCCTTTTCAGGCTGCCTATCGCGCAACTACGTCTGTCCCTCGAATCACGCACCATGCTAACGGCAGCCTGAAACACAGTTCAGCATAACCAACACCCTTTTCAGGCTGTCTCAACCACCATTCAATGGAGAAACCAACCATGCCTACCCTTGCCCTGCGCCACCGCATCTACCAAGAATGCGCCGCCTTTTTAACCGCCTACTGCAATAATGACCTGCCTAAATTAGCACGCCACTACGGCTTGTCCACCAACATCGTGCGCGAATGGGACGAACAGCTTGATTTTGTTGGCAACAAAGCCACGCTGCACCTATTTGCCGAAACCAAAATCAACAGCAATTTAAACGGCGACCCCTATTTAATGATTGACGAAGTGGACGGCGATTATTTGATTGAATGCGTGGTGTTGGATGAGCAAAACTGCCCGTTTTATCTGCTTGCCGAATACAATCGCCAAACCGATGGCAGCTATCAATTTGAATTTCGTTCGTTTGATATTTAAGGCAGCCTGAAAACGCTGTTTACCCCCAAGATTTGACTTTTCAGGCTGCCTCACTCCCCCAAAAACACACTATGAACACAAACACCCAAGAACCCCGCCCCCACCTACGCTTCTGCCTCGCCACACTCACCCTTGCCCCCATCCTGTTCACCGCGCTGCACGACCTTATCGCCCTGCTGTTCAACCACCCCCGCGCCATCCTCTACACCACCCAACACCAGCAACACCAATGGCTCGCATGGGACGAACAATTCCTGTTCGCCCTATTCATCATCTATCTACTCAACGCCATCATCGCCTTTATTCTCGCCCGCGCCGCGCAGCAAAAAATGATGCGCCGCCAAATCCACTACGCCCTTTATCTCGCAGGCAGCGGCACCCTGCTCGCATGGCTATTTGGCGCCGCCCTTGCCGCCGCCACAGGGCTAGGCGCACGCGCCGCCAACGGCGCATGGCTGCTCATCTACGCCGCCACCATCCTAATCATCGCGCTTGCCACCCTGCCCAAACAACTCACCCGCGCCCCCGTGCAAACCATCACGTTCCACAAAACCATCCGCCGCAAGCC
>CAUSAG010000051.1:0-4575 GCA_963529665.1 uncultured Kingella sp.
CTCGCCCTGCAAAACATCGGCGAAAACGAACTGCACCGCAGCCAAATGCTTGCCCAACAGCTCAGCCAAATCTACGCCCAAACCGTCCACCAACTGCTTGCCCACAGCCAAATGCAGCCTGAAAACATCACCGCCATCGGCTGCCACGGGCAAACCATCCGCCACGCCCCCGAGCATCAATACAGCATCCAACTGGTCAATCTCCCCCTGCTCGCCGAGCGCACAGGCATCTTCACCATTGGCGACTTCCGCAGCCGAGACCTAGCCGCAGGCAGACAAGGCGCGCCACTCGTGCCCGCCTTTCACCAAGCCCTATTCGCCAGCCCAAACGAAACCCGCGTTGTGCTCAACATCGGTGGCATCGCCAACATCAGCATTCTTGCCCCCAACCAGCCGCCCATCGGCTTTGACACAGGCGCAGGCAATATGCTCATGGACGCATGGATGCAACACATCTGGCAACAGCCCTACGATGCCAACGGCGCAAAAGCCGCGCAAGGCAACATCTTGCCCGCATTACTCAGCAGCCTGAAAGCCCACCCCTATTTCAGGCTACCCCATCCCAAAAGCACAGGGCGCGAACTCTTCTCGCTCGCATGGCTACAAAGCCATCTGCACGGCAACGAATCCCCTTTTGACGTGCAACGCACCCTTGTGCAATTTACCGCCGAAACCATAGCCGAAGCCATTTTTCAGGCTGCCCCAAGCACACGCAACATCTACATCTGCGGCGGCGGCATCCAAAACAGCGCCCTGATGCAAAGCCTTGCCAACTTGTTCACCCCCAAAAACATCGCCCTACACAGCAGCGCCAGCCTTAATCTCAACCCCCAATGGGTAGAAGCCGCCGCCTTCGCATGGCTCGCCGCCTGCTGGGTAAACAAAATCCCATCCACCCCCCACCACGCCACAGGTGCCAACAAACCGCTGATACTCGGCGCAGGATACTTCGCCTAAACCACACAAAAAGGCAGCCTGAAAACCCATTTTCGTTTTCTGGCTGCCTTTTTACCTTTTGCTACTTTGCTTTTAAGGATAGGCGCGGCAATTTGCATCCACCCGTGTTGAATTGTTAAAAAAAGGTTTTTCATCACACGTTGTCGTGCTGCTTTCGCAAACCAGCGAAGTGCCATCATGCGCATGAATCAACACCCTCGCCTCTTTGCTTTTATCAAACGCCACCGCCTTCATGTTGTATGCCGCCTCGCTTTCTGTGCCACGCGGATTGCCCAGCATACGGATGCAAAAATCAGACGTTTGTGTAATCGGCAAATCTGCCCATTGCGTGCTGCTTTTCTTAAAGTTTGCGTGATTCGCGTAATGTCTCTCCAACGCCTGCGCATTATCCATCATCGCTTGATGCGCCTCGCTAAGCCGCGCGTTTTTCACATAATTGTTGTAAAGCGGATAAGCCACCACCGCCAAAACGGCGATGATGGCTATCGCAACCAACAATTCAACCAGAGTAAACCCTTTTGCTTTCATTTTATTGCATCACTTCGCAGCCATCCGCATCAGGCAACGCAGTCGGATCGCTGGCTCTTGAAGAAGTTTCATAAAGATCCGCGCCACCACTTGTGCAGCGAATAAAAGCAGGAACAGAAGAATCGTAGAACAGAACCAGCTGATTAGCCGACAAAACATCGCTTGAATACAAATCAGCTTTCGGCGCACCCTTCAATATGTAATTATTGGGATTTGCCTTAACGATGGAAAAATTATAGTTGTCATTATCCAAGGTAACGACAACGCCCGTTGCTGGCGCATTAGAAAGATTGTCTTTGGTAACAAACTGAATATCAGGCGGCGTGCAGTTTGTGCCTGCTTGGCAGAAGCTGCGATTTTGCGCATAGTGGCGTTCTAGTGCATGTGCCGTATCCGACATCATGGCCCGTGCATTATCCAAGCGCGCGCGGCGGATATAGCTTAAATAAGATGGATAGGCCAAAGCAGCCAAAACACCCATAATCGCAATGGCAACCACCAGTTCAATCAACGTAAAGCCTTTTTTTTGCTGAGAAAATTTCATTTCTTTCCAATCTTTCAAAGTAAATAATTAACTTATAAACCTATATTAAGCAATTTTAATGCAGGTTAGTCTTTTAGGTGAAATAAATAGATTTAAAAATTTTTGTTTTGCTAATTTGCGCAATTAAATTTTTAAAATTCTCCATTTTTTGATTTTTTTTAATTGTATTACACTTTATTTAACAGAGATAATCTTTTTTTACATACTGCTTGTTTTTGTTAATTCTTTCGGTTATCTTGATGCTTCCCTTTTTTCACAAACCCAGCGTTTAACCAGATTGAACCAATAATAATTGTTGTTATGTTAAGCGTGTGCGCGTACCCTAAAATCGCTGTCTCGCTTAGCCGCATTACAGGTGCATCGGCAAAATTATCCATTTGCAATCAAAATACGCAGAACATAAAGAGGTTGTCATGCAAATATCAGGCGCACAAATTATCGTGCAAAGTCTGCACGCAGAAAATGTTGAGTATGTTTTCGGTTACCCTGGCGGCGCAGTGTTGGAAATCTACGATGCCATTTATCAGCTCAAAAAATTCAAACACATTCTAACCCGACACGAGCAAGCAGCCGTTCATGCAGCAGATGCTTATTCTCGTTCCAGCGGCAAAGTTGGCGTAGCCTTGGTTACATCTGGACCAGGCGCAACCAACGCGATTACAGGCATTGCCACCGCTTATAGCGATTCCATTCCTTTGGTGGTAATTTCTGGGCAAGTGCCATCAGGTGCAATTGGCACAGACGCATTCCAAGAGATTGATATGATTGGCATTTCCCGCCCATGCGTGAAACACAATTTCTTGGTTACCAATATTGACGACTTGGCTGTAACCATTAAAAAAGCCTTCCAAATTGCCAAATCAGGTCGCCCTGGCCCTGTGGTAATTGACGTTGCCAAAGATGTTACCCAAGCCACGGCAAAATACAGCTATCCGCAGGAAGATTTACCGATTCGCTCCTATCAGCCCGTGGTTCAAGGGCATGTGGGGCAAATTAAAAAAGCGGTGCAACTTTTATCCACTGCCAAACGCCCCTTGGTTTATTTTGGCGGCGGCGTGATTTTGGGTAATGCCTCAAAAGAATTAACCGATTTAATCCGCACGACAGGCGTACCTTGCACAGGCACGCTGATGGGCTTGGGCGCATATCCTTCTGATGACCGCCAGTTTTTGGGCATGCTCGGCATGCACGGCACTTATGAAGCCAACTTAGCCAAGCAAAATGCCGATGTGGTTTTGGCGGTGGGCGCGCGTTTTGATGACCGCGTAGTCGGTTCGCCTGCGAAGTTTGCCGCAGTGCCGAAAAAAATCATCCATATTGATATTGACCCATCCAGCATTTCCAAACGGGTTAAAGCCGATGTGCCGATTGTGGGCGATGTGAAACACGTTTTAACCGAGATGCTCAACTTATGGCGTGTGCAAAACGAATCCATCAACGCCAATCATTTGGAAAAATGGTGGAAAACAATTGAAGAATGGCGCGCGCAAGAGTGTTTAAGGCTGCCTGAAACCGATTTAATCCTGCCGCAATATGTGGTGCAAACTTTGGCAAAAGTAACCAACAACGATGCCATTATTACGTCCGATGTTGGGCAGCACCAAATGTTTGCCGCGCTGTATTATCCTTTCCAGCGTCCGCGCCAATGGCTGAACTCGGGCGGCGCAGGTACCATGGGTGTGGGCTTGCCTTACGCTATGGGCGCATACCTTGCCAACCCCGATAAAGACGTGTTCTGTATCACAGGCGAAGGCTCAATTCAAATGAATATTCAAGAGCTTGGCACTTGCGCACAATACAATTTGCCGATTAAAACCGTGTGCTTGAACAACGGCTATCTGGGCATGGTGCGCCAATGGCAAGAATTGTTCTACGACGAACGCGAATCGGAAACCAATTTGGAATGCCAGCCCGATTTTGTGAAACTGGTGCAGGCCTATGGCCATGTGGGCATGCAGATTGAAAAAGCATCCGATGTGGAAGGCGCGTTGCGCGAAGCGTTAGCCCTGAAAAACCGCTTTGTATTCATGAATTTTATAACTGACCGCAAACAAAACGTGCTCCCCATGGTGGGCGCGGGCAAAGGTTTGGACGAAATGGACTTGCCGCAACACATGCGTTCAACTAAGGCATAAGAAAGGAACAAAAATGCGACATATCTTGTCTGTTTTGCTGGAAAACGAATCTGGTGCACTAAGCCGCGTGGTGGGCTTGTTCTCGGCACGGAACTACAACATCGATTCGTTGTCGGCCGCGCCCACCGAAGACCCCACGCTTTCGCGCATGACGATTGTTACGCATGGCAGCGATAGCGTAATCGAACAAATTACCAAGCAACTCAATAAGTTGGTTGAAGTGGTGAAAGTGGTGGATTTGAACGAAGGGCAACACAACGAGCGCGAATTGATGCTGGTGAAAGTGCGCGCCACGGGCAAAGAGCGCGATGAAGTATTGCGCTTGGTAACTATTTATCGCGGTCAAATCATTGACTTGACCGATAAAACTTACACCATCGAAGTAACGGGTACGCGCGATAAGTTGGACAG
>CAUSAG010000052.1:0-4440 GCA_963529665.1 uncultured Kingella sp.
TCGTGTTGCACCTGAAAAACAAAAATCTCATCGTGCGCGTGTGGAACGATGCCATTCTCAAAACCAGCCTCGCCCAGCTGGATAACAGCGTGGAAATCACCTATTGGGATAGAGACGGCAACCGCGAAAGCCAAGCCCAGCGCGATGAAAACATCGCCAACCGCGCCACCGTGCTGGATTTAATTCAAGCGGGCTATCGCGTGTTGAACTACAACCAGCACTATCTCTACCACATCATCAGCGCCGATTCGCAACACAACGCGCAGCACAATGCCGCGCAAGTAAGCGCCACCGATTGGCACATCGGCATTTGGGATGAGCAAAACCACAACAACGCCGTGGATGCCTCGCTGATGGACGGCGCAGCCGTTGCCGTGTGGGCAGATGAAGACAAGCCCTACACCATCAACGAAAACACCTTGCGTGGCTACATCTTCCCGCATCTCAAAGCCGTTGCCGACAAGGTGAAAGAAGCCGAGCGATAAACCAAAGGCAGCCTGAAAACGAGCGTAGCGAGTTTTGGCGAAGCTAAAATGGGGAAAGCAAAGTTTGGCAACGCTAAAACAATGCTCAAAGCTGTTTTCAGACTGCCTTAATGTCGCAAAACAAACGCCATCTTGATTTATCCGCAACTTTCGCGCGGAGTAATCAAGATGGCGTTTTCATTGTACCGCTTATGCCAAGCAACAAGCCCAGCGCAGAAAGGCAGCCTGAAAATGGACAAGGCGAATTTCGGCAACGCCAAAACAACGTCCAAATCCGTTTTCAGGCAGCCTTAAACCGTTCCAACACCGCCTGCGCCATCATCGCCCCCGACTGCACCGCCGCTTCCAAAGTCGCAGGATAGCGCGGATGCAACCAATCGCCTGCTAGCCAAATCCCATATTGGTTCAGCCGCGCCTGCGTCGGCACCACACGGTTCACATGCGAAGCAATTGTCGCCCGCTTTTCCGTAATCACCTGCCAAGCCACAGGCTTGCCCACCTGCGGACACACCCGCAACACATCCCAATGCACACGCTGAGCCCATTGCAAATTTGTCGCCCGAATGCGATGCGACAAGCTCACCACCGCCGCAATCTCGTTCGCCCCCGTCAAACGGCGGCGATCAATCAACCATTGCGCCGTGCCCTGTGCAAAGCCCGTCATCAGCGCAGGCAGCCTGAAAGCGCGCGCATATTTCAAATACACCGTGGTAATCGGGTAATACTGCAAACTATTGACCGCAAAGCGAATATTATCGCCCAGCGATGGCGGCAACACGCTTTCCACATGATACGGCGCCGTCGCAATAATCGCCCCATCAAAGCGCTCTCCATCCACACGCACCCCGCGATGATTATCCAGCAACACCCGTTTTACCCGCTGATTGGGCAGCCAAGCCGCCCCATGCTGCTGCAAATAACCCACAATCGGCATCGCAAACGCCCGCGTTAAATCCACCCGCGGCACAAAATAATCGCTCAGCTCGCAGCCTGCCCACACGCCATCTGCCAACACATTGCACAGCACATTCAAGCTCGCTTCATCCAACGGCGTGTTCAGCGCCCCCCACACCATCGGCTGCCAAAACTCCAACAACCACTTGCGCGACACCCCCTGCCCTTCCAACCAAGACAGCACGCTTTGGTCGGGCAACTGGCGCTTATGATGCGCCTGCAAATGCTTCAACTGCTGCACCAAAGCCATTTTTTCCCCAAACGACGCGCCCTCGCCGCGCAACAATCCCGTGAGCAAATTCAATGGCGCAGGCAAAGACCAAGCTGCTTCAAAGCGCAAGCCATCGTGCAAATACCAGTGCAACGGCTGGCGATAAAAATGCCGCCGCCAATCCATTCCCGTCTTATCCAGCAGCCTGAAAACCGCCTGATACGCGCCAATCAGCAAATGCTGCCCATTATCCAAAAACGAAAACTCATCGCTGGGCACGCCACGCGCACGCCCGCCCGCCACGCGCCCTGCTTCATACAGCGCCACATCCGCGCATTCCACCAAATGCGCAGCGGCAGACAACCCCGCCCAGCCAGCGCCAATAATCGCAATTTTAGGTCTCGTCATAATCACATCATTTTCAGGCTGCCTTGGCACGCCTTAATTATCCATATCAATATAAACATTCACTTTCGCGCCGCCCAAGGCAGCCTGAAAACGCCTTTTCACGCCGCGCAAAAGCCAATCCAGCCCAAAACATATACTTATAAAGTATATAAACCATATCCACAATTCTATTTATTTTACCCATATAATTTTTGCCAAACATCGCGCAAAGGCAGCATGAAAAAAATAATATTAAAAATCAATCCTTAACGCCCAATCGCAAGCAAAAATAATCAATCAACAAACCAACAAGTTAAATCTAAAAACTAGATTATCGTGTAAATTAAGGCTTGGTTTTTGTAAAAACTATTAGTTACAACCTTAACCAATCGGCTTCTTTTATAGAAGCTATTTTTGTTTTGCAACGCATGGCATTGCATCATGCGTTGCAAAACAAAAAGGGGTTTTCCCCATCAACAATCGTTGTAATCCATAAACTCAAACAAGGAAACACGCTATGAAAAAATCCCTATTGATGACTGCTGTATTGGCAGCTTTGGCATTATCTGCTTGCGATAACGGCGCACAAAAAGCCGCTGATGTGGTTGCTTCTGCTGATGCTTCTATGCCTGCTTCTGCGCCTACTGCGGACGCTTCTATGGCTGCGCCTGCTAGCGCGCCTGCCGCCGCAACCAGCGATAATTGGTGCCCTGCGCTTACCGAAAAATACAACGCTTATGTAAACAGCATCAAAGACGAGAAACACAAAGCGGATGTTCAAGTGGAAATGGGCGTTTACGTTGAAAACTCTAAAAAAGCAACCGATGCGATGATGAAAGTTTCCGAGCAAGAGCGCAAAACCGAATGCGATAAATACGTTGCCGATTTGGAAAAAGACATCCAAGAAGACATGGCTGAAGCCAAAGAAAATGCTGCTGATGCCAAAAAAGACGCGGAAGAAGATAAAGAAGAGAAATAATCTTATCGCCGTCTATACCGCCTGATGATTCAGGCGGTTTTTTGTTTTCAGGCTGCCTAATCCAAGGCATTAAGGCAGCCTGAAAACTGTATTTCGCGCGCGCAAGCTGTTTGCATGGCTTATTTATGTTTACGGCTTAAACCCCAGCAGCCATGTTTTCAGCGCGATGCGAACTTTGCGCGGATTGGGAATGCGGATTTTGTAGCGCAACACGTTTGCCAAGCCGTCGCGTTCAATTTCCAGCAGCAGCGCGTAATAAATGCTCGCCATAATCAGCCCTGCTTTTTGCGCTTTTTTGTCGGTGGCAGGCAGCATGGCAATGGCTTGGCGGTAAGTTTCGCGGGCGCGGTTGAATTGGAATTGCATCAGCGCGGCAAATTCGGGCGTGGGCGTTGCCGATAGGATGCTGTTTTCGTTCACATTAAACTGCGCCAATTCGTCTTGCGGCAGGTAGATGCGCCCCATGCGGGCATCTTCGCCCACGTCGCGGATGATGTTGGTTAATTGCAGGGCAAGACCGAGCGTTTCGGCGTATTGCAAAGTGGCATCTTGTGTGTAGCCGAGTATGCGGGCAATCAAGCGCCCTACCACGCCTGCAACGCGGTGGCAGTAGTATTTTAGGTCGTCAAAGGTGGCGTAGCGGCTGTGGTGCAAATCCATTTCCATGCCGTTGATGATGTCGGCAAGCTCGCTTTCAGGCAGCCTGAAAATGGGTTGAATCTCGCGCAGGGCTTGGTTAACAGGATGCTCGGGCGTGGCGTTGGCTTGGAAGACTTTGGACAAATCTTGTCGCCACCATGCAAGTGTGGCGCGGGCGATGCTGGGGTCGCTGCTGTTGTCCACGAGGTCGTCTAGCTCGCGGCAGTAGGCGTAGAGGATGGTCATGGCATCGCGTTGCGCGGGGGGGAGAAAGCGGAAGCTGGCGAGGAAGTTGGAATGGCTGGTTTGGGCTTTTTCGCGGCAGTAGTCTAGGGGTTGCATGGCGGTGGGCTTGTGTTTGGAGTGGGCGTATTTTAACGTTTTTTAACGGGCTACGGCAGCCTAAAACGCGCTTTAACCGTTTTCAGGCTGCCCTATAATGGCGTTTTTTTGAACCCAGCAAAGGAGCATGGCATGACGATTTATTTTCTTGGCGGCGGCAATATGGCAACGGCGATTGTGGCGGGCTTGCATCGCGCGGGGCGGGCGGGCGAAGTGCACGTTACCAATCGCGGCGCTGCCAAGCGCGAAGCGTTGATGGCGCAATATGGCGTGGCAACTTCGCCCAAGCAGCCTGAAATCGGTGCGGATGATGTGTTGATTTTGGCGGTGAAGCCGCAGGATATGCAGGCAGCTTGCGCGGATGTGTCAACCAACGGCGCGTTGGTGATTTCGCTGGCGGCGGGGTTGAGCGTGGCAACGTTGTCGCGCTATTTGGGCGGCAC
>CAUSAG010000053.1:0-4414 GCA_963529665.1 uncultured Kingella sp.
CGCCTATGCCAGCCATATTCGCGGCTTGGACAGCACGCTGCTGTTTGGCACGGCGCTGATAGCGTTTTCCATGCAATATCAAATGGTTGAACATTGGCAACACGCGGCGGCGGCTTCGGCGCTGGGTTTTGCGGCGGTGTATGCGAGTTTTGCGCTGTGGTTTGCGCGGCAGGATGATGATTTTGCCGTGATGAAGCAGGCGTTTGCGGCGTTGGCGCTGTTGTTTGTTACGCTGGCGGCGGCGCTGGGGCTGGATGGCATGTGGACGGCGAGTGCATGGGCGCTGGAAGCGGCGTTGGTGTACGCCTTCGGCATGAAGCTGCGCCAGCCGCACACGCGTTTGGCGGCGTTGTGCGTGTTTGTGCTGGCGGCGGTGGCGCAGTTGGGCGAGTGGAAGCTGTTCCCGCACGGCAGTGAGACGTTGATGGGCGGTTCGCTGTGGAGCACGCTGTGGCTGTTGGGCGGCGGTGCGGCGATGGTGTGGACTTATGCGCGGCAGCCTGAAAAGCTGGCGGTGTGGGAACAGCGTTTTCAGGCTGCCATTCAAGCCTTAACGCTGTGCCATGCGCTGGCGCTGCCGATGCTGCTGTGGGGCGAAACGGGCACGGCATACGCGATGGCGGCTTATGCGCTGGCGTTTTCGGCGGCGCAGTTTCGTTGGCAAAACAAGGTGTTGTCGGTGTTTGCCGCGCTGGCGGGCTGGCTTGCCATGCTGCTGGCGCTGTTCCGCGACAACGGCGTTTTGCAATTAACGGCGGGCGCTCTGGCGCTGGCGGCGGCGTTTTTGCTGCACAAAAGCCGTTGGCAGCCTGAAAACAAGGTTACGCTCAATTCCGCCACAGGCTGGGCGCTGCTGCCGTTTGCCGCGCTGCTGGCGATGCTGGGCGCAAGCGAAACCATGCCGTTGGGCGCGTTGTATTCCTATTTGGCGATGTGGTGGCTGGTTTGGCTGCCGATGCTGGCGGCGGCGCGTTGGGGCAAATGGCGGCAGGGTTTGCAAACCTGCGCGGCAGCAGGCTGGCTGTTTGCATGGATGCTGTTTTATGTGGTGGGCGATTGGAACGAAGACGCGCCCGTGCTCATCAGCATCACCTTTGCCATGATGACGGCGCTGTCGTGGCGCGCAATCACATGGCAGCCTGAAAAAGCGCGGCGCAGCGTGATGTGGCACGGCATCGCGCTGACGGTGTTCGGCGCGGCGTGGACGGCTTGGCTGGGCAATCTGGGCGGGCAATACGCCAGCGGCGTGTGGGCGCAACTGGCTTGGCTGGCTGCGCCGATGCTGCTGTGGCTGGCGTTTACCGCATGGCGCAATCATCCGTATTTGCAGCCGCGCGCAGTGTATTGGCAAGTGGGCAGCATGGTGGCGGCGGTGTTTGCCATGGCTTGGCTGCTGTGGGCAAACTGGGTTGCGCCGCGCGAGAGCGGGCTGCCTTATCTGCCGCTGCTCAATCCGCTGGAATTGGCGACGACGGCGATTGTGTGGCAGGCGTGGCGCTGGTTTGGTTTATGGCTGCCTGAAAACGATGCCGACGCGCAAAAAATGCGGTTGGCGCTGCCTTCTGCGCTGGCGCTGTTTGCCGTGAGCGCGCTGGTGATGCGCGTGTGGCACGAATACGGCGGCGTGGCTTGGCAACTGCGCGAACTGCTGGCGTCGTTTGGCTTGCAAGCGAGCTTGTCGATTGTGTGGGCTTTGCTGGCAATTGGCTTGATGGTGCGCGGCAACCAGCAGTCGGCGCGCGCGTTGTGGTTTACGGGCGCGGGACTGATGGGCGTGGTGGTTGCCAAACTGTTTTTGGTGGAACTGGGCAACAGCGGCGGCGTGGCGCGGATTGTGTCGTTTATTGTGGTAGGGCTGTTGCTGTTGCTGGTGGGGTGGTTTGCGCCGATGCCGCCGAGGGATGAAGCCGATGGGGATGGGGACGATGAAGGCGATGTATAAATCGGTTTTTGCCGCTTGAAACTGTTTTCAGGCTGCCTTTGGTGGGGATATGAAGGCAGCCTGAAAATGCTGTATCGCGGATTGGGTGCGGCGGATTGGGTTTGCCAATCGTTGAATGGAATGGATGAATTTCAGGCTGCCTTGTTGGGAATACAAAGGCAGCCTGAAAACACCGCCCCCGCGCTTTCAGGCTGCCTTAAAAGGAAATCCCTGTGCCGCCTTTCACCCAATCCGCCTTCACTGCACCCAACACCCTTACTGCCAACATCAGCCTGCGCAGTCCCGCCGACTTTGCCGACCACCCACGCCACATGGCATAAATACCGACAACAGCCACGCCACAGCAAAACCATCCGCATTGATTTTTAACCCCAAATCCCGAAAGGCAGCCTGAAAATGTCCCCCATCCGCAAATTCACCCATAATCCAGCCGATAGTAAGCACTATGACTACTGCGCCCGCCACCGTTATCCCGTTATCACCATCGCCAACCTCGATGCCGAGCATTGCACGCTGTTTTACGACATCACCGAGCGCGATTGCGACCTGCAAACCGTCTCCGCCGCCGTGCGCCAAATCGCCGAAGCCTACGCCGAACTCTACGGTCTGTCTGCCCACATCCGCGAGTGCTTCGCCGACCAAATCTATTACTTCAACGTCCCCGTGCGCCGCGAACACGCCGAAGCCGCCGCCGACGCGCTGTTTGACTACCTGCTGCGGCAGATTCAGGCAGCCTGAAACACCGTTTCCCCCCTTTCAGGCTGCCTTACAGACGGCATCAAAGGCAGCCTGAAAGCAAAAAATGGCTTTCAGGCTGCCTTTGCGCGCTTAGCGCCTTACCAATTATCGCGCTTCATCTTATCCAGCTGGCGACGGTCGCGCTTGGTGGGGCGGCCATCGGGATAGGCGGCGGTGATGCGGCTGGCTTGGTCCAGCAATTTTTGCGCTTCGCGGTTTTGCGCGGTGGCTTCGTCTTCTTGATACAGCAGCCGCGCTTCGGGCGCGGGGCGGCGCTGCTCGTTGAGCGCCAGCACTGTGAGCTTGTAGGGCAGCGAATTGAGCGTTAAATCAATCACATCGCCCACAACAATATATTTGCTGGTTTTGGCTTTGCTGCCGTTCACGCTCACGCGGTTGAGCTCAATTTGCTTTTGCGCCAACCCGCGGGTTTTGAAAAATCGGGCTGCCCAAAGCCATTTGTCTAGGCGCATGGTGGTGGGGGCTTGTTTCATGGTGGCTCCTTGTTGGCAAGTTAAACGGCGGTATTTTATCAAGTTTGCGGGTTGGTATAATCGGCGCTCTTTTTTTTTCAGGCTGCCTGATTATGGATGATGGTTTTTATTGGTTGGCGGCGATGGCTTTGGTGGTGGTGCCGTTGCTGCTGTTGGCGCTGATGCCGCGCAGTCGGGTGCGGGAGATGTGGTTGCGCTGCTATTGGGGCGTGTTGTTGATTGCGCTGGGGCTTTCAGGCTGCCTTTCGTTGCTGCTGCCTGCCGTGTTGCCGCCTGAATATGGGCATTTTTCGCATGGCTGGCGGTTTTTTTCTTTGCTGTCGGTGTTGATGCTGATGCTGTCAGCAGGATTGGTATTGCTGTTGCCATCTAGCCTTTTGAAAACGGTGTTGAGCAATGGTTTGCTCTGGCTAGCGGGCGCGGTGGGGCTGGTGCTGGCGGTGATTGGGACGATTTTGCCCGTGATGCCGACTGTGCCGTTTTTGCTGATTACGTTTACTTGCTGGGCAAAAGCGTCGCCGCGTTTTCATGCTTGGCTGTATCGCCATCCGAGGTTTGGCAAGATGATGCGCGATTGGCAGGAGAAGCGGGCGATTCCGCGGCGGGGGAAGTATATGGCTTGGGGGATGATGTCGCTGTCGTGCGTGGGGCTGTTGATTCGCTTTCCCGAGCGCTGGTATGTGGGGCTGAGCGTGGGGGCGGTGTGTTTGTGTGTAGGCGTTTATATGGCGCGCTTTCCCGATGCGTAAGGCAGCCTGAAACGCAGTTCAGCGCAGCTAAAAAGGCTTGGCGATTAGTGTTGGCAACAAAAAGGCAGCCTGAAAACCAGCAAAATGCGTTTTCAGGCTGCCTTTGGCTTGGCAAGCATCATCCACGATAATTGTTTCACCAGCTCCACCACCATTTGCGCCGAATGCAGCGCGGCGGTGGCAAGAAATTCATCAAAGCTCATGCTCGCTTCGCTGTCGGCGCTATCGGAAATGGCGCGAATCACCACAAACGGCTTGCCCATTTGGTAACAGGTTTGCGCGATGGCGGCGGCTTCCATTTCCACCGCTTGCGGGTTGGCGAATTCGCGGCAGATGGTTTCAATGCTAAATGCGTCGTTGATAAACTGATCGCCGCTCACAATCAAGCCTTGGCGAATATTGGCAGCCTGAAAAACCCGCGCGGCTTGCTCGGCGGCGTGCACCAAAGTGAGATCGCTGGGATAGCTGGCAGGCTGCTGCGGCACTTGCCC
>CAUSAG010000054.1:0-4121 GCA_963529665.1 uncultured Kingella sp.
TGCTGGATATTTGGATGCCCGATAGCGACGGCATTACCCTGCTCAAAGAATGGGCAAAAAATGGGCAGCTCACCATGCCCGTGATTATGATGAGCGGACACGGCAGCATTGACACCGCCGTAGAAGCCACCAAAATCGGCGCGATAGACTTTCTAGAAAAACCCATCCCCTTGCAAAAACTCTTGCAAGCCGTGGAACGCGCGCTCAAACAAAACGAATCCGAAAACAGCCAAAACGCCGTGATTGAAGGCTTGGGCAACAGTGCCGTGATTCAAACATTCAATCAGCAAGTCAAACAAGCACAAACGCACAATAATGCTGTGCTGCTTATCGGCGAAACAGGCTCGCCCTTTGAAATCATCGCCCGCTTTTTCCACAAAAAAGACACGCCTTGGGTGCAGCCCACGCGCCCCGAGCAAATTATTGATATTCCTAGCGAACTGCTCAACAAAGCCACCAGCGGCGTACTGTATTTGGGCGATATTTCGCAATTTGGCAAAAATATCCGCCAAGGCATCGCCTTTCTCGTCAATAAAGCCGATAAACACAACACGCGCATCGTGTTCACCAGCTCGCGCCCGCTCAACGAACTTTTGGATAATTCGCAAAGCGATACCCGCCTAATGAGCGTGCTATCCAGCGCAATTATCAACATCCCATCCTTGCGCCAGCATTCCGAAGACATCCCCTTTATCGTCAATAAGCTACTCAACGAAATATCGCCCAATCGCCCAATCAAATTTGCCACGCCCGCCATGAATCGCTTGCGCCAATACGACTGGCCAGGCAATTTTGAACAATTAAAAAATGTGGTCAACAGCTTGGTATTGAACTGCGAACAAAACGAAATCAGCGAAATCGCCGTTTCTCGCCTGCTCAACCAATTCAACACCGACGAAACCTTCTCCGATATCCGCAGC
The DNA here is from genome assembly GCA_963529665.1 of uncultured Kingella sp. GTDB lineage: Bacteria > Pseudomonadota > Gammaproteobacteria > Burkholderiales > Neisseriaceae > Kingella_B. The sequence continues at coordinate 921 of CAUSAG010000054.1, forward strand.
GTATTCAATTTCAACCTTCCCTTGCGCGAACTGCGCGAAGAGTTGGAACGACGCTATTTTGAATTCCACATTCGCCAAGAAAATCACAACATGAGCCGCGTTGCACAAAAAGTTGGGCTGGAACGCACCCATTTGTATCGCAAGCTCAAACAGCTTGGCATCACCTTCTCGCGCCGCACCGCCGGCAATGGCGAAAAAGAGAACAGCAACGAAGAAGCCGCATAAAACATCAACCCGCACCATTGGATGCGGGTTTTGCGTTTTCAGGCCGCTATATATTTTCAGACTGAAACCTTTGCAAAACCTACAACCAATGGAACGTCGGCGACTCGCCAACATTTTGATAAATCAGTAACACTCTGTTTAATCATATATTTTGCAGTGAACTCCTACCTTTTCGTTTTGGATTGATTTCAGGCTGCTGTTGGGGTTTTGCAAAGGTTTCAGACTGCCTTAGGCTTTGATGATGTTATGGATTCGGTTAAACCATACTGTGCAAATTAATATTGATGCAGCCTGAAAACCATCCTTGCTTATCCATTTTCAGGCTGAAACCTTTGCAAAACCCCTAACAGCAGCCTGAAACACAAGAAATGCCATCATTCCCGCATAGGCGGGAATCTTGTTTGATATTCAAAAATCTGTGTATAAACAAATCTATTGTGTAAATTTAACCAAGATTCCCGCCTACGCGGGAATGACGGAGAATCGACTATTTTTTGTGGTGTTTTTAGGTTTTGCAAAGGTTTCAGGCTGCCTGATACAAAGCAGGCAAGCAAAAGCCCCAACCATTTTGGCTGGGGCTTTGTTGTGCTGCATTATTTGCAGTTGATGCCCATCATTTTAGGCGGATTGCCATCGGAAACAGGCACGCGGCAAGTTGTGCCATTGCTGCCTGCTACCACCAACACGCGTTTGCCGCCATCGTTGCTTTCGCTGATTGTGAGCGGCTCTTTTGCGCCCATGCCGTTGGCGGCGGAAGCCATGCTGTTGATAAAGCCTGCGTCTGTTACGCTGGATGAATTGGAGGCTATGGTGGGGTCTTTTGCCATTGCCAATGGGCTGGCAACGAAAAGAGCAATCGCGCTGGTAAGAATTAGTTTTTTCATGATGTATGTTCCTTTCGGTGGATTAGTTTGTTCAATGTACAGCAAATTTAATCTTTCGGGGGATTTTTTACATCGCCATACATTTGCGCCATCAGCTAATCGGATAGGGCAGCCTGAAAACGGGCAAAAGGCTTTTTCAGGCTGCCTTATTGTCGTCATTGTTCAAAATGCGCACTTCACGTTGCGGGAACGGCAATTCAATGCCTTCTTCGTTAAACCGCTGCCAAATGGTGAGCAAAATGTCGGAGAACAATCCGCCAAAGCCGTTTTCGGGGTCGTTCACCCAAAAGCCAACGCGCAGATTGATACCATTGTCGCCAAATCCGAGCAACAAAGCATTGGGAGCAGGATTGGTGCCAACGCGCTCTTGTGCCGCAGCGGCTTCGCGCAAAATATCCATTGCCTGCGTTAAATCGGTGGAATAGGCAACTTGCACATCCAACGTTTGATACAAGGCGCGCGCGGTGTAGGATTCGTTAATCACGGTGTTAGTAACAAAGGTTTCGTTGGGAATCAGCGCTTCTGCGCCATTTGCGTTGCGCAGCACCACAAAGCGCGAAGTGAGTTGGGTTACATAGCCTGTAAAGTCGTTTACGGTGAGGCGGTCGTTGATGCGAATGGAGCGGTCTGCCAAGATGATGAAACCCGACACATAATTGCTGGCGATTTTTTGCAAACCAAAGCCCAGCCCCACGCCCAGTGCACCGCCAAACACGGACAACACGGTTAAATCTATGCCCACCAAAGGCAGCGCAACCAACACCGATAGTATCATCAGCAGCGATTTCATCACTTTGGACAGCACAATCCGCAGGTTCATATCCAGCCGTGCGCTTGCCATCAAACGCGCGTTAAGCCAGCGATAAAACCACATGGTGAACACCATCATCACGCCCACCCACAGCAAGCCGCTTAAAATGGTGTACGCATTGAGTTTGCTTGCGCCGATGGGGATTTGCAGCGATTTGAGCCAATCAATAATCCATGTATCAATGCCCGAAAGCCACAAAATAAAACAACCCCAAAGCCCTGTGGATGCCACGCGCTCAATCGCATCCGAACGTGCGTTTTTGGGAAATGCGCCGTTAATCAGCGCCAGCAGCAGCCGAATCAGCATCATCCAGTTCGCCGCCAACACCAAAAGTTTCAGCCACACCGCGTGCAAGCCCGCCGCTTCCCAAGCCACTTGCGCCACCACCGCCACCACCAGCAGCAGCACGGGAAACAATACACGGCGCAACACATGGCGAATCACGCGAAAACGAATCGCCTTGATTTTGGACGACTGCGCCCATTTTTCCGACAGGCGATAGGCAACAAACGCCAAAGGCAGCATAATCGCCAGCTCCACCCAGCCCATAGGCTGCCTGAAACTGCGTTCCAGCAGGTTGGCGGTGAAGGCTTTGCGGGCAAATAGATTGACGATGAATTCTTGCCAAGAGAAAGAGGGATTCATGGGGATTCCTGTTCACAAAATAGAGACGGATTTTAACATTTGGACAACAAATTTTGCCCACATATTTTGTGGATAACTTTGTGGAAAATATGTGTCTGTAATCAAATTTTGTTGCAATATCATGGTATGGCTTAGGTTGCTCATTTTTTGTGCAAAATGGGCGAATTGGGATTTTGCTTGGATTTTTTACTTGTTGAAAATAAAAAGAAAATTATGAAATTTGGTGTAAGTCGTTGATATTATTTGTATGGCGGATAATGCGTGATATTGGGGTTTTCAGGCTGCCTTTGGGCGAGAAAATGGTTGATTGGGGAAAAGGTGGATAGATTAGGCAGCCTGAAAATGGGTTAGGGTTGATGTTTACAAGTTAGACATGGTTTTCAGGCTGCCTCATCTGCCAAAGGCAGCCTGAAAATCGGTTTGTCCATGCAAGCAAAAACCGACATCAGCGCAAAGCATAATGGCGGTTTAAATCACACACGCAACATCAAATTTTCAGTACGCGCTCACCGCGTCCAATGCCAGAGGCGCCAGTTCGCACAGTTTCCAAAATGGAATTTTGCGGCAGATTGACCAGCAGACTGTCCAACTTATCGCGCGTACCCGTTACTTCGATGGTGTAAGTTTTATCGGTCA
>CAUSAG010000055.1:0-3679 GCA_963529665.1 uncultured Kingella sp.
CGGGCGTTACGGAAAATTGCGTCGGGACACTCTTGCTTGTTGGAAATGTTATTGGTTGTTTCTTATTTTATTTAACTATAAACGGGCGTTACGGAAAATTGCGTCGGGACACTCTCGCTTGTTGGAAATGTTATTGGGTGTTTCTTATTTTGTTTAACTATAAAAATAGACGGACTGTATTACCCCAATCCCTATGTTTACACCCCGCACGAGCAGCGCATCGTGGACGATTTCAACCGCTTGACCGTGCTGCAACGGCTCACGCTCTGCTGCCAGAGTTCGCCCGCCGATGCAGACGAGCTGAACGTGCGTTATCAAATCGTCGAACGCCCCAACGCCGCCCAGCCGTATTACCGCTTGCAAAGTTTTTATCTCAACGGAGAATACGCAGGCGAGCGCGCAGCGGATACCGAGTTTCTGGTGAGCGTGGACGGTAAGCGGCGGTTTGTCGCGCCCTATTCGGTGATTGCCGACGAATACGACACACCCATCCCGCTTGCCCGCTGGATACGCCAAAAGCTGCTGCGTGCGCGGGATTATTTGCGTGAAAATCCCAAAGCCCCGAACCGCTTTGATGTGAACAAAGAATTGCGCCGATGGCGGTAGGCAGCCTGAAAGCGAGCTTGCGAGTTTCAGCAAAACAAAAACCGCTACAATCAACCCCACCGCAACGGCAGCCTGAAAAACAGGTTTCGGCTTTCAAGCTGCCTTTAACCCGACCAAAAAGGAAACCCCATGAGCGACACACTCAACATCAACGGCGAAAACTACACCGTTTACATCTTTCGCGGCAAAGTGCTGAAAAACCGCACCTACACCACGTCAAGAACTGAGGTTACCAGCAGCGGGGGCGGAGGCGTGTTATACAAAGGCACAGGGCGCATCAAGCCGAGCGAAGTGCAAGCCCACACCACACACACCGACCACACCGAGCTGTATCTGGAAAACAGCGAGGGCAAGCAAAACGTTACCGAAGTTTCGGGCGTGCGGCTGCAAGCCTTGGCAGGGCATGATGTAATCAAAATTTGGATAATCCGCGAAGGCGACGAGCGCGGACCCACCGTCGGTTTTTACAACGTTACGCTAAACAAGTTTTTTTGGGTGGACAGCAGGTGGGAAGAATTTCACCGCCATACGCTTTGGATTCCGCTGTTGCAGATGGGCAGCGCTTTTATCGCGTTGGGCGCAGCGGTTTATTTCGGCTTGCTTATTGGCTCATGGCTGGTGTTTTGGGCGTTGCTGATTGGCGTGTTTATCGGCATATTCGTTTTTACGGGTAAATTGGAGGACGCCAACCAGCAGCGCGTACTCGGCTGGCAACGGCAGATTGCGGTGCTGTTGGATAAATACTGTTTCCAAAAAAAGGCAGCCTGAAAACGAGCTTGCGGGCTTCTGCAAAGCGAAAAACCATTACAATCAACCCCGCTGCAACAGCAGCCTGAAAGCACACAAACCTGTTTTCAGGCTGCCGCAATCTCACCAAAAGATAAAGAGCAGGAAAAACCATCTTTCAGGCTGCCGCATTTAAGATAACCCTATCTTCCAGTACAATCGCCCCCTTTCAACAACCACAACAATAAGGAACAAAACCATGCCTTTACATCTCACCCGCCGCCGCTTTCTCAAAAGCACCGCCGCCACAGCAGGCGCAATCGCCTTTGCCAGCCCCGTTTACCGCGTGCTCGCCGCCGAAGAAGCTGCCGCCTATTATCCGCCCGCGCTGATACGCGCCTTAATGGGCGACAACGACGGCAGCCAAGCCGCCGCCCACAGCGTTGCCCTGCGCGGACAAAGCGTAACCCTGCCCGAGCAAGCCAGCGAGCAATACGACTTAATCATCATCGGCGCAGGATTAAGCGGTCTAACCGCCGCCTATCTCTACCAAAAATCGCGCCCCAAAGCCAAAATCCTGCTGCTGGACGCGCACCAAGATTTCGGCGGGCACGCCATCCGCAATGAATTTCGCGCCAAGGGCAAACTCATCTTGGGCTACGGTGGCAGCGAATCCATCGATTCCCCCAAAACAGGCTATTCGCGCCAAGCCAAGCAACTCTTGCGCGATCTCGGCATCGACTACACCAAATTCAACCGCTATTTTGACCAAACCCTATACGAAAAATGGGGCTTGAAAGAAGGCGTGTTCTTTGACGAAGCTAGCTTTGGCAAAAACGCCGTGGTTGCAGGGCAGCCTGAAACAGGCAACGCCAAAGCCGCCGCCGTTATCGCCCAGTTCCCCATGCCCGAAGACGCCCGCGCCGCGCTCACCGCGCTGTACACCCGTCCCGCCGACTACTGGCAAGGCAAAAGCAAACGCGCCCGCAGCGAATTGGCGCACAGCACCAGCTACTACGACTTCCTGAAAGACACAGCCAAGCTGCCCGAAAGCGCCCTAAACTATCTCACCCAAATCAGCAGCGAATACTGGGGCATTTCCATCCACGCCATTTCCGTTTATTCCGCGCTGGAAAACGGTTACCCCGGTGTGCAAAACCTGAAACTGAGCCGCGAAGCCCACGCCGAAGAGCCCTATATCTACCACTTCCCCGACGGCAACGCTTCCATCGCCCGCCTGCTGGTTCGCAAGCTGATTCCCAATATCGCCGCAGGCAATACCATGGAAGACATCGTTACCGCGCAGTTTGACTACGGCAAACTGGATTTGCCCGCCAACAACGTGCGCATCCGCCTGAACAGCACCGCGCTGATTGTGCAAAACACCGATAAAGGCGTTGCCGTTGCCTACAAAACCCCAAGCAGTCAAGATTTAGTCCGCACCGACGCGGCAAAATGTATTTTCGCGGGGCACAGCGCATTGGCGGCGAAAATCATGCCCGAAATGCCCGAAGCGCAAAAAACGGCGGAATTGAGCAATTCGCGCACGCCGATGGTGTATGCCAACGCGCTGGTGAAAAACGCGCACGCTTTCAAAAAACTGGGCGTGCACCGCTTATATTCGCCCACCGCGTTTTTCTGCGATGTGAAACTGGACGACCCCGTGAGCATCGGCGATTACCGTTTTGCCCAAAGCCCAGACGAGCCGATTGTCATCCACATGGCGCACATCGCCACCGCCACCGAAGGCAAAACGCCGCAGGAAATGTATAAAAAAGGGCGCGGCAAACTGGCGGGCATGAAGTTTGACGCGATTAAAGAAGAAATGCTCAAACAGCTTCGCGCCATCTACGCGCTGGCCGGCGAAAATCTGGACGACAATCTGCTGGATATTTCCATCAACCGCTGGTCGCACGGCTACAGCTACGAGCGGCTGGATTTGTTTAACACCGAGCGCAACGCGGCGGACACCACCGCGCAAATGCAAAAACGCTTGGGCAACATCCTGATGGCCGGCAGCGACGTGGCGTGGAAGCCCTATGTGCAAGATGCGATTGACCAAGCGTACCGCGCGGTGAAAGAGGCGCTTGCATAAAAGCCGTCGGCAAACATTAGAGGCAGCCTGAAATTGGGGAAATGGCGTTTTAGCTTCGCAACTCCGCTTCGCTACGCAGGCTGCTTTTTTATATTGGAAAGATTGTCTTATGTACGGCAATTCAAATAGTTCAAAGGCAGCCTGAAAACGGGAGAATCTGTTTTCAGGCTGCCTTTGGGTAGAAAAATAACATGACCTAATTTTTTATAGAAAGACAAGCAAAATGGTTAAACCGAAAATTCATGCGCTGTT
>CAUSAG010000056.1:0-3652 GCA_963529665.1 uncultured Kingella sp.
GACACTCTTGCTTGTTGGAAATGTTATTGGGTGTTTCTTATTTTGTTTAACTATATAAATGGTTTGATTTTGAAGTGGAAGCCTTAAAGCCGCTGATCGGCAGCACATGGCTGATGTTTTTATACCGCCTATTTTCGCCGCATGGTGCCAGCTATCTGTTGGGCATCGCAGAAGCCGTTTCCTATATTGGGCTGATTGCGGGCTATTGGCATCCGCGTTGGGGTGTGGCGGGCAGTTTGATGACGATTTGCATCGGCGTGGTTACGCTTAGCCTGCTGCCGCAGCTGGGCAAAATTGACAGCTTTATTGTGAAAGATTTGCTGCTGATCGGCGCGGGCATGGTGTTGCTGAAATACGATATGAAGCGAATTGAAGCGATGGGATGATTGAAAAACAACAAAAGGCAGCCTGAAAACGGGTGAGTCATTTTCAGGCTGCCTTGATGGTTTAGCGATTATTCTTCGGGCATTTCGCCGTCGGTTTCGTCCAAAGTGCCTTCGGTGATAATGGGGTTCACCAAGCCCTCGGCGCGGATTTTCTCGGCAATTTCGTTGGCGACTTCTGGGTTTTCTTTCAACCAGATGCGCACGTTTTCCTTGCCTTGTCCAATCTTGTTGCCGTTGTAGCTGTACCACGCGCCAGATTTTTCAATGATGCCGTATTTGTCGCCTAAATCAATCAATTCGCCCTCCCAGCTGATGCCCTCGCCGTAAAGGATGTCAAATTCGGCAGTGCGGAAAGGTGGCGCAACTTTGTTTTTCACCACTTTTACTTTGGTTTCTTTACCAATCGGCATTTCATCTTTGTCTTTATCTTTACCTGCGGGCTTGATTTGGGTGGTGCCGCGAATGTCTAGGCGCACGGATGAATAGAATTTCAGCGCGTTGCCGCCCGTGGTGGTTTCGGGGTTGCCAAACATTACGCCGATTTTCATACGCAGCTGGTTAATGAAAACCACCAACGTGTTGGTTTTTTTGATGTGTCCTGTGAGCTTACGCAGCGCTTGGCTCATCAAGCGCGCTTGCAAGCCAACGTGGCTGTCGCCCATATCGCCTTCAATTTCGGCTTTGGGCACAAGCGCGGCAACGGAATCCACTACTACCATGTCCACGCCGCCCGAGCGCACCAACATATCGCAAATTTCCAGCGCTTGCTCGCCTGTGTCGGGTTGGGAAACCATCAAGTCTTCCACTTTCACGCCCAGCTTGCGCGCGTAAACAGGGTCAAAGGCGTTTTCGGCATCAATAAAGGCGCACACGCCGCCTGTTTTTTGGCATTGCGCGATGGTTTCTAGGCAAAGCGTGGTTTTGCCTGATGATTCTGGGCCAAAGATTTCAATGATGCGCCCGCGCGGTAAGCCGCCCACGCCAAGGGCAAGGTCAAGCCCCAGCGAGCCTGTGGAAACCACTTGCAGCTCTTCTTGCGGTGTGCTGCCGTCCATCTTCATGATGGCGCCTTTGCCGAAGTTTTTTTCAATTTGGGCAAGTGCGTTTTTGAGCGCGGTGGCTTTGTCTATGGGTTTATCGGTGTTTTTGTCGGATTTTTTCTCTGCCATGATGAGCTTCTCTTGTTGATTGTTGATAGGAGTTTTTGATGGGGACGGATTATCGCATAGTTTTCAGGCTGCCTGAAATGGGATTGTGCGACGATTGGGCGTTTTGTTGATACCAAAGTTTGAGTTATGCTGATGATTGTTTGTTTTAATTTATCATTGCAATTTTGCGGCGGTACGTTTACCCGCCAAACGGATGCGAGATGAAATAAAACAAGGGATAATAGGCGCGATTTCCACTTTCAGGCTGCCTAACAAGCCTGTTGTTTTGTTTTATAAACCTAAAAATGAGAAAGGAAATGAGGATGAAATCTTACCTTTATGCGTTAGCTGCTTGTTTTGGCTTGGCGCAATTTACCCATGCTGCGGTGAACGCGGATGATTTATTACCGCCCGAGCAGGCGTTTGTGCCCACGGTAACCGTGTCGGATAAGGGCGTGGATGTGCAGTTTAAAATTGCCGATGGCTATTATATGTATCAAAGCAAAATCACCGCTGATACGCAGCCTGAAAAGCTGTTGCGCGAGCCTGCAACGTTTAGCCAAGGCGAGCAAAAGGAAGACGAATTTTTCGGCAAGCAAATCGTGTATCACCACGCGGCGAATGTGAAATGGGATTACGCCAAGCCTGCGCCTGCGGCTTACAAAATCACGCTGCATTATCAAGGCTGCGCGGAAGCGGGCGTGTGCTATCCGCCTGTGGACACGGAATTAAACATCAACGGCTCGGGCGTGTATGCGCCTGAAAACATGGCGGCGGATAACGCTAAGGATATGTTTGTAAAGCCGCAGGGGGACATTCAGGCAGCCGCCGCGTCAATGCCAGCAATGGCGCAGAATGCTCCCCTTTCCTCCGACAATGCTGATAGCCGCTTTGCCTTATCGCGCGACACGATTGGCAGCAATTTGCTGTGGTTTTTCGTGTTTGGCTTGGGGCTGAGCTTTACTGCGTGTATGTATCCGCTGCTGCCGATTGTGTCTAGCATTATTGTGGGCGATAAATCCAGCAGCAAAAAACGGGCGTTTGCGCTGTCGTTTGTGTATGTGCAGGGCTTGGCTTTGACGTACACGCTGGTGGGCGTGTTGGCAGGGGTTACGGGCGCGTTGCTCACCGTTTGGCTGCAACAGGCTTGGGTGGTGTTGGCGGCAGCTGGGTTGATGGTGCTGCTGGCGTTGTCTATGTTTGGTTTGTTTAATATCCAGCTGCCCAGCGGTTTGCAAAGCTATTTTCAAAATCAGAGCAATAAATTGTCGGGCGGCAAGGTGGCGAGCGTGTTTGTGATGGGGATGCTGTCGGCGCTGATTGTTGGTCCTTGCGTTGCGCCGCCGTTGGCGTTTGCCTTGGGCTACATCGGCAAAACAGGCGATGCGCTGTTGGGCGGGGCGGCGTTATACGCGATGGCGTTGGGCACGGGCGTGCCGCTGATGCTAATCGGCACGTTTGGCGGGCATATTCTGCCGCGCGCGGGCGATTGGATGAATGGCATTAAATACGCGTTTGGCGTGATTTTGCTGGCGGTTGCCGTGTATTTGGCAACACCGTTTTTGCCGTATCAATTGGTGGTGGCGCTTTATACCGCGCTCTTGGTTGCGCCTGCGTTGTATTTGTTTTACTGCGCCAGCAAGTTTTCAGGCAGCCTGAAAAAGGTTGCGCTGGGGCTGGGCGCGGTGTTGCTGGCGATGGGCGCGTGGTTTGGCGGGCAAAGCGCGCGCGGGCAATCTACGCCGATGCACGAATTTTTAACCTTGCATCAGCCTTCGCAAGGCGCAGCACATGGCTTGAAAACCGCTAATGTTGCCGAGATGGAACAAGCGATTCAGGCTGCCTTTGCTGCCGATCCGAATCAACCTGTGTTGCTGGATTTTTATGCCGATTGGTGCGTTTCGTGCAAAGAAATGGAAGCGAAAACGTTTAGCGCAGCGCAGGTTCAGGCTGCCGTGCCGCTGTCGCGCTTAATCCAAATTGACGTTACCGCCAATTCGCCCGAGCATCAGGCGTTGCTGAAAAAATATGGGCTGTTTGGCCCGCCAGGCTTGTTTGTGCTCAAAGCCGATGGCAGCCACGGCGCGGGCTTGCTGGGCTACACGCCTGCCGATGAGT
>CAUSAG010000057.1:0-3441 GCA_963529665.1 uncultured Kingella sp.
TTTTCATCGTCAATAATGGTGATTTTGGTGGTATCTTTGCCCATGGCATCGGCGATGTCGTTGGCAATCATCATTGGCACGCCTTTTTTCAGGCGTTTTTCGCGTGCGTTGGCTAACACATTTTCGCTTTCCGCCGCAAAGCCCACGCAAAACGGCGCGGCGGTAAACGAAGCGACTTCCTGCAAAATATCAGGATTTTCAATAAACTTAACCACGGGCATCATGCCGTATGCGCCTTTTTTCAGCTTCTCAATGCTGCGGTTTTTCACGCGATAATCCGCCACCGCTGCTACCGAAATAAACACATCCTGCCCCGCGTCAAGCTGTTTGAAAATCGCATCGCGCATATCCATCGCGCTTTCGGCGTATTCGGTGTGCGACATACCAAACGGGATTTCCGCCGTCATCTTGCCGTGCACAAGGCTTACTTTTGCCCCCGCGCGGCGGCAAGCGCGCGCAATCGCCACGCCCATTTGTCCGCTGGAAATATTGGTGATGCCGCGCACGGGGTCAATCGCTTCGTAAGTTGCGCCCGCGCTGATTAACACGCGCTTGCCGCGCAATGGTTTGGGTGTCCACACATCGGGCAGCAGTTCCACAATATCCGCAGGCTCAACCATGCGCCCCACGCCCACTTCGCCGCAGGCTTGCTCGCCCGAAGCGGGCATCAATACGCGGATGCCATCTTTGTGCAGCTGTTGAATATTGCGCAGGTTGGCAGGCTTTTGCCACATTTCCACATTCATCGCAGGCGCAATCACCAAAGCGCATTTGCGCGCTGAAGCCATTTCGGTAATCAAATTATCGGCAAAGCCATGCGCCAATTTGGCGATGGTGTTTGCCGAAGCGGGCGCAATCAGCATCAAATCTGCCGCGCGGGTGGCGTTGATGTGCGCCATGCTGCCGTTGTTTTCGGTTAAAACAGGGTTGCCGCTCAACGCTTCAAACGTTTGCGCCGACACAAACTCGCTCGCCGCTTTGGATAACGCTACGGTAACTTCGTGCCCTTCTTTTTTTAACAAGCGCACCAGTTCGCAAGATTTATACGCCGCAATGCCGCCTGTAACCGCCAATAAAATTCGTTTTTGCATTTGTGTTTCCCTGAAATTTGAAAAAGCGACATTGTAGCCCAGCCGCGTAAATTTCGTTTCAAAATCGTTAAATTACGCCAAATTTTGGCAACAAAATGGATTAAAAAACAACAAAAGCATAGGGCTTTTTCAGGCTGCCTTTAACGAATTTTTACGTTAGAATACGCCTTCAAATAAAAAGGCAGCCTGAAACCGCATCGGCAGAATAATCCAGCGCTTTTCCTGCCTGTTCTGCGAACGAAAAAACAGCCACCACCAAAAGGAACACTCATGACTCAACCGCAACGCATCCGCGAAATCCCCTATAACTATACTTCTTATTCAGACCGCGAAATTGTCTGCCGCTTGCTGGGCGAAGATGCTTGGCAAACTTTGGAATCCCTGCGCGGCGAGCGCAAAACGGGGCGTTCGGCGCGGATGCTGTTTGAAGTGTTGGGCGATATGTGGGCGGTGGTGCGCAATCCCTATTTGGTGGACGATTTGCTGGAACACCCCAAACGCCAAGCCGCGCTGGTTGCCGCCATGCGCCACCGTTTGGGCGAGATTAACAAACGCCGCGACGACAATGAGCGCGTGTTAAGCCTGATTCAGGCTGCCGAAAGCGCGGTAAACCAGTTTGCCAACAGCTTTGCGGCAACCAAGCTCAAACGCGCGCAAATCTTGTCGCGCCTGTCAAAAATTACGAAAAAACATAATATTATGTTTGACGGCTTGGCACGCGTTACCCACGTTACCGATGCGACCGACTGGCGCGTGGAATATCCGTTTGTGGTGGTCAATCCCGACAGCGAAGCCGAAATTGCGCCGCTGGTTCGCGCCCTGATTGAGCTGGATTTAACCATTATTCCGCGCGGCGGCGGCACGGGCTACACGGGCGGCGCGGTGCCTTTGGATGCGATGTCTGCCGTAATCAACACCGAAAAACTGGATAAACATCACGGCGTTGAGTTTGTGGAACTGGCGGGGCTGGAAGGCGAGCATCCGATTATCCGCTGCGGCGCGGGCGTGGTTACGCGGCGCGTGGAAGAAACGGCGCACGCGGCGGGATTGGTGTTCGCGGTTGATCCCACATCGGCGGATGCCTCGTGCATCGGCGGCAATATTGCGATGAACGCAGGCGGCAAAAAAGCCGTGCTGTGGGGCACGACGCTGGATAATTTGGCGTGGTGGAAAATGGTGAACCCGCAGGGGCAATGGCTGAAAATCGAACGCGTGCGCCACAATTTCGGCAAAATCCACGACGAAGAAACCGCGCTGTTTGACGTGCACACCCTGCAAGACGACGGCGAAACCGTCGCCCACACCGAGCGTTTGGCGATTTCAGGCTGCCGTTTTCGCAAAGTGGGCTTGGGCAAAGACGTTACCGATAAATTTCTCAGCGGCTTGCCTGCGGTGCAAAAAGAGGGCACAGACGGCATCATCACCAGCGCGGCATTCGTGTTGCACAAAATGCCGCAGCACACGCGCACGGTTTGCTTGGAATTTTTTGGCACGGTTGCCAACGCCACGCCGTCTATCGTGGAAATCCGCGATTTTTTGCTGTCGCATGAAAGCGCGCGACTGGCGGGCTTGGAGCATTTGGATTGGCGATACGTTCGCGCCGTAGGCTATGCCACCAAAGCGGCGGGCAAAGGCCGCCCCAAAATGGTGTTGCTTGCCGATGTGGTGTCGGACGACGAAGCCGCCGCTCAGGCTGCCGCCGAACAAATTGTGCGCTTTGCCCAAGCGCGCGATGGCGAAGGCTTTATCGCCATTTCGCCCGAAGCGCGCAAAACCTTTTGGCTAGACCGCAGCCGCACCGCCGCCATCGCCAAGCACACCAATGCTTTTAAAATCAACGAAGACGTGGTGATTCCGTTGGAGCGCTTGGGCGAATATTCCGACGGCATTGAGCGCATCAACATTGAATTGTCTATTCAAAACAAATTGAAGCTGTGCGCCGCGCTGTTGCAATACCTTTCAGGCAGCCTGCCTGTTGAGCAATTTGAAGGCTTGCCCAAAAGCGATTTGCTGGGCGAGCGCGCCAATTATGCTGCTGCCCACGTTGCCCAAGTGCAGGAACGTTGGCAATGGCTGCTGGATAATTTGGACGCGCCACTTGCCGATTATCAAGCGCGTTATGGCGACAAAATCCACGCCGCGCCCGAAGCCGACCCATCGGAAAGCTGTTTTATCGCGTTTCGCGATTTCAGGCTGCGTGTGTCCATCAAATCCGATGTGATGACCCCGCTTGCCGAAATTTTCAGCGGCAAGGCAGACACCAAAATCATGGCAGGTTTGGGCAAAATCCACGCACAAATTGTGCGCTCTCGCGTGTTTGTTGCGCTGCATATGCACGCGGGCGATGGCA
>CAUSAG010000058.1:0-3341 GCA_963529665.1 uncultured Kingella sp.
ACGCACGCGAGTTCCGCATCATCGCTTCGCCCAAAGTGATTGATATGTTTTTGGATGAAGAATCGCAATCGCTGGCGATGTTGATTGATTTTATTGGCAAGCCCATTTCGCTTTCGGTGGAAACGGCTTACACGCAAGAGCAATACGATATTGTGTTGGTTTGACCGCCATAGAAACACCATAGGCAGCCTGAAAAACGATATTTGGATTTCAGGCTTAATATTTGCCTACCCTGCGGCAGCCTGAAACAACATGAAGCACAACGCATTCCCACAAGCAAACCCATCATCCATTTTTGCCAGAGCACGGCTTGCCAGCAAGCCGTAAAGGGCGCGAAACAGCGTTTCAGGCTGCCTGCCGTATGCGCCCGCGTTTTAGGCTGGCGCAGTTGTATTCATGTTTTCAGGCTGCCCCAGCATATAAAGGCAGCCTGAAAAGTAAGTTTACGCGCTTTTGCCAAGCCAACGCCCCACCCCAGTTATGATGATTATGCCCCGCCTGATTACCCAACACGCCCCATCCGCTATCCGCCGCCATATCCAACGCGGCGGCTTAATCGCCTACCCCACCGAATCCTGCTACGGCATCGGCGCTAATCCGCGCAATGCACACGCCCTGCGCGCCATTTTTCGCCTGAAAAAACGCCCGCAGCACAAAGGCTTTATCACCATTGGCAACCAGCTCTCGCAGCTAGAACCGCTGTTGCAAAGGCAGCCTGAAAACGTGCGCCAGCATCTGCGCGACACATGGCCTGCGCCGATTAGCTTTGTGCTGCCCGCGCAGGCTTGCGTGTTGCCCCAACTGCGCGGCAAGCGGCGCAACAGCCTTGCCGTGCGCGTACCCAATCATCCCGTGGCGCGGGCGTTGTGTCGCATTGCAGGCACGGCGCTGGTGTCCACATCGTGCAACCAAGCGGGCAAGCGCGTGTGCAAAAGCGAGCGCGAAGTGTGGCGCTTGTTTGGACGCAAGGTTTGGATTGTGGGCGGGCGCGTGGGCAAGCGTAAACAGCCGAGCGAAATTGTGGACTGGGCGGCGAATAAACGCTTGCGATAGGCAGCCTGAAACGCGAATAAACGGCAACGGTTCATCACGCTAACCGCGCATGGCAAACGAATTGACACCGTTTCAGGCTGCCTCTGCGCTGCCCAGCTCCAAAGGCAGTCTGAAACCAATGCGGCAAATAAGGCAGCCTGAAACCCATTCATCCAGCAAAAAACCGTTTGGCGTGTAGCTAAACGGTTTTGCTTTTTCAGGCTGCCTTTGGGCGTGTGGTTAGATGTGTAAACGGCGTGCGCAGCGAAGCTGCACACCCTACGGTTGCAAAATCATCAGCGGTAGATGGCTGCGCTGCCATGATACAACGCGAGCGCAAATATTGGGCAGTCTGAAACGCTTATCCGCGTTCCCTACGGCTTGCTGGCAAGCCGTGCAACTGGCAAAGAATAATAAGCTGGATGGGGCTATTGCGTCGCCAACGCGCCATTTTAAATTTTCAGGCTGCCTCACAGGCTGCACGCCGTTTTCAGGCTGCCTATCTCTGCCTACAACAACACCTTCTCCACCCCGCCATTCTTCGCGGTTTCCACAAATTCGTTCAGCCAGTTCTCGCCCAAAATCCGTTTCGCCATTTCAATCACGATGTAGTCCGCAGGCAGGTTGTTGTCTTCGGCATAGCGGCTCAACCCTTGCAAACAGGCGGGGCAGGAGGTGAGCATTTTCACTGGCTCGCCTTGCGGCAGCGCAGCGAGGTTTTTCTCAATTTCCTCTTGCTTGCGGAATTTCACTTGGGTGGCGATGTCGGGGCGTTTGACGGCAAACATTCCGCTTTCGCCGCAGCAGCGGTCGCTCAACGGCACGTTTTGCCCAATCAGCTCGCTGGCGAGTTTCGCGCCGTCCATGCTTTTGATGGGGGTGTGGCAGGGGTTGTGATACAGGTATTGCTGCCCTGCCACGCCGTCTAGCTTGATGTTTTTTTCCAGCAAAAATTCGTGGATGTCCACAATGCGGCAGCCTGAAAAAATGTCTTCAAAGCGGTATTCGGCAAGTGCGTCATAGCAAGTACCGCAGGATACGACCACGGTTTTAATATCCAAATAATTCAAGGTGTTCGCCATGCGGTGGAACAGCACGCGGTTTTCGGTAACCATGTCGTTGGCTTTGCCTGCATCGCCGTGCGCGGCTTGCGGATAACCGCAGCACAAATAGCCTGGTGGCAACACGGTTTGCACGCCCGCGTGATACAGCATAGCTTGCGTTGCCAGCCCCACTTGGCTGAACAAACGTTCTGAGCCGCAACCTGGGAAATAGAACACCGCTTCGGCATCTTCGTGCAGCTTGGGATTGCGGATAATCGGCACGGTGCTGCCATCGCCATCCAGCCCCAGCAGCGAACGCGCGGTTTTCAGCGGCACATTGCGCGGCAGCGGGCGGTTGACAAAATGGATAACTTGTTCTTTTAGCGGGGCTTTTTGCGTGGTGGCTTTGGGTGCGCGTTTTTGCTTGTTCGCGCCGATGTGGAACTGCTGCCCCAAATCGTAGCCGATGTTTTGCGCTTTAAAGCCTGCGGTTACCACGCCCGCGCGCAAGATTTTGATAACGGTTGGATTTTTGGCATTCAAAAACGCCATGCCCGCGGCAACGGCGGGGTTGAAATGCGTGTGCCCCGTTTGGTGCAAAAAGTTGCGGATGTCCACGGTTACATCGCCAAAATCAATGTTCACAGGGCAAGGCTTCACGCAGCGATGGCACACGGTGCAGTGGTCGCCGATGTTGCCCAGCTCGTCAAAATGTTTCAGCGACACGCCGCGCCGCGTTTGCTCTTCGTATAAAAACGCTTCGGCAAGCAGCCCCACGCCGAGGATTTTGTTGCGCGGGCTGTATAGCAAGTTGGCACGGGGAACGTGGGTGCTGCACACGGGCTTGCATTTGCCGCAGCGCAGGCAGTCTTTGATGGCGTCGGTGATTTTTCCCAGATGCGACTGCTCCATAATCAGGCTTTCAAAGCCCAGCAGTTCAAACGAGGGCGTGTAGGCGTTGCGTAAATCTGCGCCGCGCATCAGCTTGTGGCGATTGAAATGCCCTTTGGGGTCAATTTTGGCTTTGTAGTCCCAAAAAGGCTGCATTTCGGCATCGGTGAGAAATTCCAGCTTGGTGATGCCGATGCCGTGTTCGCCCGAAATCACGCCGTTCAGGCTGCGTGCGATGTCCATAATACGGCTTACCGCCTGATGCGCGGTTTGCAACATTTCGTAATCATCTGAGTTCACAGGGATATTGGTGTGCACATTGCCATCGCCCGCGTGCATATGCAGCGCAACAAACACGCGAGAGCGCACAATTTG
>CAUSAG010000059.1:0-3281 GCA_963529665.1 uncultured Kingella sp.
ATAAGTAAGCATCTAAATCTTTGATTTAGCTATGCGAACTTATGCAGAGCTAAATAGTTATACCGCAGCGCAACGCGCAAGGTTGAAACCCTATCTCGCCCAGTTTCAGGCTGCCTTATCTTTTGCCAGACCACGCCGCGTATCGCGGCGTACCCACGCGGGGCACGTTTGCCGTAACCCCACCCTTCCCGCCCGCGCCCCAAGCGTGCAACCACAGCCCAACAACAAAGGCAGCCTGAAAACGATTAACCCCATTTTCAGGCTGCCTTTTATCGCGTCGCGCCGCCGCTAATCCACCGCCTTAACCAGCGCAAACCGCGCCACGCTGCCGTTTGCCGTTGCCACAGTTTCGCTAAACATCGCCAGCGGGCGCACCCACACGCCGTAATCGCCATACAGCGCGCGATACACAGCGAGCGGCTCTTCGGTTTCACTATGGCGCGCGATGTGCAGCAGTTGGTAGAGATTGCCTTTGTAGTGGCGGTAGATGCCGAGCGGTGGCGTGGTCATGGCTTGCCTTTCGTTGGGGCGTTGTTGGGATGCGGATTATAGCGCGGATGGGTTTCAGGCTGCCTTAAAATCCCCCAACCACAAGCCAGCCTAACCCCATTTAGCGTTACAATCCGCCTTTCTTTGTTTACCCATTTTCAGGCTGCCTTGATGCACCGAACACCAGCCCAAGGCAGCCTGAAACCCCATCCCACCATGCAAAAACACTTCCAAAAAGCCCAATCCGCCCTTGCCCCCAGCACGCTCTACATCGTTGCCACGCCCATCGGTAATCTCGCCGACATCACGCTGCGCGCCCTTGCCGTGTTGCAACGCGCCGATTTAATCTGCGCCGAAGACACGCGCGTTTCCGCCCAACTGCTCTCTGCTTACGGCATTCAAGGCAAGCTGGTTTCCGTGCGCGAGCACAACGAGCAGCAGATGGCGGGCAAAATTATCGCCGCGCTGGCAGCAGGGCAAATCGTTGCGCAAATTTCCGATGCGGGCACGCCTGCCGTGTGCGACCCAGGGGCAAAACTGGTGGCGCGGGTGCGCGAGGCGGGCTACAAAACCGTGCCCGTGGTGGGCGCGTCTGCCGTGATGGGCGCATTGAGCGTGGCAGGCATCGCCGAGCCTAATTTTTATTTTCACGGCTTTTTGCCGCCCAAATCCAGCGAGCGCGCCAAGCTGTTTGCCGCGTGGCAAAACGCCGATTACCCCATCATCGCCTTTGAAACACCGCATCGCCTTGCCGACACGCTTGCCGATATGGCGGCGGTTTTTCCGCAACGGCGCATCATGTTGGCACGCGAAATTACTAAAACCTTTGAAACATTTTTAACGGGCAACGTAAACGAAATTCAGGCTGCCTTAGCCGCCGACAGCAACCAATCGCGTGGCGAAATGGTGTTGATTATCCACCCCGCGCCGCCGCAAAAACACGCCGCGCTGCCCGAAGACGCGCAAAACGTGATGCGGATTTTGAGCACCGAATTGCCCACCAAACAAGCCGCCGAGCTTGCCGCCAAAATCACAGGCGAAAACAAAAAAGCCTTGTATAACCTTGCGTTGGCATGGAAAGACTAACGCCGTTTAACCGTTCAACCGTTTTGGCTTCGCCGAAGCCCGCAAACTCGTTTTCAGGCTGCCTTTGACAGCGCAAAAAGGCAGCCTGCAAAGCTAAAACTGCAACACCATTCAACCCACAGCATCTAGCATCATGAAAACACTCTACCTTATCCGCCATGCCCAATCCGCTGCCAACGCAGGCGGCATCAGCCTGCCCGAACGCGAAATCCCATTAAGCGAATTGGGCGAACAACAAGCCGCGCAACTGGTTTTCAGGCTGCCTGAAAACCGCCCCGTGTTCGCATCCGAAATGCGCCGCACGCACGACACCGCCGCGCCCTATTGCGCCCAATACGGCATCACGCCGCAAGTCTTGCCCACGCTCAACGAATTCTCCTGCTTGTCTATTGATTTGATTGGCGGCATGAACGGCGAACAGCGCCGCCCGCTTGCCCAAGCCTATTGGCAACGCGCCGATGTAAACGAATGCACAGGGCGCGGCGCGGATAGCTTCGCTCAATTCAACCAGCGGATAGAACAATTTTTGCAGCAATGGCACAGCCTGCCTGATGGCAGTTTGTTGTTTGGGCATGGCATTTGGATTGGGCTGCTGGCATGGCGGCTGCTCGGTTTTCAGGCTGCCACATCCGAGCAAATGAGCGCGTTTCGCCGTTTTCAAACCGCGCTGCCCATGCCCAACACTGCCGTTTGGCAGCTATCGGGCAACACGCGCGATGATTTGCGATTGCGCTTTTTATCGCCCAAGGCAGCCTGAAAGCCCAAAATGGCGCGGCGACGGCTCATCGCCAAATGGCTTATTAAACGAGCATTGCTTATTTACCCAAATGTAGGCGAACCGCCGACGTTCCATCACAAATACGCGCCATTGTTATCCAACAAAAAACACGTTAAGCCCATCGCCTAACGTGTTTTTTGCTGCGCTGAATTTCGTTTTAACTCCGTTGAAGCCTGCGGCTTTCAGGCTGCCTTTGCTACGCCACTTCACGCCGCCGAAACTCGCGCGGACGCACACCCAGCAGCCCCAGCGTGCCAAAATATAAAACCACCGCCAGCGCCATCAGCCCCGCCAACACCAGCGCGCGCATTCCGCCACCCAACGCCGCCCAATCCACAGGAAAGGCAGCCTGAACGCCCCACAGTCCGCCCACCATCACCGCCAGCGCAATCGCCAGCCGCCGCAAAAAGCGCTTCCATTCCATCTGCGGCGCATATACTTCATGCAGGCGCAGCATGGTAAACAACAGCCCAGCATTCACCACCTGCCCCAGCGCCACCGCCAGCGCCAGCCCAACGTGTTGCCAGTGCCACACCAAAAGCAAATTAAACAACTGCGTGCACACCAGCGAAATCACCGCCACCTTGGCGGGCGTTTTCACATTTTTGCGCGCATAAAACGCAGGGGCAAAAATCTTCACCATCATCATCGCAGGCAAGCCCAGCGCCGCCGCCGCCAGCGCGTTTTGAATCATCCAAGCATCGTGCAGCGACACTTCGCGGTACATAAACAACGTCGCCACCAGCGGAAACCCCACCACCATCAAGCCCACCGCCGCAGGCAAAATCAGCAGCAAACACAAGCGCAGCCCCCAATCCACCAGAGCCGAAAACTCCGCCGCATTATTCGCTGCCGCGTGTTTAGACAAACTCGGCAGCAAAATCGTCCCCAACGCCGCGCCCACCACGCCCGAAGGCAGCTCAATCAA
>CAUSAG010000060.1:0-3216 GCA_963529665.1 uncultured Kingella sp.
AGCAGCAGCAAATCGGCGCGGCACATCAGGGCTTGCGCAAGGTTGAGCCGCATCCGCCAGCCGCCCGAAAAGGCCTTGACGGGCTTGGCGTGTTCTTCTTGCGAAAAACCTAACCCGCTCAATAATTTGGCGGCGCGGGCGGGCGCGGAGTAGGCATCAATTTCGTCTAATTTGGCGTGCCATTCGGCTTGTTTCATGCCATCGTTATCGGCTTCGGCGGCGGCTAAGGCAGCCTGAAAATGCTGTAACTCGGCATCGCCTTGCAACACATAATCCAGCGCGGTGGTGTCAAGCGCGGGCGTTTCTTGGGCGACGGCGGCGAGCTTCCATGTTTTGGGCAGCAGCAAATCGCCTTTGTCTTGCCCGATTTCGCCTTTAATCAGCGCAAACAGGCTGGATTTGCCCGTGCCGTTTTTGCCGATTAAGCCGACGCGCTGGCGGGGGTTGATGGTGGCGGTGGCGTTGTCCAGCAGGATTTTGCTGCCGCGTTGCAGGGTGAGATTTTTGATTTCTATCATTTTGGGTGCGAGTGTGAAGTGATTGTATTCAGATTGGTTTTTGTGTTGTGGCGCACGTTATAGGCAGCCTGAAACGGGCAACAAGCAGGCTTGTAAGCATGGCATTGGGCGTTTTCAGGCTGCCTTTATCGTGCACAAAATCAGAAGCGGTAATAAGACCAGTTGGGGTCGTATTGGCAGCTTATGGTAGTCAGCAAGGGACATTGTTCGCACAGCGCAAACGCTTTTTCTACCAATCCAGCAGGATTGCTGGTGCTGTAACACATACAGCGTGTGCCTTCGGTCATGTTCATAATGCTTAATGCGAAAATGCCTTGTTGGTTCAGACTGGCTTCGGCTTCAATTTTGTCTTGCAGTTCGTAAACCGCATCCAAATCGGCTTTGCTGCCCAACTGCGCTTCTACATACACCACCCAGCCCATATCGGCGCGACCGAGCAGGCTGGCGGCGGATTCGTTGCGCATCAGTATCAAAGCGTCCTGTTCTTCGGCTTCGTCTTCTTCAATTTGGTATGTGCCAAACTGCCATTCCGGCTCGGGGTAAACGCCTGTGTAGCCCAGTTCGCGCCACATTTGGTTGAGCTTTTCGGGCAGCTCGGCGAACGCGAGGGCACGTTCGGGCGCGATTTCGTTCACAAAATCCACCGCGCCGATTTTAACGGCAGCTGCCCATTCGCCAACAATATGGTCCAGCATGATGAATGCCATGTTTTGCGCGCGGTCGCGCATATCATCGGGGATGGGGCGGGTGAACGCGATTTCAAGCGTGGGCAGCATCCGCCATTCGTCCAAGGCGACGGTGATGTCGCTCGCGCTCAAATGAAAGCCGTCTATCTCGATGGCAAAATCGGATGCAACACTGCCCTGCGGCGAGCGGAACGCGCGAACCTGATAACGCTGGGTTTGCGCCAATTCCGCCAAAGCCTGCACTTGCGGAAAATGCTCGCGGATGCCGCCTGCAGAAAAAACCAAGCAGGGCAATTCCTTGGAGTCGGGCGCAACTCCGTCCAATTCCACAATACACTCTTGGCAAAATTGGTGCAGCAAATCATTGGCTTGTTCCACAAAATCTATATCGCCCAGTTGCAACAGCTCGGCTTCTTGCTGCTGCCATGCCGCCCAAAATTGGCGGACGTTTTGGCGCAGGGCGTGGATTTCGGCGAGATGGGGATTGCTCATGGTGATTTCCTTTTATAAATGAATAAACTCAGGCAGTCTGAAAAGAGTAAAAGCCGTTTTCAGGCTGCCTTTTGACATAAAAACGCCGCTAAACAGCAACTACTTAATCAACTCTTTCGGAATCAAATCAAAATCATACATCACTTTTGAATGATTATCCCAAATCAATTCTTGGGGCTGTCCTAGATAACTAGGACAGCCCCTTAGATAATGGCCTATTTGTCCAAAACTTTGGTATTGATCAACAAGCGCACCGCTGTACCTTCATAACGCTGGTTCAACCACGCCTGTAACCTTTCGCGGTCTTTGGCGGGCAGAGGTTGGGTGAATTCGAGCAAAACCACGACGATATTGTTATTGATGTCCGCCGGTTTGTTTGGACTGCTTTCAGGCTGCTCCTGTGTAGTGGGAGCCGTTTGCGTTTTCTCCCAAACCACGCTGCGTCCGACAACGATTTTTTCCGCTTCGGGATATTGGGCCTTTATTTCCCTCAGTACTGCTGTATCTACGCTACTGGCGGCTTTATCTGTCAACCCTTCTGCTGTTTCTTCACCGTCTCCCCCCGCATAGGCTACTTTCACTTGCGGCTCTTTCACGCCTGCCGCTTCCAGACTTTTAACCAGCAGGGCGGTAATTTTATCGGCATTTCCCGTTCCGTTGACAATCAGCTCAACCGTATACTGTTTGTGGTTCAATATCTTACGCAGCACCAAAAACCCTTCATGCTGCTGCACGGTGGCGATGGCGGCGTTGGCTTTGGTGTTGAACAATTCCTGGCGTACCAACTCTGAGGCCATATAGCCGCTCGGAATCATCACAGCCAGCACGATGGCGGTAATAATAATACTGTGCAGCCTGCGTTTGGATTCGGTTACCAGCCCCCTGCGCGGCAGCTTGAGCAGTTTGGAAACCAGCAAGGTGGCAAAAGCGATGAATACACAGTTGATGGAAAACAGATAAAAAGCACCGAAAAAATAGTGCCAGTTACCGTGTGCCAATCCGTAACCCGCGGTACACAGGGGCGGCATCAGTGCGGTGGCAATCGCCACGCCCGGTATGGCGTTGCCTCCTTCTTTTCGGGTCAGGGCCACAATGCCTGCGCCACCACCGAAAAAGGCAATCAATACATCCCAGATGGTCGGCTGAGTACGCGCCAAAAGCTCGCTTTGCGCTTCTTTCAGCGGAGTGAGCAGGAAATACAGTGTGGCGGTAATCAAACTGATGGCAACGCATACGGTAAGATTGCGCACCGCTTGGCGGATCAGTGCAGTATCGCCTACCGCCAAACCGTAACCTACACCGACGATCGGCCCCATCAACGGGGAAATCAACATGGCTCCAATCACTACCGCCGTGCTGTTTACATTCAAACCGATACTCGCCACCGCAATGGCAAACATCAGTACCCACATATTGGTTCCCGACGCCTGCGTATTGGCACGGATGTCGGCATCGATTTTGTCGGGATGCGCTTGGTCATAGTCAAGGCTGAACACATCTTGCAGCTTGGCCATGGCGTC
>CAUSAG010000061.1:0-3004 GCA_963529665.1 uncultured Kingella sp.
ATGGGCGATGTGTTCAAAATGATAAATGCTCTCGTAGCCAAAATAGCCCACCAAGCCGCCTGTGAAACGGGGTAGGCTGGGAATTTCGGGCGTTTTGAATTGGGCGTGGTATTGCTCAATCACCGCCAACGGGTTGCCATCGTGAGTTTGAATCAGTTGGTGATTTTGGTAGATTTCGGTGCGATTGCCCGATACTTTGATGTAGTCGCGGCAGGGCAGCCCGATAAAGGAATACCGCCCAAAGCGTTCGCCGCCCACCACCGATTCCAGTAGATAGCTAAACGGCTGGTTGGCGAGTTTCAGATACAGCGACAGCGGCGTGTCTAAATCGGCGAGCAGTTCTTGCACCAGCGGAATGCGGTTATAGCCTTGCGCGGCTTGGGTTTGGTATTCGGATTTGCTGATCATGATGCGCTTTCTGGAATGCGAACGAGTGTGGGGGCTTACTATATCAAAAATAGTGGTGGGATTTGGTTGTTGGGAACTTAATTTGCTTAATGGATGCGATTAGCGGTTTTGGCTTTGCAGGAGCGCGTAAACTCATTTTCAGGCTGCCTTTGCCGTTAAAAATATAGAAAACACGTTTGGCTAAATGGCGAAACGTGTTTTTGTTTTTGATTGGGCAAACGCGTTTTGCGAATTTTTCAGGCTGCCGATGGGCGCTTCAACCGCGGTTATCAAAAACTACAAAACCGTGTTAGCAGGCTCGTAATGAATGATGTCGCGGATTTTGTTTGTCGCATCCACCAGCACCACTTTGGGCTGATGGCTGGCAATTTCAGGCTCAGACAGCATCACATACGACATAATGATCACAATATCGCCCGCTTGTACCAGCCGTGCGGCTGCGCCGTTTAGGCAGACGATGCCGCTGCCGCGCTCGCCTGCGATGGTGTAGGTTTCCAAGCGTGCGCCGTTGTTGTTGTTTACGATTTGCACTTTTTCGTTTACGCAAATGCCTGCTGCGTCTAGCAAGTCTTGGTCTATGGTGATGCTGCCGACGTAGTTTAAGTCGGCTTGGGTTACGGTGGCGCGGTGGATTTTGCCGCCGAGTAGGGTTCTAAACATGGTGGGTACTCAAAATAACAAAGGCGCGGATTATACGCGGTTAATGGTTTTCAGGCTGCCTTTGGTGTGTGGTGTGGCAGCCTGAAAATATGGGCTGATAGAAATCGTGTGGTTAACCGTTTTCAGGCTGCCGAAACCGCCATTTGAGCCATACGGCGATGGCCGCGAGCAAGCCGATAAGTGGCAGCGAGCCGCCAAGTTTCATAAACGGCGTTTCGCCCGTCATGCCTTGCACGCTGCCTTCTAGCACGGCGATGGTGTTGGGCGTGGTTTGTTGCACGATGCTGCCCTGCGGCGAAACGATGGCGGTTGCGCCGGTGTTGGTGGCGCGAACCATATAGCGCCCGAGTTCCAGCGCGCGGGTTTGCGATTGTTGCAGCTGTTGCCACATGGCGTTGGAATCGCCGTACCACGCCATATTGCTGGCGTTTGCCAACAGCGTGGCTTGTCGCGCGGAAGCAATCAGCTCGTCGCCAAAGCCGTCTTCGTAGCAGATGTTGAAGGCGACTTTTTGGTTTGCCATGCTAAACGGCGCTTGCGCCGCGCCGCCTTGTTGAAAATCGCCCAAGGGCATATTCATGGCGTTGTAGAGAAATTGGGTGATGGGTTTGAGCGGTTTGTATTCGCCAAAGGGTACAAGGTGGTTTTTGGCGTAGGCAGGGAGCGTTTCAGGCTGCCTTTCGGGGGTGTAGTCGGTGAGATTGACCACGGCGTTAAGATAATTTTCGCCATCGGGGGTAAATATCGGCATGCCAACGGCTAGGCTGCTGCCGTTGTGGCGCGCGGTTTGGGCGAATTCTTGGATGATTTCGCTGGGGGTGTTTTGCAAAAACACAGGGAATGCGGTTTCGGGCAGGATAACGATTTGGGCACGGGTGCTGGCAACTTGTTCCAGATAGCGTTGGTAAGTAGGCAGGATTTGGTTGTTTTGGAATTTGAGCCGTTGTTCAATGTTGCCTTGCGCGAGGGCAACGGTAGTCGGCGCGCCAACGGGCTGGGTAAACGAAACGCCGCGCAGTAGCCAGCCAGAAAGCAAGACGGCGGCGATGCCGATGCCTGCGCCGATGCGTTGTTTGGCGTGTTGATTGTTGACCAGCAACACCAGCCATGTGCCCACCAGCGCGGTGGCAAAGGTAACCAAATGGATGCCGCCCAGCGGGGCGAAGCCTCCCAGCGGGCTGTTATCGGCGATTTGCGAATAGCCCAGTGCCCCCCAGCCAAAGCCTGTGAGCAAGCGTTCGCGCGCGAACTCGGTGAGCGTCCACAGCACGGGCAAGCCAATGCCTAGCCCGATGGTGCGCGGCAGCCTGAAATGGCGGTAGAGCCAAAAGGCCAGCGCGGGATACAGCCCCAAAAAGGCGGGCAGCAGCAGGGTGAGCGGAATGGCGAAATATTCGGGCAGCTTGGCGATGTCGTGCAGCGCGGTATGTATCCACCAAAATTGCGCGGTGTAGCCAACCAAGCCGAACCAGTAAGCAGAACGCACGGCGCGATGCGGTTTAAGCTCAATCAGGCGCACCAAGCCGCCAAACAGCAGCGGCATCAGCCAGAATTGGTAATAGGGAGCGAAAGTGAGCGGGGTGGCCAGGGCGAGGGCGGTGAGCAGGAGGCAATAGACGGCGGGGATTTGCCAGAGGCGGTCAAGTTTGGGGAACATGGTGGAGGGGAAAGATTAAAAAAGGAGAGAATTATATCGGGGTTTGGGTTTCAGGCTGCCCTTGTTTAACCTAATGGCAGCCTGAAAACCCATCAAGCCCGCAATAAAACAGGGCGGATTGCGCTGCACATTTCGTTCACCGAGCCTTGCGCGCCCTAATCCGCCCCGTCGTTTAAGCCTTTTTCAGGCTGCCTACTTCGCCTGCGCCCGATACCAAGCCACAAACTCATCGGCAGGCGTGTAGCCCAGCAAGCCCGCGCCGTGGCTGCCATCGGCTTT
>CAUSAG010000062.1:0-2964 GCA_963529665.1 uncultured Kingella sp.
TGCTGGACGACCGCGACGAACGCGCAGGCGTGTTGCTCAACGACAGTGAACTGCTCGGCATCCCGCACCGCATCGTGATTGGCGACCGCGCGCTCAAAGACGGCAATGTGGAATACGCCCACCGCCGCAGCGGCGAAACAGAGAGCGTGCCGCTGAGCGAGATTGTGGCGAAGATTAGCGCGGCGTAATGAATAGGCAGCCTGAAAACGTGTAAACCTATTTTCAGGCTGTCTCAATCTTGTAACCCTGTTGATTGTTGATAAGGAAAGGCTGTGTTTTAAAATATGATTGATTTAAATTATTTTCAAGGTAAAATACAATTCTTTTTCAATCAAAAGACAAATATATTTCATTGAATATATTCAAGTTAATTTCTTTCATCAATCATTTACTAAAACATAGCCTAAGGAAAAAACCATGAAATCTACGCTTACCGCCCTAGCCACCACCGCCACGCTTGCCGCCTGCGCCCAAAATACCGCGCCCGCTGCGCCTCCCGAGCAAGCAACCGCCACACCACGCATCCACAGCGTTGCCAGCCAATACAGCTTTGACGAAACGGTAACGCGTCTGCAAAACGCCATCCAAGCCAAAGGCATGACCGTGTTTGCGGTGATTGACCACCGCGCCGCCGCCCGCCAAAACGGCTTAGAAATGCAGCCCGCTACCGTAATCGTGTTTGGCACACCCAAAGCAGGCACGCCGCTGATGGTGAAAGACCCCGCCTTCGCGTTGCAACTGCCGCTGCGCGTGCTGGTAACGCAAACACCAGCAGGCGTGCAAGCCGTGTTCACCGACACTCGCGCCTTGATTGACGGCAGCCGCATTGAATACAGCGAAGTGGAAAACACGCTGGCGAATGCGGAGAAATTGATTCGCGCGGTGGTAACGCAGTAAATATTGGCAGCCTGAAAAAGGTTGGAGCGGCGATGGCTCGCCGCCACGTTGCTTGTTAAATAGAGATGGCTGATTTGCCAAGATACGAGATGTCGGCGAGCCGCCGACGCTCCATTGGGGTGGCTTTCAGGCTGCCTTTATTTACAGAGGTGTTGGAAAAGGTCGCGTTTTTTACACTTTTTCAGGCTGCCTAGCTTTCGTTTTTTGGCTGCATGATGATTTAGCAGCTTTCGCAGATTATCAAGAACCATGCGGCTTCGCCGTGCCTTGCGGCATTCTTGACAACCTGCGAAACCCGCCAAACTTGTCTGCATCCAAAATCCGAAAAGTGTAAACAACGCTGTTGATTTCCACATCTCAGGCAGCCTGAAACTTTCAGGCTGCCTTTTTTCGTGCCAACGCCTTATTTCTTAAGAACCTGCGCTGCCGGACGCTGCAGATGGCGCTGCATATAGCTCGCAAACGGCTCAACGTTTGGCAGCACTTGGGCGCGGAACATACCCCAAGCCAAGAAGGCGGTCAGGTATATATCGAGCGCGCTGAAATGTTGTCCCACGGCGTATTCGCGGCCGTCGGCCAGCAGGGTTTGCAGGGTATGCAGCGCGGTATCGAAATCGCCGTAGCCGAGGGAACGGCGCCATTCCTCGCTCTGCGGCACTTGACGCCAGCGGTCGAGAATGGCGTATTCGAGCTGAGAACCAAACGACAGCCAGCGGTAGTATTGCCCGCGCTCCGGCGTGCCAGCAGCCGGGATCAGCCGTTTTTCGGGGAAAAGTTCGGCCAGATAGGTGAGGATGGCGGGCAGCTCGGTAATCACTTGCCCGGCGTGCGTAATGGCAGGCACTTTGCCCATCGGGTTGATGGCCAAATAATCCGCCTCTTTGAGCTGCGGGTAATCCAGCGTCACGGTGTCATAATCCGCGCCGCATTCGGCCAGCATCCATTGCACATTGCCGCTGCGCGAGGGGTTGGCGGTATAGAGGGTAATCTTGCTCATGATGTTTCCTTTTAAAACAGTTGATTGTGCTTTCAGGTAGCCTGAAGTGCCGCCATGATACGCCATAGCTGTGTCAGTTTTTGTCAGCAGCAAGCGTAGGGTGGGCACTTGCTGCCCACGCGTTCCATGTCTCCCTAAGGCAGCCTGAAACCCGTTCAGGCTGCCTTTGGGTTTTTGTTTTTACCCGAAGCTGAAAAGTCTAAAACATAACCCGACCTGCGTTTGCTTTCCAGCTGCCTTCGGCGACAGCCAGAACAGACGCGTGGGCAGCGAGTGCCCACCCTACGCTTGCTAATTAAGAAATTATCAGATAAGATTTGACACAAGCGGTCATGAAAAGGCCGTGAGTACCTTTCTATTAATCTTAAGATAAGGATAGTGTAATATGAATGAAGATATTTTCAAAGGTAAATGGACACAGCTTAAAGGTAAAGTCAAAGAAAAATGGGGCGAGCTGACCAATGACGATTTGGATATCGTTGAAGGCAAACGTGATCAGTTGGTTGGTAAAATCCAAGAACGTTATGGCCGCACCAAGGAAGAAGCTGAAAAAGAGATTGATGACTGGTTGAGCGATTCAGATCGTTAAATAACCTAGAGAGCTGGAGAAACGGTCGGCTTTGCCGGCCTTTTGTACATTCGCTGAAAGGAAAAATTATGCTTCATTATGCAGTGGTTTTTTTCATAATCGCCATTATTGCAGCGGTATTGGGTTTTGGCGGTATTGCAGGTAGTGCTGCAGGTATCGCCAAAATCTTGTTTGTCGGTTTCCTGATTTTATCGGTGTTGTCACTGATTTTTGGTAGGAAGAAATAAAAGCAAAACGGTTGCAATGCAATCTTCATGAATAAGCATTCTCTAACACAATGGCCATCTGAAATTTTCAGATGGCCATTGTTTTTAACTTCGCAACTCCGCTACGGTTTCAGGCTGCCTATTGTGTATGCGACACACACAATAGGCAGCCTGAAACCGTATGCGCGGGGGTTACCCGAGCCGTTTAAACGGCGGCAAACAGGCGAGCATTTGCTGTCCGTAGCGTTGGGTGGTGATGCGGTTGTCTAGGATGG
>CAUSAG010000063.1:0-2918 GCA_963529665.1 uncultured Kingella sp.
CTTACTTCGTAGCAATGTTCACTTCCGCCGACATCCCCGGCGCGAGGCGTTCCAAATCCTGTTGCCCTGCGTCAAATACGATTTTTACGGCGATGCGTTGGGCGATTTTGACGAAGTTGCCCGTGCCGCTGTCGGCTTTAATCAGGCTGAATTCGGAAGCGGTGGCGGGCGAGATTTCGGCGACTTTGCCGCTGAACGCCTTGCCGCCGAGTGCGTCGATACTCACGCTGGCACTCTGCCCGATTTTCACGTTGGCCATATCGGTTTCTTTGATGTTGGCGATGATCCAGCGTTCGGGCGGCACGACGGACATCAGCTGCGTGCCCGCGCTCACAAGCTGCCCTTGTTTTACGCTGACTTCGCCGAGTTTGCCGCTGGCGGGCGCGTAAATCACAGTATGCCCCAAATCCTGTTTTGCCAAGTCCAGCAGGGCTTGCGCGTTGGCGATGCCCGCCTGTGCGCCCTCGCGCCCTACGCCCGTGTTGATGATGTTCTGCTGCGCCACGGCGTATTGCTCCTGCGCCTGTTTCAGGCCCGCTTCGGCTTGTTTAACGGCGGTTTGCGCGGCATCGCGGCTGCTTTGCGACACGGCATCGGCACTCACCGCCTGTATGCGCTGCCATTCGCGGCGGGCGCGGTCAAGCTGGGCGCGGGCGTTGTCAATCGCGGCTTGGTTGGCTTTGGAGACGGCGAGGGCGGAGGCTTTGTCCTGCGCGGTTTTGTTCAACGCCGCCTGCTGCCCCGCCAGCCCAGCTTCGGCTTGGGCGACTTTGGCGCGGTAGGGCGCGGTAGGGCGCGGGGTCGATTTCCACCAGCGGCTGCCCTGCTTTTACGTTGTCAAAATCGCGCACCAGCACTTTCTGCACATAGCCGCCCACGCGCGGGCTGACGGCGGTTACGCTGCCGCGCACATAGGCGTTGTTGGTGTAAACCTCGCCCATGCCGAAGGGCGGCAGGCGGAAGGCATACAGGGCAAGCACCACGCCGATTGCGCTGGCGGCGAGTATGCCGATGCTGCCGAAACGGTGTTTTTCAGGCTGCCATTGGGCGGGCTCTTGCGGCTCGGACGGGGTTTCAGACGACGTTTCAGGCTGCATCTCGGGCTGCGGCACGGCGGTTTTTTGGGATTCGGTGTCGGGTTGTTCGGGGGTGTCGGGTTGGGACATTTTTTGCTTTCCGTTGATTTGGGGGTTGATTCGGTTAATGGGTTGGTGCGGTGGTTTTCAGGCTGCCTTTAATGCTGTCTGAAACACTATTTCCCCAACGCCGCAAACACTTTCGCCTTCTCCGCCGCCAGAATATCAATCTTGTAATAACGGCGGTACAGCCACAGGGCGACGGCGACGAGGGTCGATACCGCCGCCATCGCCGCCAGCAGCGCGAACAGGTCGCTGTATGCCGCCACCGACGCTTCTTTGCCCGCCTGCGCGGTGATTTGCGAGACGGCGCGGCCTTGCAGCAGCACCGGGTCGGAGAGGGTGGCGGAGAGGGCGGCGGCGTTGCGCTGGATGTCGGCGGCGAGCGCGGGGTTGGAGAGGGTCAGGTTTTGCGCGATGGCGGCGAGGTGGTCGCGGGTGCGGTAAGTTAAAAACGCGCTGAATGCCGCCGCACCCGCCAGCCCGCCGAGGGTTTGCGACAGGCCGAACACGGCGGAGAAGCTCATCATGTGGTCGGGGCTTTTCGCCAGCGCGCGCAGTGCGCCTTCAAGCATCATCGGCCCCATAAACAGCAGCGAGGCAAAGGCAACGATAAAC
Organism: uncultured Kingella sp.; assembly: GCA_963529665.1. Lineage (GTDB taxonomy): Bacteria > Pseudomonadota > Gammaproteobacteria > Burkholderiales > Neisseriaceae > Kingella_B. The sequence continues at coordinate 1,755 of CAUSAG010000063.1, forward strand.
TGGCTGAAATAAAGTTGCGCGGGGCGGGTCTGCATGCCCACGCCGATTTCCAGCCACGCACCGAGGGCGAAACAGGCGAGCGCAACCATCACGGGGCGGCGGATGTCGTTGATATCCAGCAAAATCAGGCTGCCGACCACACCCGCCAGCATTCCGCCCGCAACAATCAGGTAAAACGTGCTCATCTGCGCGCTGCCCACGCCCACCGCGCCCATCAGCCCCGCCGCGCCGACGGTCTGCTCCGAGGTCAAGAGCCGCGCCATCACGCCCATCACGGCGAAGATGAGGATTTGCGGCACGGTCATCCAGTGCCAGTCCAGCATCGGCTTGTGCCGCGTCGATTCGATGTACAACGCCAGCCCCGTCAGCCCCACACCGCCCGCGAGCAGCCAGCCGAGCCACTGCGTCGTCCACCACACCGTGCGCCCCTGCACGAGAAAGGCGCACAACAGCGCGATGCCGGAGGCGAACAGGGTAAAGCTGAGCGCGTCGGTCAGCGTGAACGATTTGCGCACGGTGATGCCGGGCGGCAGCGGCAGGGCGAACAGGCAGGCGGTGCAGGCGAGCGCGAGGGTAGCCTGAAAGGCGAACACGCCGTTGAGGTTGCCGTCGCCATACAGCAGCGGCACGAGGCTCTGCGCCAGCGGCGTGCCGACCTGCATCAGACCCAGCCCGAACACCAGCCCGACCAGCTTTTTCGTGCCGGTAAAGCCCTGCATCATGTAGTAAATCGACAGCACCAGCAGGCCGCTGGCGGCGATGGCGGCGGCAACACACGCGATGAGTTGCACTTCGTAATGGTGATAAACCAGTTGCAGTAGGCTGGCGGCAAGCTGGGCGAACAGGGTGATGCGGACGAAGCGTTGCAGGCCATACGCCTTGCGGACTTTGAAAAAGAGGACGCTCATGCAGGCGTAAGCCATGAAATACGCCGCCTGAATCCAGCCGCCCTGCTGCAAATCGAGCGACAAATCGCCGCGTAGCTGCGGCAGCGAGGCGGTGAGCAGCCCGTTTTGGAAGCCCGACGACAGCGCGAGTAATAAACCGATGGCAAGATACGCGAGCCGCCGCTTTTTCGGATGCTCGGGCGAGGCGGGCGAACCCGGCATAAAGGGCATTTCATGCGGCTTGAAGGTGTAGCCGCCGGATTGCAGGGGCATGGGG
>CAUSAG010000064.1:0-2844 GCA_963529665.1 uncultured Kingella sp.
ACGCCGTTGAACTCGCCCACGCCGCCCACGCCCACGGCTGGCACAGCGTAACCCCACACTTTCGCAGCTGCGGCGGCGTCTCATCCAAACGCATGTACCACAGCGGCGACACCCCCGAACTCGCCCACATGCTCGCCCAACTCGCCGAGCGCTACACCACACTATACGTCGTCGGCGTATCACTCGGCGGCAACGTGCTCGCCAAATACCTTGGCGAACAAGGCAACGCCGCCCTGCCACGCGCCGCCGCCACCGTTTCCACCCCCTTTAATCTCGCCGCATCCGCCCACACCCTGCAACACGGACTCCCCTACCTGCTCTACACCCCCTATTTTCTCCACACCCTGCTCAAAAAAGTCCCACCCAGCAGCCGCCCCATCCGCAGTCTCGGCGCATTCGACGACACCTACACCGCCCCCATGCACGGCTACACCGACCGCCACGACTACTACCGCCGCGCATCGTCCCACCCCCATTTAAAAAACATCGCCATCCCCACCCTGCTGATTAACGCCCAAAACGACCCCTTCTACCCCGCCACCTACCTGCCCCAACACCGCGACATCTCCCCCAGCGTGCAACTATTGCAACCGCAACACGGCGGACACGCAGGCTTCGTGAGCGGCAGCGGGCGCGGACACCTGCGCTGGCTGCCCCAAATCCTGCTGGCATGGTTTGAACAGTTTTAGACAACCTGAAAAGCGGATGGTGAGCTGTTGCTCGTGCTTTGCTTGTTGCGAGTTGTGAAGGGCAAAACTCGTTTTCAGGCTGCCTTCGTTGCTTTACTGATAGGCAGTATTCCTAAGGAAACAGAGTTGTGAAGCGGAAAGCAGATTGCGAATTGCAGACAATGTTTGCGACACAGCGCAAATCTGTTTTCACGCTGCCTTATCCTACAAACAAAGGCAGCCTGAAACAAACCCACAATGGAACGTTGGCGGCTCTCCGACATCTTATCTTGGTAAACCAGCCATGTTTTAATAAACTGTTGGCGACGAGCCGTCGTCGCTCCATATCCATTTCAGGCTGCCACAAAGCCCACCTAAAAAAGGCAGCCTGAAAGTAGAAATCCCATTTTCAGGCTGCCCCTTATTTGGTTAATCCATCACAAACGTTTGACACTACTGCCCACTCCCCTACGTCCAGCCGAACGCAGCATCCTTTTTTCGGAAACAAGCGTGCGCTTGTTCGACGACGCGCGAAGCGCGGCTAGTTCGCACGCGCCGAAAAAAGGATGCGGAGTGAGGGAAGTTTGGCGCAGCCAAACCTGCACGTCGGGGTCGCCTTTCTTTGCTTACTTTCTTTGGCGAAGCAAAGAAAGTAAGTCGCCGCGCCGCGATTAGGCGCAAAGGTAAACACTACACTCAAAGCTAACCACAAAGCGCAAATCCCATTTTCAGATAGCCTAATCCTGTAAATAAAGGCAGCCTGAAAAAACACCCCAATGGAGCGTCGGCGGCTCGCCGACATCTTATCTTGGTAAACCAGCCATGTTTTAATAAACTGTTGGCGACGAGCCGTCGCCGCTCCATACCCAATAAGGAATCCCCCATGACCTTCTGGCACGGCTTCATCCTAATCACCGGCATCCACATTCTCGGCGCCATGTCCCCCGGTCCCGATTTCGTCTTCATCTCCCAACAAACTCTCGCCCAAGGCAGACGCATCGGACTCATCAGCAGCCTAGGCGTAGCGCTGGGTCTAGGCATCCACATCGCCTATTCCGTGCTTGGCATGGCCGCCCTTATCGCCTCCGCCGCATGGCTGCTCACCGCCGTCAAAATCATCGGCGGCGCATACCTTATCTATCTGGGCTACAAAGGCATCCGCGCCAAAGCCAAAGGCGAAATCACCGAAATCCGCACCGCCCAAGCCGCCCCCCAATCCGCCAAAACCGCGCTGGTAAAAGGCTTTCTGTGCAACGTGCTCAACCCCAAAGCCCCCGTGTACTTCGTCTCCATCTTCACCATCGTGCTCTCCCCCGCCATGCCCACATGGCAACTTGCCGTGTATGGCGCGTGGATGATGGTGCTGCAATTCGCATGGTTCGCCCTAGTAGCCCTGCTGCTCTCCATGCCTGCCATCAACCAACGCTTCCAAAAAGCAGGGCATTGGATAGACCGCGTACTCGGCGTCGCCATGACCGCGCTGGGCATCAAAGTCATCATCAGCTAACCCCTTTCAGGCTGCATCAAGCAACGCCATAGGCAGCCTGAAACTCATCCCACACACAACCGAAGGAGTCCACCACATGGCACAACAAAACCTTATCCAAATCAACGGCCCAGTAGGCAACCTAGAAACCCTCTATCTCCCCGCCCAAGGCGCAGAACGCGGCGTCGCCGTCATCAACCACCCCAACCCCACCCAGGGCGGCACCTTCACCAACAAAGTCATCCAAACCGCCGCCAAATGCCTCGCCCAAATGGGTTTGCACTGCTACCTGCCCAACCTGCGCGGCACAGGCAACAGCGCAGGGCAATACAGCGAAGGCACAGGCGAAACCGACGACTGCATCGCCGTGATTGACTACGCCCGCGCCCAACACCCCAACGCCGCCCAACTCGCCATCTCAGGCTTCTCATTCGGCGGCTACGTCGCCACCTTCGCCGCCCAAGCGCGCCAACCCGACCTACTGCTGCTCATCGGCGCCGCCATCAACCACTACGCCCTGCCCACGCCGCCCGCGCCCGACGTGCAAAAAACCCTTATCATCCACGGCGAAAAAGATGAAGTAGTAGACATCGCCAAACCCCTAGCATGGTGCGCCGCGCAAGACCTCCCGCTCATCGTTATCCCCGAAAGCGGGCATTTCTTCCACGGCAAACTCATCGCCCTGCGCGA